>JAZPZS010000160.1:0-10600 GCA_045544835.1 Bacteroidaceae bacterium | reverse complement strand
ACTCACCAAGCTCGACGGTGACACCCGTGGTGGTGCCGCCCTCTCTATCCGCACGGTAGTGAGCAAGCCCATCATGTTCGTGGGTACGGGCGAGAAGCTCGAAGCACTCGATGTGTTCCACCCCAACCGTATGGCCGACCGTATCCTCGGCATGGGCGACATCGTATCGCTCGTGAAGAAGGCACAGGAGCAGTTCGACGAGGAGGAGGCCAAGAAGCTCACCAAGAAGCTGGCACGCAACCAGTTTGACTTCAACGACTTCCTTACCCAGATAGCCCAAATCAAGAAGATGGGTAACATCAAGGACCTCATGGGCATGATACCCGGTGTGGGCAAGCAGATCAAGGACCTCGACATCGACGACAACGCCTTCAAGAGCGTAGAGGCCATCATCTACTCGATGACACCCTATGAACGCAGCCATCCCGACGCCATCAACGGCAGCCGCCGCCAGCGCATCGCCAAGGGTAGCGGCACCAACATACAGGAGGTGAACCGCCTGCTGAAGCAGTTTGAGCAAACCCGCAAGATGATGAAGAACGTGGCCAACATGCCTATGGGCAAGATGGGAATGCCGATGAGAAAGCGTTGATACGCTTTCTCATAATTCTGAATCATGAATTATGAATTATGAGTTGACACACACACTAGCTTATAAGTAAGACAGGATTCAGAATTACACAATTCAACTAACATCATTCTATTTTCAGGATTCACAATTCATAATTCAGAATTCTTTTCATGCAACTAATTGACGGAAAAGCCATATCGGAGCAGATCAAGCAAGAGATTGCTGCCGAAGTAGCCGAGCGCGTGGCGCGCGGCGAGAAGCGCCCCCACCTGGCCGCCATACTGGTAGGCCACGACGGAGGCAGTGAGACATACGTAGCCAACAAGGTGAAGGCCTGCGAGGTATGCGGATTCACCTCCTCGCTCATCCGCTATGAGAGCGATGTCACCGAAGAGACCCTGCTGGCCGAGATAGACCGCCTCAACCAGGATGCCGACGTCGACGGCTTCATCGTGCAGCTCCCCCTACCCCGCCACATCAACGAGCAGCGCATCATCGAAGCCATCGACTACCGCAAGGATGTAGACGGCTTCCATCCCATCAACGTAGGCCGCCTCGCCATCGGGCTCCCCTGCTTCGTGTCGGCTACACCCAACGGCATACTGCAACTGCTCAAGCGCTACAACATAGAGACCTCGGGCAAGAAATGCGTCATTTTGGGCCGCAGCAACATCGTGGGCAAGCCCATGGCTGCCCTCATGATGCAGAAGGCCTACCCCGGCGATGCCACCGTGACCGTTTGCCACAGCCGATCCAAGGACCTCGTCAAGGAGTGCCGTGAGGCCGACATCCTCATTGCCGCCATGGGCCAGCCCAACTTCGTGAAGGCCGACATGGTGAAGGAGGGCGCCGTAGTCATCGACGTGGGTACCACCCGCGTGCCCGACGCCACCCGCAAGAGCGGCTTCAAGCTCACCGGCGACGTCAAGTTCGACGAGGTAGCCCCCCGATGCTCCTACATCACCCCCGTACCTGGCGGCGTAGGCCCTATGACCATCGTGTCGCTCATGATGAACACGCTACTGGCAGGCACCAAGGCAATATACAAGTAAACGCCACGGTCCACACTTGTCCAGAAAGACAACTGGAAACGTATCCTATAGGTAAAATAATATGAAACAAATCTACAAATTCAGGTGGGACATACGGTATATAGTTTATCTCACACTGTTAATTCCACCGACATTGTTTTGTATTGGTTACTTTTTGTTTATATTCTTCGCATTCCTTTCTGCATCAGAGATTACAGGACCAATAATAATCAGTATTCTTTATATTACTGCCATTGGATTCCCAGGTCTCATGTTACTTTCTTGGGTAGCTAATATTCTTAGCAGTATTATCCACCACATCGAAATAGAGCCAGGGAAAATCACAATTGTCAGACTTTTTGGCAGCAAATTAGAATATAAAAAGGTAAAAAGAATTGACCCCGTTAACAAAGACTCCTTCAAAGAACATACGACTTGGGAGTACGGCCGCAATGGCGCCCATACGGCACATGGGCTCACCCTATTAGGCGCAGATTTCCACAGTACTGTATATGGTCGATTCAACATTATCAGCAACAATCTCGATGAGATAGCACTGATCACTCTTGCCAATGACAAAAAAGTGCTCATTAACTATCCACGCGAATTGACAACAAAGGATAAAATCAATTATGTGAGGGGGAAAGGCCTAAAGACACTTCAACCTCAGAACAAAGCGGAAAGTAAAGAGTAGCAAGTCTCACATATCTATTCTCCAAAAAGGGATTAACCACCGAGAGCTATCCATCAAAGAAAACCTCAGCTTAGTCCATTTAAGCAGTTCTTCCATCTTTCATAAGCTGCCGCAGTAGGCTCTACCTCATCTATTTTCGGTTCGATGACAGCAAGACGTTGGAGCGAAGCAAAGGCCTCATCCTTATCCTCATATATACCAGCACCGATTCCGGCTCCTTTGGCAGCACCAACCGAACCATCCGTATCGTACAGTTCGATTGTAGCACCAGTAACATTAGCCAATGTCTGGCGGAAGAGTGGGCTAAGGAACATATTGGCATGACCGGCATGAATCTTTGACACCTCCATGCCCATCTGCTCCATCACCTCAATGCCATATTTAAACGAATAGACAATACCCTCCTGAGCTGCTCGCAGCAGATGGGCTTGAGTATGCGTATTGAAGTTAATACCATGGAAACTACATCCTGGAGCATGGTTTTCCAACACCCGTTCGGCTCCATTACCAAAGGGAAGTATACTCAGTCCATCAGCACCGATGGGCGCAGTAGCCGCCAAATCATTCATGGCAGCATAAGAGAAACCTTCGGAAAGTACATTGCGCCGCATCCACGAATTGAGGATGCCCGTACCATTAATGCATAGAAGTACACCGAGGCGGGTCTGCTCAGCGGTATGGTTTACGTGAGCAAAAGTGTTGACACGCGATTTAGGATCGAAGTTAACAGCACCTAGCACACCATATACCACCCCTGAGGTGCCTGCAGTAGAGGCTATCTCACCGGGATTGAAGACCCCCAACGAAAGCGCATTGTTTGGCTGGTCACCAGCTCGGTAAGATACAGGAATTCCTGCGACAAGGCCCAACTCAGCTGCCGCAGAAGCCGTCACTTCACCTTGCGGAGCAAAGGTCGGCCGCACAGGTGGAATGAGCGAAGTATCAAAACCATAATATTCCATCACATCGGATGACAGACGACCTTCCATGAAATCCCAAAAGATTCCTTCGGACAATCCAGACACTGTAGTACATGCCTCACCTGTGAGACGAAGGGCTATATAGTCGCCCGGCAACATAACCTTATCAATCTTGGCATACAACTCGGGTTCGTGTTCCTTGACCCAAGCAAGTTTTGAAGCCGTGAAGTTTCCTGGAGAATTAAGTAGATGAGAGAGACAGCGCTCCTCACCCATAACATCCAATGCACGTTCACCATAAGGCACCGCTCGCGAGTCGCACCAAATGATAGAAGGACGCAAGGGAACTCCCTGTTTGTCTACGCACACCAGTCCATGCATTTGGTATGAGATACCAATAGCAGCCACATCATCGCCTGTGGCTTGCGACGTAGCCATGATGTCGGCAGTTGCCATCTTCAAGTACTGCCACCAGCTGTCGGGCTCCTGTTCGGCCCATCCTGGACGAACTGCTATAATGGGAGCTTCATTTTTCGGATAAAACGACGAAGCGACACAGCGTCCACTCTCAATTTCAACGAGGCTAGCCTTAACAGACGAACTGCCTATATCGTAACCTATCAGATACTTTTTCATACATATTAATATAATAATGTTATCGTCTTTATTTATAAATACGCATGACACTTAAAATATTCCTACTCATATTGTCATTTTTTTGATAAAAAAAATAGAAATGTTGCAAAATGTGAATTATATTTATTAGCACATTAAATAGTGTTATAATAACACGTAAACTTTTTGCCGTGCCAAAAGTTTCCACTAACTTTGCACCCGATTTAGAGTGCAGTAATGGAAAGAGGTATAGACAAAATAGATTTGCGTGAGCGTATCATAATGGAGGCCACCATCCTGTTTCAGGCGCAAGGCGTGAAGCAGGCACGTATGGACGATATTGCACGCGAACTTTCCATATCCAAGAAGACGCTGTACGAACTGTTCTCCGACAAGGAGGAACTGCTGCTTGAGGTGGTGAAAGTAATCTCCATGGGCTTCCACCAAAATGTCAAGGAGATTATCTGTAGCTCGGCCAATGTGCTGGAACAGATATTCATGCTTTACAAGTGGGTGATTGAACATTGTCGGGAGGTCAATCCTTTATTCTTTATTGAACTCATGCGCTACCCTCAAGTGCAGACATTCTTCGAGCAGGTGCATGTCCAACATGCCGACCGCATCAAGGAGTGGTTGCAGATGGGAGTAAAGCAGGGACTGCTGAGAGACGATGTGAACTACGAGGTGTTCCTCCGTCAGGATGGCTTTCAGATAGACAAGCTACTCATCAACCCCGAAGTGCGCAACTATCCTCCCAGGGTGATATACGACTCGGTGGTGCTGGTGATGCTGCGCGGGTTGGCCACCGATAAGGGATTGGAGATAATAAAACAATGGAAATAGTAATAGTTTTTTAAGCGAAAAAGCAAAGAAATGAAAAAGATGTGTACTGTCGGCAAACGGCCGATAATGATGGCTATCCTCTGCCTGTGCGCTTTGGGTGCCATGGCACAGGAGAAGTTGGCGCTGACGCTCGAGCAGGCGATAGAGATTGCCCTGAGCGACAACCCTACAATCCAGGTGGCGGAGCAAACTGTTCAGTTGAAGAAAATCTCCAATAAGGAGACGGTGATGGGATTGCTTCCCGAGGCATCGCTGGCTGGCTCGTATACCCGCACCATCAAGAAGCAGACGATGGTGATGAACGGTATGGAGTTTCAGGTGGGTATCGAGAACTCATACAATGGTGGCCTCTCGGTGAGCCTGCCCATATTCGCTCCTACGCTCTACAAGAGCATGAAACTGACCAAGACCGATGTGGCACTGGCCGTAGAGCAGGCACGCTCATCGAGGCAGGACCTGGTGAACCAAGTGACCAAGGCCTTCTATCAGACACTGCTGGCACAAGACAGCTATGCCGTGCTGGAGAAGAGCTTCGCGCAGAGCGAGGAGAACTTCCGCATCGTGAATGCCAAGTTTGAGCAGGGACGCGTGAGCGAGTTCGACAAGATCAGCGCTGAGGTACAGATGCGCAATCTGAAGCCTTCGGTCATCTCGGCACGCAATGCCGTAGAACTGTCGAAGCTGCAATTGCTGGTGCTGATGAACATCGAGCCTGAGACGGAATTTGAACTCATCGGCAGCCTCAAGGACTATGAGGAGAACGTGTACGCAGGTATCCTCACCGCCGACACCAATTCGCTCAAGGAGAACAGCGCATTGAAGCAGATGGACATGAACGTGAAGATGTTGCAGCAGACCCTCTCGCTCAACAAGCAGAACTTTGCCCCGATGGTAGCCCTGCAATTCAACTACATGTACACCTGCATGGCCAACGACTTCAAGTTCAAGGAGTACAACTGGAACCCATACAGCAACTTGGCCCTGAGCGTGAGCATCCCCTTGTTCAAGTACAGCAACTTCTCGAACGTGAAGAAGACGAACATACAAATCAGCCAGCTGATGCAGAACCGCGACTATACCGCACGCCAGCTTGCCATGCAGCAGCAGAGCTACCTCAATAGCATGGCGGCCAGCGCCGAGCAGGTATCGAGCAACAAGGAGGCCATCACACAGGCCGAGAAGGGACGCGCCATTGCAGAGAAACTCTACGAAGTGGGCCGCGGCACCATCCTCGAGCTTAACAGCGCCGAGGTGGCACTCACACAGGCACAGCTCACCTATGCACAGTCGATTTTCGATTATCTGAGCGCCAAGGCCGACCTGGATAAGCTGCAGGGAAAGGAATATGTGAAGTAAAAACCACAGATTGCACGGATTGCACAGATTATGTTATCTCTATCTGGGAACTATGTGTTTTTGCTCATAGAGATTTAATCCGAGAAATCTGAGAAATCCGTGGTTAAGAAAAGAATAGAAACAAATCAATCATAGTATACAATGAAAAGAAAAGCATTCTCGTTGGCAGCCATGGCCCTGACCGTATTGTTGGCTGCTTGTGGCGGCAAGAGTCAGACAACACAGACTGCCGTCGAAACCGAAGAGGTGAAGCCCGCCGTGAAGGTGGCTAAGGTGGCAGTGCGCCCCGTAGATCAGGTGCGCGACTATGTAGGTACCGTACAGGCTGAGGTGAAGAACAACATCGCTCCTCAGGCTCCCGGTCGTATCAACAAGATTTTTGTAGAGGTGGGCGACCACGTACGCAAAGGTCAGAAGCTCGTACAGATGGATGCTGCCAACCTGCAGCAGTTGACCTTGCAGATTGAGAACCAAAAGGTTGACTTTGCCCGTGTGAAGGAACTCTATGCCGTAGGCGGTGTGTCGAAGGCCGAGTTTGACAACATGAAGATGTCGCTCGAGGTGGCTGAGAGCCAGTACAACAACATCATGGAGAATACCCAGCTCTTGAGCCCCATCGATGGTATCGTCACTGCCCGCAACTATGACAATGGTGACCTCTATGCCGGTGCAGCTATCCTCACCGTGGAGCAGATTCGCCCCGTGAAGTTGCTCGTCAACGTATCGGAGAACTACTACTCTAAGGTAAAGAAGGGCGACAAGGCCATCATCACCCTTGATGCCCTGCCTGGCGAGAAGTTCACCGCTACCGTATCGCTCAAGTACCCCACCATCAACGCCGCTACCCACACCTTCCCCGTAGAGCTGACATTACCCAACAGCAATGAGAAGGTACGCCCCGGCATGTTTGCCCGTGCTGAGCTCAACTTCGGCACCGAGTACCGCGTGGTGGTTCCCGACATGGCCATCGTGAAGCAGCCCGGCTCTGGCGAGCGCTTCGTATACCTATATGATAATGGTAAGGTAAGCTACGTGAAGGTAAATCTTGGCCAGCGCCTCGACGATGCCTACGAGCTCCTTGGCGGTATCCCCGACGGTGCTACCGTAGTCATTGCCGGTCAGGGCCGATTGGCTGACGGCATGGAGGTGAGAGTGGAGAAGTAAGGACCCCCTCAGTCCTTCGGACAGCTCCCCCTCTATGGGGAGCATAGAGAGAACAAGCAAGCTAAATCAATAACAACATACCTCATCTAACTCCTCTACAGGATAGGAGTTCTCCCCCTAGAGGGGGAGTTAGAGGGGGTCTTCATTCTGATTAGAAAACATGAGTTTATATGAAGGTTCGGTCAAACGACCGATTATGACTGCGCTCATCTTCGTTGCCATCGTGGTGTTCGGTGTGTTCTCAGCCACCAAGCTCCCGATCGACCTCTACCCGAAGATGGAACCGAATATTATCATGGTGATGACATCCTACTCGGGCGCCAGCGCATCGGATATTGAAAACAATGTGACACGCCCCTTGGAGAGTACGCTCAACTCGGTGGCCAACCTCAAGCACATCACTTCGCGCTCAGCGGAGAATATGTCTCTCATCACGCTCGAGTTTGAATACGGACACGACATCGACGACCTCACCAACGATGTGCGCGACAAACTGAATATGATAACCTCGGCGCTGCCCGATGCCGTGAGCACGCCCATCATCCTGAAGTTCGACTCCGACATGATGCCTATCATGATCCTTTCGGTGCAGGCCGACCAGTCGACCAACGGACTCTACAAAATCCTCGATGACAACGTGGCCAACCCCTTGGCACGTATCCCCGGTGTGGGTTCGGTGTCGATCGGTGGTGCTGCAGAGCGTGAGATATACGTCTACTGCGACCCTGTGAAGTTGGAGGCCTACAACCTCAGCATCGAGGCCATCAGCCAGATTATCTCGGCTGAGAACTTGAACATCCCCGGTGGATCGTTTGACATCGGTAACGAGACCTTCCCGCTCCGCGTAGAGGGTGAGTTCAACGATCCCAAGGAGATGGAGAACATCGTCGTAGCCTCTATGGGTGGCAGCGACATCTATCTGCGCGATGTAGCCGAGGTGGTAGATACCATCCAAGAACGCGGACAGATGACCTTCACCAACGGAGTGCGCGGTGCTACCATCGTAGTGCAGAAACAGTCGGGAGCCAACTCCGTGGAAATCTCCAACAAGGTGCTCGAGATGCTTCCCAAGCTGCAGGAAAACCTCCCCTCTGACGTGAAGATTGGTCTCGTGGCCAATACCTCGGAGAATATCGAGAACTCCATCAGCGGCCTTGCCGAGACGGTGCTCTACGCCCTGCTCTTCGTAGTGCTTGTGGTGTTCCTCTTCCTCGGTCGCTGGCGTGCCACCTTCGTTATCGCCATCACCATCCCCATCTCGTTGGTTGCCTCGTTCATCTACTTGGCAGTCACCGATGGTTCACTCAACATGATTTCGCTCGCCTGTCTCTCTATCGCTATCGGTATGGTGGTGGACGACGCCATCGTGGTGTTGGAGAACGTGACCACGCATATCGAGCGAGGCTCTGACCCCAAGCAGGCAGCTATTCACGCTACCAATGAGGTGGCCATCTCCGTTGTAGCCTCTACGCTGACGATGATTGCCGTGTTCTTCCCCATGACACTGGCCGGTGGCATGATGGGTATGATGTTCAAGCAGTTGGGCTGGATGATGTGTGTAATCCTCACCGTATCTACCGTATCGGCCTTGACGCTGACCCCGATGCTCTGCTCGCAGATGTTGCGTCTGAAGAAGAAGCATAGCCGTTTCTATACCATCTTCTTTACCCCCATCCAGCGTGTCCTTGATGGTCTGGATGCTTGGTATGGCCGTATGATCGACAAGGCCGTGCGTCACCGCAAGACGGTGCTCACCGCCTGTGTACTGATTTGTGTTGCCTTCTTCTTCACCTTCAAGTATGTAGGCGTAGAGTTCTTCCCCTCATCCGACGACAGCCGTATGACCGTGAAGATGTATATGCCTGTAGGTACCCGTACGGAGCGTACCCATGCCATCGCCAAGGAGTTGGCCGACAAGTGGATGGCCGACTTCAAGGACGAAGCTCGCGTAGTCAACTACACCGTAGGTCAGGCCAGCGAGGACAACACCTTCGCCTCCATGCAGGACAACGGTACTCATATCGGTTCGTTCAACATCACACTCGTTGACCCCGATGAGCGCGAACGCACTCTGTTTGAGATTTCCGAACTTATCCGTGCCGACCTCAACAGCTATCCGGAAATTGAGAAGTATACCGTAAGTGCCGGTGGTAACTCGGGTATGGGTGGACAATCATCTATCGACTTCGAAATCTACGGATACGACTTCGATGCTACCGACAAGGTGGCTCGCGACCTGCGTGCCGAACTGCTCAAGCTAGACGGTGTGAGTGAGGTGCGTATCAGCCGCTCAGACTATCAGCCCGAAATACAAGTCGACTTCGATCGCGAGAAGCTGGCCCGTCACGGACTCAACGTGAGCACAGCAGCGACCTACTTGCGCAACCGCATCAATGGTTCTACAGCTTCATTCTATCGTGAGGATGGCGACGAGCATTACATCAAGGTGCGCTATGCGCCCGAGTACCGTACCAGCATCGAGGACATCGAGAACATCCTCATCTACGGTGCTAATGGTGCAGCCGTACGTATCAAAGACGTAGGTACTGTAGTGGAGCGATTCTCGCCCCCCTCCATCGAGCGTAAGGACCGCGAGCGTATCAATACCGTCAAGGCCATCATCAATGCCGGTGTACCCATGGGCGATATCGTGACCGCCAGCAACAAGATCATCAAGAATATGGACATCCCCTTGGGTATCAATGTGAACCTTGCCGGTGACTTTGAGGATCAGCAGGAATCGTTCGGCGACCTTGGTGTACTTGGTATACTCATCATCATGCTTGTGTTCATTGTATTGGCAGCTCAGTTCGAGTCGTTCACCGACCCCTTCATCATCATCACTGCCGTGCCGCTTTCTATTGCCGGTGTGATTCTCGCCTTGGCGCTCACAGGCACCAGCCTTAACGTGATGAGCCTCATGGGATGTATCATGCTCTTCGGTATCGTGGTGAAGAACGGTATCGTGCTTATCGACTACACCAAGTTGTGTCGTGAGCGCGGTATGAGTGCCATCCAGTCGGCCATCACTGCAGGCCGCAGCCGTCTGCGTCCTGTGCTTATGACTACTCTCACTACTATCCTCGGTATGGTGCCAATGGCCATTGATCAGGGTGAAGGTTCTGAAATGTGGCGTCCATTGGGTGTATCGGTAATCGGTGGCCTCACCGTGTCTACCATCCTTACCCTTGTGCTCGTGCCCGTACTCTACTGTATGTTTACTGGTGTAGGCATCAAGCGTAAGCGTCGCAAGCACCGCCGCCAGCTTGCTCTCGATGCACACTGGGCTGAGCATAAGCACACGATGATTAAGAGTAAGAAGTAAATAACCACATTTACAATTTGACAATTTACGATTTACCATTTATTTGTCAATTGAATTATTTGATAATTTGGGCATAATCCC
>JAZPZS010000159.1:0-5927 GCA_045544835.1 Bacteroidaceae bacterium | reverse complement strand
ACGCAACTCTTGGGTCGGCGCGGATGGAGCGCCGATTGCGACGACGGAAGATTTATCTTCCCAAAGGAGTTTGACTATCACTCGCAAGCGCGACACCTTTACCAAGTGGCAGCAGGAGATTGCTCGCGAGATGAATGTGCCCTGGATCGACCTTGAGGGTACTACCGCCCGTAAGTTTGAGGCTTATGGCCCTTGGAAGGTAAACTACATGTTCTACCTCGACAAGATACACACCAGCGAGTTTGGTGCCAAGACCAATGCCCGCTCGGCTGCCGAGGCCATTGCTGCTTGCGACGGACTGGCATTGAAGGACTACCTCTTGCCGCTCGATCTTCCCAAGGAGCAGTTTGTGCGCGAGCCAGGCAAGCCCGTCGTGTTCTTTACAGGCGACAGCACCGTGAAGAATGAAGATAAGGACGAGAACAGCATGTGGGGATGGGCCAGTGTGGCTCACACCGTGTTCAACACCAAGAAGTGTACGCTCGTCAATGCTGCCAAGGCAGGCCGCAGTGCCCGCACCTTCGTTGAGGAGGGCCGTTGGGAGAAGGTGTACAACAGCATCGAGCCCGGCGACTATGTACTCATACAGTTTGGTCATAACGATATGGGCGACATTGCCGGTGGCAAGGCTCGTGCCGACATCCGTGGCGTGAAGGACAGCAGTCATGTGTACCGCCTCGAGAAGGATCGCACCTATAAGGTGGTATACTCATACGGCTGGTACTTGCGCAAGTTTGTAGGTGACGTGCGCGAGAAGGGTGGTACCCCTGTCATCGTGAGCATGACTCCGCGCAACGAGTGGCCCGGTGGCAAGATGGAGCGTCGCCCAGGCAGCTGTGCCACATGGGCCAAGGAGGTTGCCGATGAACTCGGTGTAGCCTTCGTGGATATGCACAACCTCACAGCCGACTACCTCGACCGCAAGGCAGGCAGCAAGGAGAAGGCCGCCAAGTACTACAAGCGCGACCATACGCACACCTCGCTCCTCGGTGCTCAGCTCAATGCCAAGATGTTCCGCAAGGGCATCAAGCAGACCGACTGTGACCTGAAGAAGCTGATGAAATAAGAGGATGCTCGATTAGGAGTTAGGAGACTTTTCTAAAGCGAGCGTCACTTCTGAACGCCTGAAGAAACAGAATGACAGGTATCCTCAGATGTATAATGAATGGGCTATGTGTCGTGTGGCTTGTAAGTTGCACGGCACATGGTGTTCACAGTGCAGGCACACATCTGGCTGATGAACACAACCGCAGGGCCTATGCATGGCGTTACCGTGATTTGGACTCTACCACCTATTATGCTACAATGGCTTACAAAGAGTCAGGACGCTACCGTCATGGTCGTACCGTGGCATGCAACATGCTGGGCTTTGTTGCTTACATGCAGATGGACTACGATGCTGCACTCTGGTGGTACGATGAGGTAGACGGCCTGGCAGGCTGCGAGCTTGAGCGCTTGGTGGCCGATGTGGGGCGTATGAACGTCTATCTGCGCATTGCCGATAATCTGGCTTTCTACAATTGCCGTGTAAGAGCCATGAAGCGTTTGGCACACATCAACGAAGAAGTGGAATTCTTTTCTCCGGCAGAGAGAGCACGCTTACAGTCAGCAGTGAACGATCTCCATATGGTAACAGCGCTGCATCACTATATGGTGGGACAACGGCCCGAAGCACGTGCCGAGATGGACAGGGTGTCTGATGACGATGCGTTGCGTGCCGACTCGTCGCAGTTGCTTATGGCGCAATACCTTAAAGGAATAGGCCTTGACATGGGGGGCGATACATATGAACAACGTGTGTTGCGTCGGTACACCCACCTCAATGCTTGCTTGCGTACTAGTCGTGAAGGTGGATACGGATATTTCGAGGGACTGGCATCATCGGGCTTGGCAGAGCTTCTGGCCGACTCGTTGCGCCGTACTCATATCTCCCGTCAGCGTCCCAACTCATTCGCTCTGCTGGCAGAAGGTGCCGAGGAGGTGGCCTTTGATCTTACTCACGATGCACAGCGATGCCTGCGTGCCTATGGCGATAGCTATGGGGTGGTGAATGCTACTATACAGAGTGCGTCCATATATAATAGGATGGACGCATATGAGACAGCTCTCGACACATTATTGACATTGCTTGACAAAGAGGCGAATTTAGTACCCGACGCGCTGTGTCGCCTCCATGAGGAGGCTAGCCTCTCTTATGCTGGATTGGGCGACAAGAGCATGTCTGACCATCACCGAAACCAATACCTCGATCTGTTGGAAACAACACGTCAGGACAAGGAACTGGAGAGCCGCTACCTGTCGCTCAAGCGTCAGCAACGTACGATGACTCTATTGCTGTGTGCCGTGCTCATCGGCATAGCCTTGTTGGGTATACTTATCGTTCTGCTTTCAAGACGTCGCCGTATGAAAGGTAAAGGGTATGAGCAGCAACTGCTCGATCTTCTGCAGGAGACCGAGGAGAGGGTTTGCTTGCAACAACGTCAGGTAGAAACCGGCAAGCGAGGCAATGTGGTACGTAAGTCTACCTTCTCCATGGTGACGGGCATGATGCCCTATATCGACCGCATGGTACGTGAGGTCGACCGATTGCAGCAGGATGAGGTTTGGAATGATACGGCACTTCGTGCGTCTAAATTGGAATATATAGGCGAGTTGGCCGATGAAATCAATAACCTCAATGAGGTGCTCTCCCAATGGATCAAGACCACCCAAGGAATGGTGAGCCTGCATATAGAATCATTCCCTCTGTCTGAGGTCTTTGATATGGTTGCACGTAGCAGTTCCACCTTTGCATTGAAGGGACTCACACTCGATGTACAGCCTACCGATGCTGTTGTCAAAGCCGATAAGGCACTGACCTTCTTTATGCTCAACACGCTGGCCGACAATGCCCGCAAGTTCACTCCCGAGGGAGGACGGGTGTGCATTGTAGCTGGAGTGTGCGGTGAATATGTGGAGTTGTCGGTGGCTGATACTGGCGCTGGAATGTCTGCCGAGGATGTCGCTCATATCATGAGTGAGAAGGTTTATGATGCTGCCTCTATAGGTCAGGACTTGCCTCCTGTTCAGCGCAAGAATAAAGGCAGCGGATTCGGGCTGCTCAACTGTAAGGGTATCATCGATAAATATCGGAAGACCGATTCCCTCTTCGAAGTATGCCGTATGGGAATCGACAGTCGGGTGGGCGAGGGTAGCCGCTTCTGGTTTCGCCTGCCCAAAGGGGTGCGTCGTCTGATGACGCTACTGTGCTTGATTGCATCTCCTGCTGTGATGTCTGCAAACTCCTCTTCTTTGGATGAAGGGAATGATGAATCCTATTCCCCTCTATTGATGCAAGCTTCGACCTATGCCGATAGCGTGTATTATGCTAACGTCGATGGACGTTACGAGGAAGCCCTCTCCTTTGCCGATTCTGTCATCCATTACCTAAATGTCCATCACCGTCAGTATGCCGATCCCTATATCGCTCCACTCACAGCTACACGGGGCGAGGATAGCGATGTGGAGATGCGCTGGTGGCTCAGCGATTTTGCTACCGATTACCACACTATACTTGATGTGCGCAACGAAATGGCTGTGGCCAATCTTGCCCTGCGCCGTTGGGAGCAATACCGTTATAACAACCGCATCTACAACGACCTCTACAAGCTCATCAGCGAAGACCGCTCGCTCATCGACTATTGCAACCGTATGCAGCGCTACAATAGCAACATCTCTTTAGCTATACTCTTTTGTGTCCTGCTCGTGCTAGGCTACCTTGCCGTACTCGCCTACACCTTCATTGGGCGTGTCGGACATGTGTACCGCGACATCGAGTCCATTGAGGATGAAGAACGTCGCGCACGCCACGAGGGAAGCCGCCTTCATGTGCAGAATATGGTACTCGACAACTGTCTCTCCACCATCAAGCACGAGACTGTATACTATCCCAACCGCATTAAGCAGCTGGTATCACGTCTTGGTGCCCACGACGAGCGTCGGCAAATGAAGGAACTTGTCGACTACTACAGAGTTGTCTTCACGACTTTAGCCAATTGTGCTTCCCGACAATTGGACGAGGTCACTTTCCGTCGCTCCGAGGTACAGGCCGCCATGCTGCTCCAGCGAGCCCAAGCGTATCATGCCAAGGCGGTGCGTCAATATCCCAGTGCCCCAGTGCTCATCGTAGACCCCTGTGATGACTTGTCGGTACTTTGTGATGCCGATTTGGTGGCCTTTCTTCTCGAACAACTTCTCGATGCAGCTCTTGCCACCTCACCAGCCGATGGTCTCATCCTCAAGGCTCGTGCTGATGTTGATTTTGTACGTTTTTCTCTGATCAATACCTCGCGTAACCTTGCTCCTGAAGCATTGCAGAGCCTCTTCTCTCCCACTTCTATGAGTAGCGTCGAGGGAGGCCGACTACAAGGAGCCGAGTATATCGTGTGCCGCCAGATAATTCGTGAGCACGACAGCTATTTCAACCATATAGGATGTCGCATCAAAGCTGACTCGCTTTCCAATGGCTACGTCGTATGGTTCACTCTTCCTCTAAAATGAGTTTTTACTAGATTTGATGAAAATAGAAGAAGCCATACTCTACTGCCTTGCAAGCCAGAACAGAGGGATGCGGACAGAGCAGATAGCGGAGATGATAAACCGCCACCACCTGCATATCCGTAAGGATGGGCAGCCCGTTACGTCCAATCAGGTGTATGCGGTGATTTGTCGCTATCCCGATACCTTTACAAAGGCCGAGGGGCGGATAATGTTGATGATATAATGGGAAAAATGAGCAGAATAGAGAAGGAGAAGAGGGTGGTAGGCCTAATGGTGAGGCTCTATTGCCGGCGATGCGAGGGAAACAAGGTGCTCTGTAGCGACTGTGCCGAACTGCTCAGGTATGCCGAGGCACGTCTCGACAGATGCCAGTTTGGCGAAAGCAAACCCACCTGCAAGAAGTGCCCCGTTCACTGCTATAAGCCCGACATGCGTGAGCGTATGAGGAAGGTGATGCGATGGGCAGGCCCGAGGATGATGCTCTACCATCCACTCGAAGCCGTCAAGCATCTGATAAGGGAGAGATTATAGATAATAAGAACAATACTATAATGGAGTATACATTCAAAGATAAAGTAGTGATTGTAACCGGTGGTGCCAACGGAATAGGCCGATGCATTGCCGATGAGTTTCGCAATCAAGGAGCTGTGGTATATGTGATTGACAAGCAAGAGGGTGAGCATTTCGTTGGAGACATCTCCAAGAAAGAGGTGCTATAGGCCTTTGCAAGTGAGGTGCTGAGCAAGCATGAGAAAGTGGATATCATCATTAACAATGCCTTGCCACTGATGAAGGGGATTGATGAATGTTCCTACGAGGAGTTCCAGTGTGCCCTGAGTGTGGGAGTTACGGCGCCGTTCTATCTGGTGAAACTCTTTATGCCTCATTTGGCAGAGGGCGCATCCATCATCAATATCTCTTCCTCGCGTGACCGCATGAGTCAGCCACAGACCGAGAGCTATACAGCAGCCAAAGGGGGCATTGCAGCACTCACTCATGCCTTGGCTGTTAGTTTATCGGGACGAGCAAGAGTGAACTCCATTTCCCCCGGCTGGATAGATACGGCATACACCGTTTATGAAGGCCCCGATGCCACGCAGCAACCTGCGGGCAGGGTAGGGAACCCTATGGACATTGCCCATATGGTGCTGTTCCTCTGCAGCAACAGGGCTGGCTTTATCACGGGCGAGAACATCTGCATTGATGGCGGCATGACCAAACAGATGATTTACCACGGCGACTGCGGCTGGAAGTTGGAAAATATTTAAATGTAAAATATAATATGAAAATAGAAGTAGCTCCGCAGGAAACCACGCGTGCCGAAGCCTTTTCGCTCTGGATGACGTCTCCCATGCCGATGGTTACATTGACAAAAACATTCAATGTAA
>JAZPZS010000158.1:0-4826 GCA_045544835.1 Bacteroidaceae bacterium | reverse complement strand
TCGGTAACAGCTCAGAACCATGAGCTTACCATAGAGATGAAAAAGAATGGTGCACCCATTCAGAAGACCATGTATGGCCTGTTCATCGAAGATATCAACTATGCTGCCGATGGTGGTCTGTATGCCGAGTTAGTAAAGAACCGCTCTTTCGACTTCCCCTATGCCTTCACTGGCTGGCAGGTTGCCGGTAATGTGGAAGTAAGAAACGATGGTCCTTTCGACCGTAACCCCAATTACGTACGCCTCAAGAGCTCTGGTCACGGACATAAGTGGACAGCCCTTCTTAACGAAGGATTCTTCGGCATCGGTGTAGAGAAAGACAAGGAGTATCGCTTCACCTTCTATGCTCGTGTTCCTGAAGGCAAGAAGAACGCCCGCATCCGCATGGAGTTGGCCCAACCCATCACCAATCGTGAGGGTCAGGACTTCCTCAGCCGCGAGATTAATATCGAGGGTGGCGAGTGGAAGCAGTACGAGGTGGTAGTGAAGTCGCCCATGACTGAGCCCAAGGCACAGCTCCGCATTTTCCTCCTTGGCAACAATGCCGTAGACCTCGAGCACATCTCACTCTTCCCTGTCGACACCTGGAAAGGCCGCAAGGGTGGCTTGCGTAAGGACCTCATGGAGGCATTGGCTGATATGAAGCCCGGTTGCTTCCGCTTCCCTGGTGGATGTATCGTTGAGGGTACCGACCTTGATACTCGTTACAACTGGAAGAATACGCTCGGCCCTGTGGAGAATCGTCCGCTCAATGAGAACCGCTGGCACTACACCTTCCGCCATCGCTTCTTCCCCGACTACTTCCAGACCTATGGCCTCGGTTTCTTCGAGTACTTCCTCCTCTCTGAGGAGATTGGTGCTGAGCCTCTGCCCGTTGTGAATGTAGGTCTCTCATGCCAGTATCAGAATAATGGCGAGCACGCTCACGTAGCAGTTGACGAGCTCGATCCCTATATCCAGGATGCGCTCGACCTCATCGAGTTTGCCAATGGCGACGTTACCACTGAGTATGGTAAGATTCGTGCCGAGATGGGTCACCCCGAACCCTTCAACCTCAAGTACATTGGTGTGGGTAATGAGCAATGGGGTTCTGAGTATGTAGTGCGCCTCGAGAAGTTCGTAGAGCGCCTGCGCAAGGCTCATCCCGAAATTGAGATTATCGGTTCGTCTGGTCCTAACTCTGAAGGTCGCGACTTCGACTACTTGTGGCCCGAGATGAAGCGCATCAAGGTAGACCTCGTTGACGAGCATTTCTACCGTCCCGAGAGCTGGTTCCTAAGCCAGGGCAACCGCTACGACAACTACGACCGCAAGGGACCGAAGGTGTTTGCCGGTGAGTATGCTTGCCACGGTGCCAATGGTCGCAAGTGGAATCACTTCAATGCTTCGCTCCTCGAGGCCGCCTTCATGACCAACCTCGAGCGCAATGCCGATATCGTACACATGGCTACCTATGCCCCCCTCTTCGCTCACGTTGACGGCTGGCAGTGGCGTCCCGACCTCATCTGGTACGACAACCTCCGCTCCGTACGCTCATGCTCATACTACGTACAGCAGATGTATGCCCACAACACCGGTACTCACGTGCTCAAGGCTACAGAGAATGGCAAGCCCCTCGCAGGCAATGAAGGTCAGGATGGCCTCTTCGCCAGCGCCGTATGGGATGCTGCCAAGAAAGAGGTAATCGTTAAGGTGGTCAACGTGTCTGACAAGGCACAGGAGGTGAAGCTCAACTTCACAGGCCTCAAGAAGAGCCAGAAGCCCCAGTTGGTAGACGTTACCACCTACCACTCTGACGACCTCTATGCCGACAACACCCTTGACAATCCCACCGCAATTGTGCCTCAGGTACAGACTGCCGACGGTGCTGCGCTCGATGTAGCCAACGTGCCCGCCAAGACCTTTGCCATGTACCGCTTCAAGGTAGAGGGACGCAAGTAAAAAAGAACAGCACGCTACGCGTGTGAAAAACGACATCGCGGGGCAGCCTTGGGGTAGCCTCGCGATGTCTTTCTTTTCTTATCCGTCCGATGTATCGGGCATCCCTCACTGTGGGGTGATGTATCTCTTCAGCTCCTCCATGGCGATGCCTCGGCGGCAGGCATAGTCGCGCAACTGGTCTTCACCCACGCTGCCTACCGAGAAGTAGTGTGCTTTGGGGTGCCCGAACATGAACCCCGACACGCTGCAGTGCGGTATCATGGCTCCATGCTCGGAGAGGCCGATGCCGATGTCTTCAAGGTGCAGCAGCTCGTCAATCAGGAAGATGATGGACTGGTCGGGCAGGCTAGGGTAGCCTACGGCCGGGCGTATGCCCTGGAACTTCTCGGCATGGAGTTCCTGCATGGTGAGCTGCTCCTCCTTGGCATAGCCCCAGTAATGCTTGCGCACCTCTTCGTGCATCCTCTCGGCCGTGGCCTCGGCAAGGCGGTCGGCGAGGGTGGAGTGGAGGAGGGTGTTTGGTTGATGGATGAGGGTTGATGGTTGATGGTTGATGGTTGATGGATGATGGATGATGGTTGAGGGTCAGCAACTTCGTTGTCGAGTATCGGCTGCGCTCGCTGTGAGCATCCAAGCAAGCTTGACTCCTGCTTGCTGGCACAAACCTTGACGGTAGCGGCAAACACGCCCATCCTGTGTGCTACGGGGTCGGCCGCTGCAGGCAAGTCTCCGCGAGGGGCTATGAAGTCGCTCAGGCAAAGCGTGTAGCCCGATTTCCCCACGTATTGTTGGCGCAGGAAGGGGATGCGCTTTCCCGCAACGACGATGTCGTCGCCATCGCTGTAGGCCTCGGCGAGGAGTATCAGGGCATGGCATATGGGCTCGTCGGCCCACTGGCCCAGCAGCTCCGTGGCCTCCCGGTAGAGTCGGCATGCCTCGCGGGCCTTGGGCTGCTCCGCTGTGGAGAACGATGCTATCCACGCCTCACGGCAGGCGGGGCAGTCGTGTACGTCGGCCACCGTGGCAAAGCGGGGTTCCATGCCCCACGCGTGGAAGAAGTAGAGCCAGTTGATGTAGGGCACCACCTCACGGACGGTGTAGGTCAGTGCTCGTCTCATCGGTCAAACGTCAGTCGCTGGCCCATCTGTTGCTCGTCGAACGCTCCCTCCCCGTATACGGCACGTCCATTGACCCAGGTGTGGGTGATGTCCCAGCGGAAGGTATGTCCCTCGAAGGGGCTCCAGCCACACTTGCTGACGATCTCGTCCGCGCTCACCGTATGGGGTGCGTCGGGCTTCACGAGCACGAGGTCGGCCTGGTAGCCCGGTCGGATAAATCCGCGCCGGCTCACCTTATATAATATAGCGGGGTTGTGTGCCATCTTCTCCACGATTTCGGGCAGGCTGACGATGCCTTCGTCGCTGAGTTCCAGCATGGCTGGTAGCACATATTGTATGGTGGGTATACCCGAGGCAGCCTTCAGGCATCCGCCCTCCTTCTCCTTGGGCAGGTGGGGCGCATGGTCGGTGCCGACGACGTCGATGCGTCCGTCGCGCAGTGCCTGGCGCAGTGCGTCGCGGTCGGCAGCCGTCTTCACGGCGGGGTTGCACTTGATGCGTGTGCCGTAGGTGGCATAGTCGGCATCGGTATAGTAGAGGTGGGGCAGGCACACCTCGGCGGTGATGTGCTTCCCCGGCAGGCTGCCCCCTTCGAGCAGTTCCAGCTCGCGGGCTGTGGTGATGTGCAGTATGTGTATGTGTGCTCCCGTCCGCTGGGCCAGCTCTACGGCCTTGGCGGTCGACCGGTAGCAAGCCTCCTCGCTGCGTATGAGCGGGTGGTACCGCACGTCGGGGTCGTCGCTGTGGGTCTCCTCCCTGTACTTGGCGGTGTTGGCCGATATGACAGCTTGGTCCTCGCAGTGCAGGGCGATGAGCGTGGGTGCCTCGCGGAAGATGGCCTCGACGCGCTCCTCCTGGTCGACGAGCATGCCACCCGTGCTGCTGCCCATGAAGAGCTTCACGCCACACACCGTGCGTGGGTCCATGCGGCGTATCTCCCCGATGTTGCCCGTCGTGGCTCCGAGGTAGAAGCTGTGGTTGACGAGACACCTCTCCTGCGCCTCGGCAAACTTCGCCTCCAGCGCCTCCAGGGTGGTGGTCTGCGGGTTGCAGTTGGGCATGTCCATCACCGAGGTGATGCCTCCTCGCGCTGCTGCGCGGCTCTCGCTGCGCATGTCGGCCTTGTGGGTGAGTCCCGGGTCGCGGAAGTGCACGTGGTCGTCGATGGCTCCCGGCAGCAGATACTGCCCTGTGGCATCTATCGTGTGGTCGGCCACGATGTCGTGGGGCTCCATGCCGCGCAGGATGGCGGCTATCCTGTCGTCCTCGATGAGCAGGCTGCCTACGTACTGCTCCCCCTCGTTGACGATGGTGGCGTTACTGATGAGTGTAGTCATGTGAACTGAATGCTTTGATGTCAGGTGCAAACTTACGCAAAATTCTCCATACTTGCGCAGGATGTTGACGAAAAAAAGCAGGGCGCCCTGCTTCGCAGTATTCGTTCCGAAGCAAAGGGGATGGGGTACCCCATAGCCTAAATCTTTGTCTCATCGATAGTTGTGAATTGTAAGTTTTTTGTAAGTCCATTTTTGATGCTATATTGTGCGATAAAGTGTATATTTGCATTGCATTAACAAGACAGAACTTTACAGACGATGAATACACCCACAAGATATCTCCTATTATTATTGGTGTCGATGGTATCGATGTCGGCTTTTGCTTGGCTCGATGGCGACAGCTTCTATCCCCGCTTGGCACGCGAAGACTGGCTTACAGCTCAAGACAAGGAGACGCTGCTCGATGATATGTCGCACAATGCCGACATCC
>JAZPZS010000157.1:0-19730 GCA_045544835.1 Bacteroidaceae bacterium | reverse complement strand
ATATACATACTGCTCACACTCGTTTGTACCGTATCGCTCAAGATATGTGGCATGGGATGGTTCGATGCCATCAACCACGCATTTACAGCAACAGGTACAGGCGGATTCTCTACCCGCCAAGCCAGCATAGAAGCATTTTCTTCCCCCCTGATAGAGTACGTTCTCACCCTGTTCATGTTTCTCAGTGGCATCAACTATACCCTGCTATACCTGCTACTGTTCAGAGGAAAGATACGCGAACTGTATCGTAACACCGAATTCCGCGTATATCTCTTCACAGTCCTGGGCTTCACTCTTGCCATCACCATCGGATTACTAGCCCAAGGAGATGTGGGCATAGAGAAGGCCTTCCGTTTGTCAATATTTCAGGTAGTATCATTACAGACCACTACCGGCTTTGCCACAACTGACTACATGCTGTGGCCACCTTACTTGTGGATGTTACTCAGTTTCGCCATGATTTTCGGCGCCTGTGGCGGGTCATCCACTGGAGCCATGAAGTGCGGCCGCGTGGCCATCCTTGCCAAGAGTATACGCGGAGAGTTCCACCGTATTCTTCACCCTAATGCCGTGATACCCGTGCGCATGGACGGCAACCCTATTAGTCAAGACACCCGCGCTACGGTACTAACCTTCACTTGCCTCTACTTCCTGCTTATCTTCATCGGGTGGTTTGTTCTCATGATTATGGGACTTGACTTTCTCGAAGCCTATGGCATTTCTGTAAGTAGCATTAGCAACGTCGGTCCTGCCCTCGGCACCTTTGGACCAGCCTACTCTTGGAGTGCCCTGCCTACCGCTGCCAAATGGCTGAGCACCCTGCTCATGCTCATAGGCCGTCTCGAGCTGTTCACCATCCTGCTGATGTTCACCACTTCGTTTTGGAAAAAAAGATAAGGATTTTCTATAGTATCCTACGAACAAATGCCGCCTCTGCAGTGTTGACATGATGTGTTTTTCATAGTAAATAGATTTTCACGTCGACACTTGCTTGTGAAAGTAGGCCGTAGACAGGGCGGAAGCGTCCGCTTGACAAGAGCAGACCTCTTGGCTCCCCACCAAGAAGTCTGTTTGTTTTTTGTCCCGACAGCATCAGCTACGCATCAGGCTGATCAGTGCCACCTCGCGTTCATCTCCTCTGAGGCGGCAGAGCTCACCCGTACGTACCCCAACAGCCCATACAATGTCATCACCATGACACAGCACCCATTGCCCTTGCCGCTCAATCCGACTCAGCTTTGCATCGGTATATAGGTCGCTCAACAGTTTTGTTCCCCTCATGCCAAAAGGCCGCATGCGATCGCCCTCACTAGGGTGTCGCACCGTGAGCGGATAGCGCATACTCGACACATCCATCACACACACACCATTAGTGCGCGGCACACTCCACCGTTCATCGGGCCTCACGCGCTCAACCTTTAGCACTATGCCATCGGAGAGTTCCAGCATCCCTTCCTCGGGCAACGTATACATCTCTCCCACCCTATCCAATGAATGACGACGCAAAAGCAAATGAACACGATCAACAAGCAAGGAATAACCTTTAGCATAGAACATACGCCCCACACCACACTCCTTGCCCGAAAGCGAACGGAAGACATCGGCCACCTGCCGAGCGTTGAACCCATAAGGATACAGCGTTTCGAAAAGCAAGGTTTGCGGCACCTCGGCAGCAAGTAACGATTTTATGTCGATGTCAATGCCGTCAGGATGTGGAGTCACGATGTGTGCACAACGTTCCGCTACTGCGACATTATACAGGACAGCCGCATCTGACAGGTTTGTTGCAGCCTGTGCTATATTTACCACTGCACGAGGATTAATCTCCTGCATTAGCGGTATCAGTCCGAGACGCACCTTGTTACGAGCATACTTGTCGGTAAGATTCGTGCTGTCGGTCACGTAATCCTGCCCCAAACGCTTTAAGTAATCGAGCACCTCATCGCGGGAGACACACAATAGCGGACGAACTACAACCCCATTCCTCGCATGCATCCCCGTCAATCCATGGATGCCTGCCCCACGAATCAGGTTGAGCAAGAGCGTCTCCACCGCATCATCCCGATGGTGAGCCACAGCAATAGCCTCTAACCCTTCAGATTGGCGTATGCGTTCAAATTCACGGTACCGCAGTTCGCGAGCCGCCATTTCGATGGACAGATGATGCTCCGCAGCATATGCCTTCGTGTCGAAATGCACCACCTCGAGCGGAACATCAAAAGAGCGGCACAGCTCGGCCACAAAGCTCTCGTCGCGATTGCTTTCCTCGCCTCGCAGATGAAAGTTGCAATGCACCGCATGGCACACATACCCCATGTTCATCAGCATACGGAGTAGCGCCACCGAATCGGCACCGCCACTGAGCGCCACCAACACACGGGCACCGTGCGTCAGCAAATGATGCTGTACGATGAAACTTTCAACACGATTCTCCAACCTCATACACGTTGTGATTGCAATTAGCTGTTGCAAACATACCGCTTTTTGGGCATAAATCCAAAGAAACGGCTCAAAAAGGAATAGTGCCAATCGCGAAGCAGACGGACTGCGAAAAAATAACACTTTTTTTTGGTTGGTAGGTTAATTACATTTATCTTTGCGAGAACTTTTATATGTCAAATGCCATAGTAGGCGGTGACATATGATGCAACAGAAGAAAAACTATACAAAACATATAATAACGTTTGTTATGGCAAAAATTGTAACCTTAGGAGAGATTATGCTCCGCCTGTCCACACCCGGACAGACCCGTTTTGTTCAAACTGATGTGTTTGATGTTGTTTATGGTGGTGGCGAAGCCAATGTAGCTGTTAGCTGTGCCAACTATGGACACGATGCTTACTTTGTGACCAAGTTGCCTAAGCATGAGATTGGCCAGTCGGCCGTAAATTCACTCCGCCAGTTTGGTGTAAAGACTGATTTTATCGCTCGTGGTGGAAACCGCGTAGGTATCTACTATCTTGAGACTGGTGCTTCGATGCGGCCCAGTAAGGTGATTTATGACCGTGCTGGCTCTTCTATTGCCGAGGCCGATCCCCAAGATTTTGATTTCGATGCTATCATGGAGGGTGCCGATTGGTTCCATTGGAGCGGTATCACTCCTGCTATCAGTGACAAGGCAGCCGAGCTCACCCGCCTTGCTTGCGAAGCCGCCAAGCGTCATGGCGTAACAGTATCGGTAGACCTCAACTTCCGCAAGAAGTTGTGGACTAAGGAGAAGGCTCAGTCTATCATGCGTCCCTTGATGCAATATGTAGATGTATGTATCGGTAATGAAGAGGATGCCGAGCTTTGCCTCGGATTCAAACCCGATGCAGATGTTGAGGGTGGACACACTGATGCTGAAGGTTACAAGGGCATCTTCACTCAGATGGCCAAGGAGTTTGGCTTCAAATATGTAATCTCTACATTGCGTGAGTCATACTCTGCTACTCATAATGGCTGGAAGGCAATGATCTATAACGGCTCGGAGTTCTACGTGTCAAAGCACTACGACATTGACCCCATCATTGACCGTGTGGGCGGTGGCGACTCTTTCTCAGGCGGTGTGATTCACGGACTTCTCACCAAGGCTACTCAGGGTGAGGCGCTGGAGTTTGCGGTAGCTGCATCGGCACTCAAGCATACTATCCCTGGTGACTTCAATATGGTATCTGCAGAGGAGGTAGAGGCATTGGCTGGTGGTGATGCCAGTGGACGTGTGCAACGATAGAATTTAAGTTTTTGAGTTTGTCAGTTGTTTCGTTGCTTACAAACTCAAAAACTATTAAACTTAAAAAACTCAAGAAATGGCAAAATTCAATAAACTTCAGGTGCTCTCGGTTATGAAGAGTACTGGTATGGTTCCTGTTTTCTATCATAGCGACGTGGAGACAGCCAAGCAAGTAGTTAAGGCTTGTTACGAAGGCGGTGTACGTGCTTTCGAGTTTACCAATCGTGGCGACTTCGCTCACGAGGTGTTCGGTGAGCTCAACAAGTGGGTAGCCCGCGAGTGCCCCGAGATGGTGATGGGTGTAGGTTCAATTGTTGACCCTGCTACTGCAGCATTGTATATCCAGTTGGGTGCCAACTTCATCGTTGGTCCGCTCTTCAACCCCGAGGTGGCGAAGGTTTGCAATCGTCGTCTTATCCCTTACACACCCGGTTGTGGCTCTGTGAGCGAGATAGGTTTCGCTCAGGAGTGTGGTTGCGACCTTTGCAAGGTATTCCCTGCTGGCAATGTGGGTGGCCCCTCGTTTGTAAAGAACGTGAAGGCTCCTATGCCCTGGTCTATGCTGATGGTAACCGGTGGTGTGGAACCTACCAAAGAGAACCTTACCGCATGGATTAAGGCAGGTGTTACTTGTGTAGGCATGGGTAGCAATCTGTTCCCCAAGGATGTTGTAGCTGCCAAGGACTGGGCATGGATTAGTGCCAAGTGCCAAGAGGCTTTCGGCTACATTGCCGAGGCTCGCGGATAATTCATCATCACATACTCTCTTGACAAAAAAGGAAGAAAGATTATGATGAACAATTGGTTTGAATGTAAAGTAAAATACGAAAAGACAATGGAGAACGGATTGACCAAGAAGGTATCAGAACCTTACTTGGTCGATGCCATCTCATTCACCGAAGCCGAGAAACGCATCATCGAGGAGATACGCCCTTTCATGACGGGCGAATTTGTAATCTCTGACATCAAACGAGCCAACTACAGCGAAGTGTTCTTCTGCGATGCGGAGAGTGCCGACAGATGGTTCAAATGCAAGCTCTCATTCATCACCCTCGATGAAAAGAGCGGTGCAGAGAAGAAGACCAACTCATATGCCCTGGTACAAGCTAGCGATTTGCGCGAAGCCATCAAGTACCTCGACGAGCAGATGAAAGGTACCATCATGGACTACCAGATAGCTTCAGTGACCGAAACCATGATTATGGACGTGTTTCCCTACGACGCCAGCATAGAAGTAAAATAACAATCATGGCCATTGCCGAACAGATACAGAAACTGAGACAGACACTGCCACCGCACGTAAGCCTTCTTGCCATATCCAAGTACCAGCCTGTAGAGGCCGTCAAGGAGGCTTATGACGCGGGGCAGCGCATGTTCGGCGAAAACCACATACAGGAGATGGCAGCCAAAGCGGCCGTGCTGCCACACGACATCCAGTGGCATTTCACGGGACATGTACAGACCAACAAAATAAAGTACATGGTATCGTTTGTTGACACCATACATGCCATCGATTCCTTCCGGTTGCTCCGCGAGATCGACAAGCATGCCGCCAAGTACAAACGCCGCATCGATTGCCTACTACAGATACACATTGCTCAGGAAGAGACGAAGTATGGGTTCACCGTCGACGAGTGTCGGGAGCTGCTAGCTAATGAGCCGTGGCGCGAGCTACAATATATCCGCATCGTTGGCCTCATGGCAATGGGGAGCAACACCGATGATATGGAGCAGGTGCGCAGCGAATTCCGCCAAATAAAGCAGCTCTTCAACGAACTGAAAACCATCTATTTTCCCAACGAGGCTTCCTTCTGCCAACTATCGGAAGGCATGAGCGACGACTACCCCATAGCCATAGAGGAAGGCAGCACAATCGTGCGCATAGGCTCTATGATTTTCGGGAATAGACACCTTTAGAACTTGTTTTCACCCCACCCAGACACCACATGAAAAGAATCGTAAGCACCCTCCTCATCGTGGCCTCTGCCGTAGCATGCCTCGCACAATCGGTAGCAGACACAGAGCCCACACAACAACAAAGGCGCAAGCGCCATTGGATGGATCCGCACCACCCCGACGTACACGACCCAGTAATGACCCAAGGAGAAGACGGGCGTTACTACATCTTCGCCACAGGAATGGGTGTAGGCGTGATGTCGAGCGCCGATATGAAGGAGTGGAGATTCGAGCCTCCCGTACTGAATCCCATACCCACATGGGCCACCGACACAGTAAAAGGATATCGCGGCCACACATGGGCCCCCGACATATGCTATGCCAACGGCATGTGGCATCTCTACTATTCATGTTCCACCTTCGGGAAGAACGGTAGCGCCATCGGGCACGCCGTAAACAAAACACTGGATCCCTCATCACCCAACTTCGGATGGGAAGACCGAGGCATGGTAATCGCATCGCACCGAAGAAAAGACAATTGGAACGCCATAGATCCCAACCTTATCGTCGATAGGAAGGGTAGACCCTACCTCACCTTCGGTTCCTTCTGGGATGGCATACAACTCATACGGCTATCCAAAGAGGACTATCAGACTCCCGTAACCGAACCTATCACCATAGCACGCCGGTATGGCAAGCGCTATGTCAACGGAAAGAATATCAACTTCACCATCGAGAATGGTGACACCATCGAAGCTGGCGAAAACGCCATAGAAGCCCCATTCATTTACAAACATGGTAAGTACTACTATCTCTTCGTCAGCTTCGACTACTGTTGCCGAGGGGATAATTCAACATACAAGACGGTATACGGGCGATCAAAGAACATCGAAGGCCCCTACTACGACCGCGATGGACGATGCATGACCGATGGAGGAGGCACTCCTCTCTTCGGCCCCAACATCATCTACTACGGTGTAGGGCATTGCTCGGTATACGATTTCAATGGGCAATGCTACTTCATTGCACACGCTTATGAGAAAGCCCACGGAGGAAGAGCCAAACTGTTCGTACGCCCATTATACTTCGACCAAGAGGAATGGATAGTGCCCGAGATGAAGTAACAACTAGCAAAAGCCCGTGGGAAACAGCTATCACTTATCCTTGCCCGAACTCTTCGAGTCCTTTTTCAAATACGGCTACGGCATCCTGTAACGTACCATCGAACTGCCCGCCCGAAGCATTCAAGTGACCTCCACCGTGGAAGTAACTTGAAGCGAACTTGTTGCATGGGAAAGTACCCTGAGAACGCAACGACACACGGATGAGGTCTTTTTCCGTATCCTCACGCAAGAATGCCGAGAAATAGATTCCTTTCATCTGCAATGGAATATTGACAAGCCCCTCCGTATCGCCCTTGTTAAAGTTGAAACGCTGCATCTCGGAACGACTAAGCGTAATGAGCGCAGCATGGCGCTCGGGGAACACACGCATCTTCTCATAAAGAACATAGCCCATCAACCGCAAACGTCCCTCGGAATAATTATTGAAAACCTTATTGTATATGCGATCCTTATTAATCTCTTTCTGCATGAGCATACTTATAATAAGGTATACCTCACGCGTACAGGGCCCATACGAGAAACACCCCGTGTCGGTCATCATCCCCGCATACAGGCATTCGCATGCAGACTTGGTGAGCAGTTCGTAGCCCCCCATTGCTAGCACAAGACGAAATACCACCTCACAGGTCGACGAGAGGTGAGGGAAAGAGAAGGAAAGATCACAAAAGTTTTCTGGAGACAGATGGTGATCGACAAGTACTTTCACCGCCTTCGATTTCGCTACCACAGGCCCCATGTCATCGATACGCCCCAAGCCATTATAATCCATAGCAAAGACGACATCGGCCATAGACAACATCAGTCCAGCCTTCTCGGGGTGCTTGTCAAAACGCAATATTTCCTGCGAGCCTGGCATCCATGACAAGAAATCGGCATAGGCATCGGGCACAACGACAACGGCTTCCTTGCCCAGCGCCTTCAGATAATGCGCCATGCCCAAGGTGGAACCTATAGCATCGCCATCAGGGCCAGTATGACAAGTGAGAACAAATACATTGTTGTCGGCTATCAGTTGGCTCAAGCGCTCAACTTCACGTGCGGAAAAGACGCTTTCAATCATACAAGTCGAGACATTACAGATCACGCAACCACTTTTCCAACTCGCCTGTCCACTGACGCTTGTAGGCAAACTTGTCATTATATCCCCAGCCATGTCCACCCACGGGGTAGCAATGGAGCGAAGCCGGCACCTTGTTCTTCACCAAGGCCTGATAGTAGCGCAAACTATTCTCTACAGGCACTGTACGGTCATCGCTACTATGCATGATAAAGGCAGGAGGAGTCTGGGCTGTCACCTGCAATTCATTACTATAAAGCTGCACCAGATCGTCCGACGGATTCTTACCGATAAGACGCTCGCGCGAGCCCTTGTGGCAGATTGCCATATCCATGCTGATGACAGGATAGAAGAGTATCTGGAAATCGGGACGGCACCCCTCATCGAAGTGCGTAGCGGCCGTACTAGCCAAATGGCCTCCAGCCGAAGAGCCCATAATGCCCACTTTATCAATCTTCCACTCAGCGGCATGCTCGCGCATAATGCGTATAGCCTGCTGTGCATCGCTCAACGGCACCTCATGATGCTCATTGGGCATACGGTATTTAAGCACCGCATAGGTGATTCCTTGCGCATTGAACCAAGCCGCCATGTCGTGCCCCTCATGATCCATAGCCAAATGAACATAGCCACCACCAGGACAAGCTACGATAGCCTGACCATTACCACGTTCTGCCACATACACCGTAAGTGTCGGTTGAGATACATTGGCTGGACGACTAGGACGTTTCTCACTCTCTTGTTCGGTAATGCCGTTCGTGTTTGGGGCACCGTCAGGCCATACTTGTAATTCAACCTTTTTTTGAGCAGTGGCACCAAGTGAACATACCACTAATAGAGCAGCCATCCATACCTTGAGTATGCTGTGCTGATGTGCTTTCATTTTCATTTCATCAATATTTTATGGTAATACTTTGCGAAGGTAATAATTTTCATTTAAAACGCCGTCCCTTCTTGCTTCGTTTTTTCATATGTGATCACATTTCTGCACCACATTTAGCCAAGAAGAAGGGTCATTAGAGGAGGTCAAATCGCTATCTAAGAAAAAAAAATCGCGATTACACTCACATTTTTCTCGAAAAAGTTTGGTGGTTCACAAAAAAGCAGTACCTTTGCAACCGCAAAACGGAACCACATCGTTTGTTCTTTGAAATATTACAAAGCAATTTGCGGAAATAGCTCAGTTGGTAGAGCACAACCTTGCCAAGGTTGGGGTCGCGAGTTCGAGTCTCGTTTTCCGCTCACAAGTTTGAATTTGTGTCTACAACCGAGGAGTCGGTGTATTGCCCAGGTGGCGGAATGGTAGACGCGCTCGGTTCAGGTGCGAGGGGTGGGAGACGTGCAGGTTCGAGTCCTGGTCTGGGCACAAACCAAACGAGTATTTGACTTAATGGACAATGGAGAGATGGCGGAATTGGTAGACGCGCTACTTTGAGGGGGTAGTGACCGTTGGGTCGTGTGAGTTCGAGTCTCATTCTCTTCACCACAAACCAAGTAATTGCGGAAATAGCTCAGTTGGTAGAGCACAACCTTGCCAAGGTTGGGGTCGCGAGTTCGAGTCTCGTTTTCCGCTCACAGAGAGGTCTAAGGCATTAGGCCTCTTTTTCATTTTAAATAATTAGCAAAAGTCCAAATTTCCTACAGCCTAGCCAATAAAGCAAAGCCGGATGGGACAGCGAGCTTAAGGTTCACCGACACCATCCAACCTAGGAATGACAATCACAAGCAAGTTATTTATTGCCCAAACGATCAAATGTCTTACACTTTCCTACATGATACTTCCACAGAATGGAAAAGCGGGAACGCTCAGGAACATTCATCGACACAGCACATCTGACATTCTCCTCACGCGACATACGAAAATCCTTCTTCAACCTATGAAACTCGCGCCGGGCCGCTATGACTGCTCTTGCACTCCCCCACTCGCCCTTGAGAACGAACATTGCCGCTGCCACATAATCGAGCAAGCAACGCATCAAAAGCACACTACGCAACTCGTTAACTGGAAGGTTTTTATAGAGCATCAACAGATTATTGCGAAAGTTCAGGAAAGTCTTGCGGGGATGACCTGCATTCAACGTAGCACCACCCACATGGTAGACCACGCTTGAAGCCACACTACGTACCTCATAACCCCGACAACGAAGTCTCCAACAGAGATCGATTTCCTCCATGTGGGCAAAGAAACAACCATCAAGACCACCTACAGCCTTATAGACCGACAAGCGCACCGCCAAACATGCGCCTGTCGCCCATAGCAAAGGGACATCGGCATCATATTGCCCATGATCTTCCTCTACGGTATCAAAGATACGTCCGCGGCAATAGGGATAACCATACTTGTCAATGAAGCCACCCATAGCACCAGCATATTCAAATTGCTCGCGGCGGTGCCATGCCCTCAGTTTGGGCTGACATGCGGCCACCTTGGGATGGGCATCCATATATTCCACGAGGGGAACGAGCCAGCCTTCGGAAACCTCCACATCAGAATTAAGCAATACGGCATACTCAGCATCCACCTGTTCAAAGGCCTTATTATAACCTTCGGCAAACCCCCAATTATGATCAAAGGCAATCGTTCGAACCTTCGGAAACTCTTCGGCCAACAGAGTCAGCGAATTATCCGTAGAGCCATTGTCCGCCACATAAACTACCGCCTCCCCCAACCGCTCAGGCAACACCGAGTAGGCCATCACAGAGGGAAGAAAGTCACGAAGCATCTGCTCACCATTCCAATTGAGAATCACCACAGCTATTTTCATATCATCCAAATGCTTAGGGTTATGGAACTAAATCAACTCAGCCTTAAGGGCCGTACCTTCCTCATTATACTCACCAAGACGCACACGCACCAATGCATTGTCACGAGCCAAAGGATCAGTAACCTCCACCTTAATATAGTTGTCGGTAAACCCATGGAAGGGATGCCCAGCCTTAGGTTTCTCAAGCAACACTGTAGCTTCAGTTCCTATATGCCGAGTATAGAAAGCCCGCTGCTTTGCTTCAGACAAGGCCAACAGGCGTTCGCTTCTACGATGCTTTTCCTGTGGAGTCACCTTGTGCTCTATCTTTAAAGCCTGTGTACCCGGACGCTCCGAATAGCTGAACACGTGCAAGGCCGTGACATCAAGTGATTCAATAAAGCGGTAAGCCTCTTCAAAGTAAGCTTCCTCCTCACCACGAGTACCTACAATAACATCCACACCTATAAATGCATCAGGCATAAGCGAACGTATCTTCTGAATTTTTGCAGCAAACAAAGCCGTACCATATCTACGACGCATTAAGCGAAGCACCTCATCGCTACCTGCCTGCAAGGGTATGTGGAAATGCGGCATAAATGCTCGCGAACGAGCAACAAACTCAATAATCTCGTCCGTCAACAGGTTAGGCTCAATCGACGAGATACGATAGCGCATAATCCCCTCCACCTGATCGAGTCGGCGGATAAGTTCAATGAAGGTCTCGCCAGTAGACTTACCGAAATCACCGATGTTAACGCCTGTGATTACAATCTCCTTGGCACCATCAGCAGCCGCCTGCTTTGCTTGTTCCACCAACGACTCTATCGTACCGTTACGACTACGCCCCCGAGCATATGGAATGGTACAATAAGAACAGAAGTAGTCACACCCATCCTGCACCTTGAGGAAGAAACGTGTACGGTCACCCTGTGAGCACGACGGGACGAAAGTTCGTATATCCTTTGCAGGTATTGTCAGCACTTCACTTTGCTCACGCTTGTCGAGCGATTGAAGATGCCGAAGCAGTTCGCCCTTCTTGTCCATACCCAGCACGAGGTCCACTCCGGGAATCGCAGCTACCTGCTCGGGCTTGAGTTGGGCATAGCACCCCGTCACTACAACAAAGGCATCGGGATGTTGCTTTACCAACTTATGTATGGCCTGCCTGCACTTCTTGTCCGCCTGTTCCGTCACCGAGCAGGTATTCACCACACAGATGTCGGCCTGCTCACCTCGACGCGCCGTACGGAAACCCGCCTCTTGCAGCAACCGCCCGATGGTGGAAGTTTCCGAAAAGTTGAGTTTACAACCCAACGTATAATACACGGCCTTCTTGTCCTGAAAAAGCATCGTATCAATCATACGTGCAAATTTACTTATTTTTCTCAACATAAAAGGGCTTAGCTGTAAAAAAGCGAGAAAAAGGCATCGTCCGCGTCAAAATCCGCTCCAAGCCCTCACGCAAAAGCCGCAGAATAGAGGCTTATACGAAAAAGGACACGGAAACATAGGACATTTGCAAAAAAATGCGTAACTTCGTGCCCTATAATGCAATTTACCCTAATGAAGCGATTTCTCAATTATCTCATATTGTTATGCGCTGCTTGCGGAGCCCATGCTCAAGACACACCATCTACAGCATCAGCCAATGATTACCTGAAAGCCATCAAGCGTACCGACGCCACCATCCTATTCAACACAACCGACAAAGGAGTAAAGACCCCTGTAGTATGGGGATTGGACACCGCATGGCCTGACGAAGGCAACATCCGCAGAGGGGTAAACTTCATCGGGGCAGAGCACTTGGGAGTAGGACGTGTATCTTTCCAACCAAGCGACCTCATTGGTGATGATGGTCAGCTATCTGCCGAGCAAAAGAACGATCTCGACGAACGTCTCAGACTTATGAGCATTACTGGAGTGAAAGACATCGCCCTCAACAGCGACCACGAAGTATTGTGCGACAGCGAAGAAAAAAACTTCGAGAACGCAGAAGCCTGGGAAGAGTGGAAGAAGAAGGCAGCACAACATCGCAAGAACTATGTGGGAAAACCCGCAGAATGGATAAAGTTGTTCAAGGCTACAACAAACTATTGCAGAGAGAAAGGATTTAACGTCGTTTCCATAGCACCATTCAATGAGGCAGACTTCACGAACTGGAACCAAGGATCGATGAGCGATTTCAGGGAGATATGCCGTCTGATGCAGGAGGACGCGTTCTTCGACAGCATCCGAGTGAGTGGTGGCAACACACTCAATTGCGACAAAGCATTGGAGTGGTACAACGGACTTAGCCCATATCTTGACGAAGGCAACACACATCAGCTCGCGGGTGTTTTTAGCACCTACGCTAAATTCTTCGAGACAGTGCGAGCCAACGGGCATTATGCTACGGCCGATGAGCTACACAACGTCATGGAAGCCATGGTGGGCGTAGAATACGGCATGCAGACAGGCATTTGGTGGGGATTTGATGGACGTGCACGCGGCGAATACTGCAAAGCGACATTCGGTGAGAGGCTAGCCTATGGCGAAGACCGCCCACATTGGACAGCAGCATCAGTATACCGTATGCTCGACGGGCGCATACAGGCATTTGGTGGTACATCAGAACGTCAAGCAAACAACTCCTCATACCGTATCGTATCACAAGACAAAGTAGCCTATTTTGACAGTTATGGTCCCATGCATGAATACATCATGGACCTTCCTGGCGGTACTGGCTATCAGGTAGGGCAGACTAACGCAGAACGCGTGCTCGAGATACATACCGGTGAAGATGTTCCCCTTGGCCCAACACAAGGAACGTTCACCATTATGAACAAGAAGAGCAAGAAAGTGATGATGCCTTATAACGGCAACTCCGCAATGGGGGCAAGCCTTTGCCAAAACAGCTATAAGAAAAAGGATTACCAACATTGGGAGATTACTCCTGTAAACAGCCGCATAGGTGGCGACTTCAGCTATTTTTACATCACCAATCTCGCGAGCGGAGGTAAGCTTGACGTACTCAACTGGTCGCTCAGCAATGGCGGAAACATTATCCTCTATTCAGGAGGAGGCACCAATGAGCAGTGGTATTTCCAATATGCCGGTGATGGATACTATTACATTATCAGTCGCCACAGCGGGAAATACCTGGAAGTAGCAGGCGGGAGCAATGAATCCGATGCCTATATTGTGCAAAGCAGCTTCAATGGCGATGACCGCCAGCTATGGCGTTTGCTTCCACCGGGTGCATCGTGCGAAAAAATCAGGCCCAGAACACCTACCGGTCTGATGGCCACACCTACAGAGAGTACCATCAAGTTGTCATGGAACGCCAATACGGACAGCGACATCGCGGGATATGCCGTGCTGCGTGCCACCGCACCGTACGATGAGTGGAACACGATAGCCCGCAACATCACCGACACCGTATTTATAGACAACACGGTGAGTGCGTTGCACACATACACCTACAAGATAAAGGCAATTGACCAATCGCTCAATCGCTCTACTGCATCCAACCCGGTCACAGCATGCGCCACCAATGAAAAGGCTCTAGTAGCAGGATATCAGTTCGAAGAGAACCTCCACGACCGTTCGGGTAACCTCATGCACTGTGCCCACTACGGAGAGAGCACATACGCCACGGGACAATCCGGTCAAAGTGCCATCTCGCTCAATGGTTCTACCGCCTATCTACAGCTCCCGACAGCTATTGCCCATCGTGAAGAGATAACCATTGCTTTTTGGATAAACTGGACACCGGGCAGCAAATGGCAACGCATATTTGATTTCGGCAATGGTGAGGACCAATACATGTTCCTCACGACCAATGCCGACAATGGCAAGATGCGTTTGGCTGCCAAGAATGGAGGCGAGGAACAGAAGTTTGACATCTGCAACTTAGGCACCTATGTATGGAAACACATCACGCTATCCATCGGAAAGGACAATATTGTAGCTTACGTCGACGGTAAGGAGAGGGCATCAACGACCGACATCACTATCCGTACATCAGACTTCAGCCCCATCTTTAATTACATCGGACGTAGCCAGTTCGCTGCAGATCCTTTACTCAAGGCTAAGATTGACGACTTATGCATATACAACTATGCACTTACCGCCGAAGAGGTAGCAACACTCTACTCTGCAAGTACGACCTCCATCGAAGAACCGGCAAATGAAGCAAGCATTACGTTCACCAAATACTACACATTAGATGGCGTAAGCCACGACACTCCACAGCAGGGTATCAATATTGTACGCACTCAGTATACTGATGGCAGTGTCATTGTAGAGAAGATGATTGTCACACAAGATTGAAAAAAGATACACCGTGTCACAAATAAACTATCATAATGTAGAAATCCGCCAACAGGAAAACATCGTACTCGAGGAGGTGAATCTGCAAATCCATAAGGGAGAGTTTGTCTACCTCATTGGCAAGGTTGGTTCAGGCAAGTCGAGCCTACTCAAGACCATGTATGGCGAGCTCGACATCCATAGCGGACAGGCTGAAGTGCTGGGCTATGATATGGCTCGCATCCGTAGGGCACAGATTCCTGCACTGCGCAAGCGCATAGGTATCGTATTCCAAGATTTCCATCTCCTCACCGATCGCAACGTGAGAGACAATCTCGATTTTGTGCTCAAAGCCACAGGTTGGAATGACAAGGGACGCCGCCGACAGCGCATCGAGGTAGTCTTGGAGCAGGTGGGTATGAGCACCAAAGGCTACAAGATGCCCCATGAACTCTCTGGAGGCGAGCAGCAGCGCATCGTCATCGCACGCGCTATCCTCAACACTCCCGAGATAATCCTTGCTGACGAGCCCACAGGCAATCTCGATCCTGAGACCGGGCGACAGATAGTGGAACTATTACGCAACATTTGCGCTGAAGGCTCTACGGTAATCATGACTACCCATAACTTGCAGCTCTTGGAGGAATATCCTGGTAAGGTCTTCTGCTGTGATGGGCACAAACTAAAAGAAAGTTCATTACAGATTTCTGAGAATTCAGAGGACTCCGAAGATTCCGATACCTCAGGACCCACCGAGCTTTCCAAGCTTTCCGAGAAACAAGAAACCCAAGAAAACAAATAAATCATAAATATTAGAAAATGAAAATCATGAAATTTGGCGGCACTTCCGTAGGTTCCGCACAGCGTATGCAAGGTGTTGCTTCGCTCATCAACGATGGCGAAGACAAAATAGTGGTACTCTCAGCCATGTCGGGCACTACCAACTCATTGGTAGAGATCTGTGGCTACCTTGCCAATAACAATCCCGATAGTGCCAATGAGGTCATCAACAAGCTTGAGAATCTCTATAAGAAACATATCAACGAACTGTACAGCACTGAGGAATACAAGCAACAAACTTTAGCTTTGGTAAAAGAGGTATTCAACTACCTACGTTCATTCACCAAGCAACTCTTCACCTCTATCGAGGAGCGCATCATCTTAGCGCAGGGTGAAATCATCTCCACCAACATGATGACCAATTACCTCAAGGAGCAGGGAGTGAGCACACACCTCATTGCTGCGCTCGACTATATGCGTACCGACAAGAATGGTGAGCCCGATACCTCCTACATCAAGGAAAAACTCTCCGAGGTGCTGGCTGCCAGTCCCAAGGTGCAGATATACATCACACAGGGCTTCATCTGCCGCAATATCAATGGAGAAATCGATAACCTGCAACGCGGAGGTAGCGACTACACAGCTTCGCTCATCGGAGCAGCTGTCGGTGCACGCGAGATACAGATCTGGACCGATATCGACGGTATGCACAACAACGACCCCCGCATCGTAGACAAGACCACCGCCGTACGTCATCTCCACTTCGAGGAGGCTGCCGAGTTGGGCTACTTCGGAGCCAAGATTCTCCATCCCACTTGCATTCAGCCGGCAAAGTTTGCCAATATCCCCGTCAAGCTGCTCAATACCATGCAGCCCGACGCCCCTGGCACAACCATCAACAATGAGGCCGACCCTGGCACTATCAAGGCCGTTGCCGCCAAGGAGAACATCACCGCCATCAAAATCAAGTCGAGCCGAATGCTCCTCGCCCACGGTTTCCTCCGCAAGGTGTTCGAAATCTTCGAGAGCTACCAGACCTCTATCGACATGATTTGTACCTCCGAGGTCGGTGTATCCATGAGTATCGACAACACCAAGCACCTCAATGAGATAGTTCACGACCTGAAGAAGTACGGTACCGTAACCATCGACCACAACATGTGCATCATCTGCGTGGTGGGCGACATGGACTGGGAAAACATCGGCTTCGAGGCACGCGCCATGGATGCCATGCGCGACATTCCCGTACGTATGATTTCATTCGGCGGTAGCAACTACAACATCTCCTTCCTCATCAAGGAGAGCGACAAGCAACGTGCGTTGCAGGCACTGCAGGATAACTTGTTTAAGTGAAGACCCACCCCATCCCTCCCTAAAGGGAAGGGGACTCAAGAGCGCTGAAAAAGTAACAAAGAATTACAACTAACACAAACCCACGATGACCTCAAGTCCTTCCAACTCCCCCGCTGTTTATAGAGGGGGTGCCCGTAGGGCGGGGGCGTTACAAGCGTAGCGCGTAGGATTGAAGTGGGCTTCCCTCTTATATAATGATCAAAGGAACATTTCCCATTGAGCGTTTCAATGACATCGAGACGCCCTTCTACTACTACGATACGCGTGTGTTGCGCGAGACCCTCGACACCATCCGTGAGGAGCTGCGCCGCAATCCTGAATATGAGATGCACTATGCCGTCAAGGCCAATGCCAACCCCAAGATACTGCGCATCATCAGTGCAGCTGGCTTGGGAGCCGACTGCGTGAGCGGTGGTGAGGTACGTGCAGCCATCGAGGCTGGCTTCCCCGCCGACAAGGTGGTATATGCCGGTGTTGGCAAGAGCGACCGCGAAATCAATCTTGCCCTCGACTACAACATCCATTGCTTCAATGTAGAGTCCGAAGCTGAACTGCTCATCATCAACGAGCTTGCTGGGCTAAAGAACAAGACCGCACGCATTGCCCTGCGCATCAACCCCAATGTGGGGGCGCATACCCACAGCAACATCACTACCGGACTTGCCGAGAACAAGTTCGGTATCAACTTGGAGCAGATTGAGAGTGTCATAGAGCAGGCTATAGCCCTTTCTCACATCGACTTTGTGGGCATACACTTCCATATCGGTTCGCAGATACTCGATATGATTGATTTCGTGGCCTTGTGCAACCGCATCAACGAGCTCACCACTCTGTTTGAGCGTCGCCGTTATCCCATCCGTAGCATTAATGTAGGTGGTGGCTTGGGAGTCGACTACGGCCATCCCAATCACAAGTACATCCCCGACTTCCACAGCTATTTCGAAGTCTTCCGCAAGCACCTGCGCTTAGCACCCGGGCAGACACTCCACTTCGAGCTTGGCCGTAGCGTCGTGGCCCAGTGCGGTAGCCTCATCACCCGTGTACTCTATGTCAAGGAGGGCACCTGCAAGCGCTTTGCCATCGTCGATGCTGGTATGACCGACCTCATCCGTCCAGCCCTCTACCAAGCCTATCACCGCATCGAGAATATCTCGTCTGACGAGCCTGAGGTCACCTATGATGTAGTTGGTCCTGTTTGTGAAAGTTCCGATGTGTTCGGCAAGTCAGTTGATCTCAATGCCACTCACCGTGGCGACTTCATCGCTATCCGCTCAGCCGGTGCCTACGGAGAGATTATGGCCTCACAGTACAATTGCCGTCAATTACCCAAGGGGTATCTGAGCGAAGAAGTATAATCGTAGATATGGAGATAACACAAACAGAAATAGTTCTTCTCATAGTCATCGGACTATTGGTAGCCATACAGCTACTCTATACCTTCGTCCTGTACAACGCCCCACACCGCCGTGTGGTAGCAGAGCGCAAGGGAAAGCTTCCCCTATCTGAAGAGAGACCCGGCATATCGGTCGTGATTGCCGCTTCCGACTGCGAGCAGTCGCTAGCCAAGCATCTGCCGCTCATCCTGGAGCAGGACTATCCCAACTTCGAGGTCATCGTGGTGGACGACAACTCCAAGGACGAGACCAAGGATCTGCTGCAGCAACTTGCCGAACGGTACCACAACCTGTACACCACCTTCACCTCGGACAGCATCCGCTACATCAGCCACAAGAAGTTGGCGCTGACACTTGGCATCAAAGCAGCCAAGAATGAATGGGTGGTGTTTACCGAGCCTGACTGCTACCCCGTGAGCCGCCAGTGGCTTGCCAGCCTAGCACGCCACTTCACAGCGTCAACGGATGTGGTACTCGGCTACTGCAACTATGAGCACCGCACGGGATTTGGCAACCGCTGCCAAATGTTCGACACCCTGCAACAGCAGCTGCGCCTGCTGGGTCTCACGCTCCGCAGAAGAGGCTATATGGGCATGGGGCGCAACATGGCCTATCGGAAGGAGCTATTCTTTGCCAACAAGGGATATAGCAATCACCTCGAACTGGAGCGTGGCGAGGACGACCTCTTCGTCAACGAGCATATACCCTCACGCCGTATCGCTGCCGACGTGAGCGCCAACTCCGTAGTACGTTGCTCCTCGGCCAACGGCTATACCTGGAAGGGCGACAGGCTCAGCCGTATCTTCATAAGCAGCAAGATGCGTGGCATGCAACGCTACCTCCTCGGTGCCGACACACTGAGCCGCACCCTGCTCTATACAGCAACAGCTGCCGTGGCCGTCATCAGCATCCTGCACCGCTGGTGGTTCACGCTAGCCATCACCCTAGGGCTATGGCTGCTCAGCCTCGGTTGCCGCCTCTTCGTATATCACCGTACGGCCTGCGACCTGGACGAACGACGCTACTTGCTGTCGCTGCCCCTCTTCGAGATACTGCACCCATGGTGGGAAGCCTACTTCCGCCTTTGTCTGCTCTTCTCATCCAAGCAGGCATACATGAGACGCAAGGTGTAACCACCGAAGAGGCCACCATGTAAAAAAGATCTGCAACGCTTTCGCATAACCGTTTTTTACATTAAATTTGTCCCCACGAACACTCATTTCAAAAAAAAACAGGATACTATGGAAAAGATTATCGGACTTATCGATGCCCCCTTCACTCCCTTCTACGCCGATGGCGAAGTCAACTACGAACCCATCCCCGCCTATGCCGAGATGCTGCAGAAGAACGGTCTCAAGGGCGTGTTCATCAACGGTT
>JAZPZS010000156.1:0-11346 GCA_045544835.1 Bacteroidaceae bacterium | reverse complement strand
GCTACGTTGGGACCCATGGCATTCATGAGCAGGTAGTTGGTGGGGTCGGCCTTCTGACCCTCGTCGTGAGAGATACGGGCTGCCATAGGCACGGCAGATACACCGGCGTTGCCGATGAGCGGGTTGATCTTCTTGCCCTTCGGGAGGAAGAGGTTCATGAACTTCACGAACAACACACCGCTGGCGGTAGCGATAATGAAGGCTGTGATACCTACGAGCAGGATCTTCAGTGTAGAAGGGGTGAGGAACTCGCTTGCCTGGGTAGAGGCACCTACGGTGAGACCGAGCAGGATGGTGACGCAGTTGATCAGCGGACCCTTGGCTGCCTCGGCCAAACGGCCGGTTACGCCACTTACGTTGAGCAGGTTACCGAAGAAGAGCATACCCAAGAGGGGCAGACCGCTGGGCACGATGAACGCGGTGAGCAGCAGGCCGATGATGGGGAACATGATCTTCTCGGTCTGTGATACCTGACGGGGAGCCTCCATGCGGATGAGGCGCTCCTTCTTGGTGGTGAGCAGACGCATGATGGGGCGTTGGATCACGGGCACGAGGGCCATGTAGGAGTAGGCACACACGGCGATGGCTCCCATGAGGTTGGGCGCGAGCTTCGACGACAGGAAGATGGCGGTAGGTCCGTCGGCACCGCCGATGATGGCGATACCTGCTGCCTGGTCGGGCTCGAAGCCGAGGGCAAGTGCAATGATATAGGCAGCGAAGATACCGAACTGAGCGGCTGCACCTACGAGCATCATCTTAGGATTGGCGATGAGCGGAGCAAAGTCGGTCATGGCACCAATGCCGAGGAAGATGAGGGGTGGGTACCAACCGGTCTTCACGCCTTGATAGAGGATATTGAGCACTGAACCCTCTTCGTAGAGACCAATCTCGAGGCCTGCATCGGCCTTGAAGGGGATGTTACCCAAGATAATACCGAAGCCTATGGGCACGAGCAACAATGGCTCCCAACCCTTCTTGATGGCAAGTGTGATGAAGAGGCATCCTACAAGAATCATCACGATATGTCCCCACGTAGCATTGGCAAAACCGGTGTATTGCCAGAAGTCTACGAGGTTGTTTCCGATAAAGTTTAAAAAGTCGTTCATAATAATCTAAGTTTTTAAGTTTTTAAGTTCTTTAGTTTCTGAGTTTGCTTTCTGAATAAATCTACAAACTCAAAAACTTATAAACTAATCAACTTATCCCAATGTAATAATATCGGTTCCTTCTGCGATAGACTGTCCCTTCTCTACGTTGATGGCAACTACCTGACCTTCGCGGTCGGCGTTGATGTTGTTCTCCATCTTCATGGCTTCGAGGATAGCTACGGTCTGGCCCTTGGTCACGGTGTCGCCTACCTTCACCTTGATGTCGAGGATGACACCAGGCAGCGGAGCCTTGATGCCTGCACCACCAGCTGCGGGGCGTGGAGCGGGAGCTGCTGCTGGAGCAGGAGCCGCTGCGGGGGCAGCTGCAGGACGTGCTACGGGTTTGGTCACTACGGGCTTGGCCGGACGGTCGAGCTCAACTTGATATGTCTTACCATTTACGGTAACGCTGGCCTTGTTGCCTTCAAGTTCTTCTACGGCAACATTGTACTCATTGCCGTTAATCTTGTATTTGTATTCTTTCATATTATTTTAAGTTTTTGAGTTCTTGAGTTCTTAAGTTTTTGAGCTGTTTCCCTTCAATCCGGAAGGAAATTTACAAACTCAAAAACTTACAAACTGAATAACTTATTAATTTTAAGTTTTTAAGTTCTTTAGTTTCTGAGTTTGCTTTCTGAATAAATCTACAAACTCAAAAACTTATAAACTGAATAACTTATTAGTTGTACGGATACGGATGTGAGTGTGTATGTGTCAGCATGTGCCAGCTTGACTCGCCACTATCGATGGTGAGCACGTCGCTCTCCTCATCGTGTACGTTGCCGAAGTGCTCGTGCAGTGCCATGCAGATGGCGGCCATCTCTTCATCGGCCGCCTTGCCATCGTTAGCTGCAGGAGCAGGAGCGACAGCTTGGGCAGGAGCCTTTTTGGCGCTTGAGACGGTGTTGGCGAATACCTTGCCGATAATGGCAAAGAGGAACCAGAGGATAGCGAGTGCCGAGAATACTACAGCCATACACATCACGGTCATGCCGAGGCCGCGTTTGTCGAGACGCTTGAACTTGGCTATCTTGCCTTCGCCCTGCTCTACGATGTTGGTAGCGGCAGGAGTCACGTTGTCGGCAGTCACGATGCGCCATTCACCTACGCCATCCTTGGCGCGGGCCCATGACTGGTTTTCGCCGAGGGCGGGTACGGTGACTGAGTCGAGTAGGGTAGTACCGTTGGCATCGTACAGGGCAATCCAGTTCTCGGTGCTGTCGGCTAGTGTGAAACTGGTGTGGAAGATACCGCGCTTGGGCATGTTGTCGGCAAAGAAGAGCATCTTCTGCTTGCCGTGGATGCCTGTAGCTACATCGCCAGAGGGTATCTGGTACATCATCTTGATGCGTTCGGGAGCACTCAGCTCTTCGTTGAGCACGTCGCGGTTTGTCGTAAGGAAACAGTTGCGTGCGTTGGCTGAGGCGAAAGCATCATTGTGAAATTCTATCCATGCCGAACGGCAGCCATACTCGTCGAGTATGCTCTCCGTGTTGGTCACGAGAATCTCATTGAACTTGAGGTTCTTGGCACCTTGGGCGAAGCCTGCAGTGGTGGCCAAGGCCATCATTAAGGTTATTAATGTTTTTCTCATTGTTTATTCTTTTTAAGGGAGTAAAAGGGAGTTATAGGGAGATATTACTTCGCTTTCGCTTCGTTGGGAAGATAAAGGCCAATAGTCTTTCTGGACGTGTCATCCTGAGTGGAACGAAGGATCTCTCATCGTATTGCGCGAGATGCTTCACGATGTTCAGCATGACAATACTATCGGCATTTATCTCCATTATCTCCTTTTTACTCCATTTATCTCCTTTATATATTACAAAGGTATATTACCGTGTTTTCTCTTCGGGTTCTCGAGCTTCTTGGTCTGCAACTCGGCCAACGCACGGATGATGCGGAAGCGGGTGTTGCGAGGCTCGATAACGTCGTCGATGTAGCCATACTTGGCTGCATTGTACGGATTGGCGAAGAGCTTGGTGTACTCGGCCTCCTTCTCGGCAATGAATGCCTTGGGGTCTTCCTTCTCCTTGGCCTCCTTGGCGTAGAGGACGGCAGCAGCACCGCTGGCACCCATTACGGCAATCTCGGCTGTAGGCCATGCGTAGTTCATGTCGCCACGGAGCTGCTTACAGCTCATCACGATGTGGCTACCACCATAGCTCTTGCGCAGGGTAACGGTTACCTTGGGCACGGTGGCCTCGCCGAAGGCGTAGAGCAACTTGGCACCGTGGAGGATAACGGCGTTGTACTCCTGGCCTGTGCCGGGGAGGAAGCCGGGAACGTCAACGAGTGTTACCAAGGGGATGTTGAAGGCGTCGCAGAAGCGTACGAAGCGGGCTGCCTTGCGTGAAGCGTTGCAGTCGAGCACGCCAGCAAAGGCCATGGGCTGGTTGGCTACGATACCTACTGACTCGCCGTTGAAGCGGGCGAAGCCTACGATGATGTTCTTGGCATAGTCTTTCTGTACCTCGAGGAACTCACCGTTGTCGACGATAGCACCGATAACCTCATACATGTCGTATGCCTTGTTGGGGTTGTCGGGGATGATCTCGTTGAGGAGGTCTTCCTTACGGTCGATGGGGTCGGTGCACACTACGCGGGGTGCCTGCTCCATATTGTTCTGGGGCATGAATGAGAGGAGCTTGCGAATCATGGCAAGAGCCTCTTCCTCGGTCTGTGCGGTGAAGTGGGTCACACCTGACTTGCTTGAGTGTACTGATGCGCCACCGAGTTGCTCTTGAGTAACGTCTTCGCCAAGTACGGTTTTCACTACGGCGGGACCGGTGAGGAACATGTATGAGGTGCCTTCCATCATCAGGGTGAAGTCGGTGAGGGCAGGTGAGTAAACGGCACCACCGGCGCAGGGACCGAAGATACCTGAGATCTGGGGAATCACACCTGATGCCATGATGTTGCGCTGGAAGATTTCTGAGTAGCCGGCGAGGGCGTTGATGCCCTCCTGGATGCGTGCGCCACCCGAGTCGTTGATACCGATAACGGGAGCACCCATCTTCATGGCGGCATCCATAATCTTGCATATCTTCATGGCCATGGTCTCAGAGAGAGAGCCGGCATTCACGGTGAAGTCCTGTGCAAATACGTACACGAGGCGGCCGTCGATGGTACCATAACCTGTTACTACACCATCGCCGAGGCTCTGCTTCTTCTCCATGCCGAAGTTGTGGCAACGGTGAGTTACGAACATGTCCATCTCTTCGAATGAACCTTTGTCGAGCAGCATATCGATACGTTCGCGTGCGGTATACTTACCCTTCTCATGCTGCTTTTGAATGGCCTTCTCGCCACCGCCCAGACGGGCTTTCTCGCGCAGCTCTACGAGCTCTCTAATTTTATCTAATTGTGACATAGTTATTATAATTATGAATTATGAATTATGAATTATCCCTCATCGTTGGAGGCAATTCACAATTCATAATTCAAAATTCAGAATTAATTTACGGTTTCTCACAAAGTTCGGTCAACACGCCCTGTGTAGCTTTCGGATGGAGGAATGCGATATTGAGTCCCTCGGCACCCTTGCGGGGAGCCTTGTCGATGAGGCGGATGCCGGCAGCGTCGCACTCGGCAAGTGCGTTTGCAACGCCATCTTCAACGGCAAAGGCTACGTGGTGTACGCCAGCGCCCTTGTTCTCGATGAACTTGGCGATGGTGCTCTCCTCAGATGTGGGCTCGAGGAGCTCGATCTTGGTTTCGCCTACCATAAGGAATGCGGTGCGTACCTTCTGGTCTTCTACGGTCTCGATGTTGTAGCACTTCAGACCCAATACGTTCTCATAGTAGGGCAGTGCCTCCTCGATGCTCTTTACAGCAATGCCGAGGTGTTCGATTTTTGAGATTTTCATGTTGTGTTTAATTTATATGAATATGTCTATTATTAAAAAATAAATTTGCCCAAAGTTACAAATAAGTTTTCGATTAGCAGACCCAAGTTTTGCGATAATTTTTTTGATTCTTTGTTTATTGTAACTTGTTTTAACGTGTGTTGGACTTCGATTCTTGATTTTGTGTTTTTGCAATGTTAGGTTTGCAATTGGTGAAATGCATCTATCCGTAGGCCAAACAACGTATATACCTTATATGATATGGCTCAAGTGGACTCTTCTCCTTTTTTATGGCTTATTTATTTTTTCAGATAAAAGAGGTACTTTTGCAAAAGTCAAATAATAATATTATCGTATGAATAGTGAACAAAGGATAGCACGTGCTGTTGAACTCTTCAAAATGGGTTATAATTGTGCACAGTCGGTGACAGCAGCTTTTGCTGATGAATATGGATATACCGAAGAACAAGCTCTAAAGATGTCGGCTTCGTTTGGAGGTGGGATAGGTCGTATGCGTGAGACATGTGGCGCTGCATGCGGAATGTTTATTTTAGCTGGACTGGAAACGGGATGTACCGATGCGGAGAATCGTCAAGGGAAGGCTGATAACTATGCTTTGGTGCAGCAATTGGCAGAAGAATTTAGGCGTGAGAACGGATCGCTTATCTGTGCTGAACTGCTCGGATTGCGTGAGCGAAAACCACAAGTGCCTGTTCCTGACGAACGTACATCGGGCTACTATATGAAACGTCCATGTGTCAAAATGGTCGAAACTGCTGCGCGAATTTGGGCAAATTATAAGAAAAATCAATAAAGTGTGAAAAATAGCAATAAAAAAAGTGTAAAAATTATGTTGTAAAACATAAAAATCATACCTTTGCAACGATTTCAAACTCCCTTCGAATGGAGAGAGCGAGAATATGGATGTTTAACAATTAAAATAAAGAAAAGATTATGTTGACAGAGAAAGCCGGTGAAAATGCAGGTCTCATTTGGAATGCACTTGACGGTAAAGAAGGATTGACCTTCAAGGAAATCAAAAAGGAAACAAAGCAGAAGAAGGACGACTTCCTCTTGGGCTTGGGCTGGTTGCTCCGTGAGGGTAAAATTGCAGCCGTTGAAGTTGAGGAAGATGTTGTTTACTCTTTGAAGTAAAAACAGGTGTTTGTCCTTTTTTAGGACTTGATAATAAAAAGTGGAGCCATACATCGTATGACTCCACTTTTATTTATAGATGGGTTATTGTTACTTCTGCATTTCTTTAATGATCCCATTGCGATAGGCAAAGAGTAATTTGCGTAACGATTCTATACGGAAGCGTATGTCGCGTCCTTTATCAGTGTCGCGGACATAGATGCGCTCGGTTAATGTCTCTACCAAATGGCGAGTGCTTTTGATGTCAGAACCATTGCGAATAGCTTCTTCTGTAGAGGTAAAGGGCTGGTGCTCTACCAATGACATGCCCCGTGAATGATAAACCAGTGTATAGCCTGCTATACCTGTTTGTGGTTGGTATGGCTTGGAAAAACCTCCATCAATAACAATGAGACGACCACTGGCCTTCATGGGATTCTCTCCTTTAAGGGTTTTGACTGGAATATGTCCGTTGATGATATGGCGATGGTCACCTTCAACGCCAAACTCTTCGAGCAGGAGGTCTACCGTAGTATCCTCATTCCTTAAAGTATAGTAGTTTCCTTTGGTCTCTTTCATCACGGCCTTATCCTTTAGGAAATAGCGTTCGAAAGTAGCCATTCGGTCTTTGTCGAATGTTGGAGCATCCTTCCCACACCATAAATACCACAAGTAGTCAACGGCGAAAGAACGCAATTGTGGGTCGTTGTCCGGGATGTGGGCAGCACGTATGAGAGTGTCCACTTTATCAAGTAAAGAGCGACCTTTGTAATAGCCATCATATAGATATACCTCTTTTAGTGTGCCGTCAGGATTCATCGGTACAGATGCATGGAAGAGTAGGTTGCCATTATATACAAGGTACATGCTGCCGTTGTCAAGTAGACAGCGGATGTGTCGTTGCAATTTCTCGCTGGTGGTAAACGAATGGGCTATCTGTGCTATGACTTCACTCTCTTCGACACTTAGTTTGTAGGGATCGGAAGGATTGATGGTGGGGAAGTAGCATTCGCGCATACTATATCGCTTCCCGCCAATGGTGCACACTCCTTTGTCGTAGTCTATCTTATGAAGCAATAAGCGGTCGTCCATTTCATATTCGGGGTGGCGCCGTATAATTTCTGCTTCAAGTTTGAATTGCAGTACGCTCACTGCTTTATGCATTTGAGCAATGAGTCGGCGTGTTTTCTCGCTACATGTTACTCCATCCTCCAGTTTGGGACCAAATTCTTCGCATGGATCATCTTTATATATTTCCATCGCAAATATGGCAAGGGGAAGGAGATTGATGCCGTAACCATCTTCCAGTACTGAAAGGTTGCCATAGCGCATGCAAAGACGCAGTACATTGGCCATGCAAGCTTGGTTACCTGCTGCTGCTCCTATCCATAATACATCATGGTTGCCAAATTGTACGTCGAAGTTCTGGTAATTGCACAATGTATCCATAACAAGGTGTGAACCTGTTCCTCGGTCAAATAGGTCACCTACAATATGCAATCGGTCGATGGCCAGTCGCTGGATGAGTTGGCAAATGGCCTCTATAAAATTGTCCGCTTGATTGGTACTGATGATAGCCTCAATGATTCCCTTTACATATTTGTTCTTGTTGGTCATTCCCGTCGATTCGTGCAGGAGTTCCTGTATAATATAGGAGAATTCTTTAGGAAGTGCCTTGCGTACTTTTGAACGGGTGTATTTGGATGATATGTTTTGACATACCGATATGAGACGCCTTAGGGTGATGGCATACCAATCGTGCATGTCTTTTCCGTCTTGCTCAATTTTGATTAATTGTAGCTTTTCTTTAGGGTAGTAGATGAGTGTGCAGAGAGTACGTATTTCCTTGTCGCTGAGCTCATCGCTCAGTACTTCACGCACTTTCCTCTTAATGTCCCCCGATGCATTTTTGAGCACATGTTGGAATGCCTCATGCTCACCATGGATGTCTGCCAAGAAGTGCTCAGTGCTTTTGGGCAAATTAAGTATGGCTTCAAGATTGATTATTTCTGTACTTGCCTCAGTCGTGTTTCGAAAACTGCGCGAAAGTAGTTGCAGGTAATTAATCTCCTGTTTAATCTCTTCGAGAGTGTATTCTTGTTTGCTCATGGGATAACAGAGGTTATTTTGTGATAGTACAAAGGTATGAATTTTTAAATTAATATATACTTTCACAGAAACCTTTTTGCTCGAAAATTTTGGGTATAGAGTCTTTTTATCTTTAATGAGGCTGATATAGTATTCAAATGTGTCTGCATATGAAAAGAGAGAGAGTGAACTTAAGTCCACTCTCTCTCTTATGTTGTGTTGATGTTCTTATCAAAGGATTGTCTTTACAGTTTCAAGCATGCCTACAGATTGGATACTGTTGAGATACTCTACAACGAGGTCAGTGAGGCCGGGAATCTCGTTGAGGTTGCTCTTCCAAATGCTTTCTTCTGCAAGTACGCCTTCCGCAACTTTGCGGGTGTCGCCTGTAGCCCAGAGTTCTTTGAGCAATGCCATGATTTCAGGAGCGTCGTTGGGTACAATTTCGGCACCATCTTCACGTACACCACCCTTGTAGTAGGTGATGATGGCAGCAAGGCCAAGCACAAGACCCTTGGGTAGCTCGCCCTTGCGAGCAAGGAAGGTCTTGAGACCAGGAAGATCACGTGTCTCATATTTGGGGAACGAGTTAAGCATAATGCTCGTTACTTGATGATCTACGAACGGATTTACAAAGCGCTCGAGAACATCGCTAGCAAATTTCTGCAACTCTTCCTTGGGGAGGTTCAAGGTTTCCATGAGCTCTTCGTACATCACTTTATTGATGTACTTGCCAATAACTGGGTGTTGGCATGCATCACGCACAATATTTACTCCTGATAGGTAGGCAACAGGAGAAAGTACAGTGTGAGGACCATTAAGCAATGTTACCTTACGCTCGTGATAAGGCTCCTCGGAAGGTACGAAGAGTACATTCAAACCAGCCTTGTCTGCGGGGAATTCGTTGGCAATCTCTACAGGAGCTTCGATAACCCAAAGGTGGAAGAATTCGCCCTGGACAACCAAGTTGTCGTCGTATCCTAACTTAGCTTTGATGTCATCAATTTCCTTACGCGGGAAGCCTGGTACAATACGGTCGACAAGTGTAGCGTATACTCCACATGCATTGAGGAACCAGTTCTTGAAATCCTCGCCAAGGTTCCACAACTCGATGTATTGGAGAATACACTCTTTGAGCTTGTGGCCATTGAGGAAAATGAGTTCACAAGGGAATACGATAAGTCCCTTGCTCATGTCACCCTTGAAATATTCGTAGCGATGATAGAGCAATTGAGTAAGCTTGCCAGGATAGGATGAGGCCGGTTTGTCGGTCAGTTTACATGAAGGGTCAAAGGCAATACCCGCTTCTGTTGTGTTGGAGATGACGAAGCGTATCTCGGGCTGCTCTGCCAGCTTCATGAACTCATCATTTTGTGTATAAGCATTCAGTGCACGGCTGATGACATCAATCTTTGTCAAGCTGTTTACGGGTTCGCCATTGTCGAGTCCTTGTAAGTTGACATGATAGAGACAGTCTTGTCCGTTGAGCATGTCGATCATTCCTTTTTCGATAGGTTGCACTACTACTACACTACCGTTGAAGTCGGTCTTCTCGTTCATGTTGAAGATAATCCAATCAACAAAAGCGCGAAGGAAGTTACCTTCACCAAATTGAATGACCTTTTCTGGGCGGATATTCTTCTGTGCCGTGTCTTTGTTTAATGCTTTCATGTGCGTGATGTTTATTGGTTGATGATTTTTTCTATTTCTTCGAATTCTTTACCCATATTGAGCATGTAGTAGCATGTATACAGTCCGTTGGTCCATGCATTTCTCACATCGGGATCTGTGCCGTCGTCAATCTTGCGGAGATTTTCATAGATGGGAAGTGCTAATTTGTAGTAGTTGCTAACGACCTCTTTGTGTGCTTTGTATGCTTTGCTCTTGATGTCAAGATTGGTCATTTTGTCACTTTCGTTCTGTGCCAATTGGCAATAGCAGATACCTAAGTTGCGCTGTGCGCCAATGTAGTTGGGATCTTGTTCAATAGCAACCTTATACTCTTCGATAGCCTTCTCGAATTCGTTCATGTTTTGGTAGATGTAACCCTTCACGAAACGGAATATGGGAAGAGGATTCTTCTGCAACATCTCATCAGCGAAACCCATCAGCTCCTCTGTCTTACCACTGTTGTTATAGTATGAGATCAAATTAGAGTAGAAGTATTCTACTGAGGGGTAGAGCTCAACACCTTGCTTTAAGGTTGCAATCCAATTCACGGTGTCACCTAGGTTGATATAAGAAAGCGCCTTGTACTCAACGGCTTTTTGAGCAATGTCAGCCTTGTTCATAGCCAAGTCAACATATTTTAGGGCTTTGTTGTAGTCCTCCATCTTGAGACCTGCCAATGTGGCGTAATATGCAATTTCGTACATTAAGGTGTCTGTCTCTTTGAGGTTGTATTGTTGTAACAATGGGGCGTCAGCAACGTCAATGTATTGAGAGAATAGCTCAAATGCTTTCTCGTTGTTGTTCTCATTGAAGTAGGTTACACCACCACTTACTAGGTTAATGCGGATACGCGACAGCAGTTCGCTCATCTCTGGACGATATTTTACAGCAACCTTACCTTTTTCGTCAGGAATTTGCTCCAATGAGTCGCAAATGATGAAGTAGTTGAACATTTTGGACAAACTTCCAAAGAATTTTGCCTGATCGTATGCTTGCTGCAAGTACATCTTCTCGTTCTCACTGTTGTAAATCTTTTCTTGTATCTTGCCTGCGGTATACCATGTGTCAGGGTTTGATGCTGTGTGCTTGTTGGCCATGGCTGACTCGATAAGAGCGTTTGCCTGGTCTATATTGCCGTCTACAGCATTTAGGGCTCCCTGTGCTTCTCTGAGTACTTTATTTGCAGCCTTTATTTCTGCTTTAAGTGCCTTTGCAGCTTCCTTTGCAGCCTTCTTGGTGGCCTTGTCGTCGGCTTGTGCAAATGTGATGGATACTGACATCACAGCTGCAGCCATTAATAATAATACTTTTTTCATACTTTTAATGATTTAGTGATTATTGATTATGTTTGTTAAACTCTATTATTCATTGGTTTGTTCTACACTCTCAGATGACTCGGTAGATTCTACTATTGGAGCGTCACCTTCTACTACCTCAGCATCTTGTACCTCAGGTTCCTC
>JAZPZS010000155.1:0-2471 GCA_045544835.1 Bacteroidaceae bacterium | reverse complement strand
GTGTCGGTAGCCTTCCCGCAGAAAGTTGACATTGAGCAGATGGCCATCAGTGCCAACAATGCCACCACAGCCACCCCATCGGACGTGAAGCTCGTATGGGACGTGTTGCGAACACAGATTATCGATGCCCTGAGCCACGGCTACCGCGTGCAGCTCGACGGGCTTGGCTCGCTCACCATGGAACTGAGCAGCCACACCGGCTCTACGCCTCCCACGGGCAAGGACGTAAAGATCAGCGGCATCCGTTTCCGTGCCGACAAGCACCTGCTCGACCGCCTGGCCGATGTGAAGTTTCAGGTAGAGGGCAAGGTGCGCCAGCCTCTGTCGGCACCCGAGCTGGCCGATGCGCTGTACGAATACTTCGAGACGCACGACGACATCAGCGTCCGCGAGTTTGCCCGCATCAGCCACTACGCCACCAGCACCTCGTACCAGAAGCTCAACGACTATGTGGCGCACGGCGAGATGGAGCGCGTGCCCCGCGTCAGCGGCTGCTTCCGGCCTACCAAGGGTAACTTCGGGCGATAAAAACAGACACTTCCCGAATTATGTACATTTTGTTTGCATAACGCACTGGGATATATAGTAGTTGCGCCAAAGTTATGTACAGTTTATGGATAGTTTTATGGATAGTTTCGTTTCCCAATGTTAATTATTTTGGAGATAATATAGCAGTTGTCCAAGCTTCCGTTTTGTCATTCTGAACGCAGTGAAGAATCTCGCTAACGTCTCTTGCAAAGTCCCTGCGCGAGATCCTTCCGACGCTACGCTCTGTCAGGATGACAATATCGCTGAGAATTGTCGTTTTGGACAACATCTATATTATCTCCTAATTTTTTTCACCTTTGCTGTAACCTTCCGGCAAGTCGTGTTGTCTAATTGACGGTGACACCAACAAAGGCGAACAAAATGAACAAACAAACTAAAACAACGAACGATATGAAAAAGTTTTTCAAAGTGCTGCTACTGGCAGCGGTGGCATTGATGCCGGTGATGGGAATGGCGCAAACAGTTGATTCACCACAAGCAACATGGGAACGCGAAATGCGTATGAGGCAGTATCAAGATTCTGTAGCTTCGGCAAGACAAGCGCAATTAGACAAGCATGCTAGGGAAATGGCATCAATAGAACAACAAGCCCAAATAACCAAGATGCGTGCAATATGGAATGAGAACCTTTGGTTATTATTTGTTTTTGCAGGAGGTACAATTACTATCGTAATACTATGCCTCCACCACTCACGCCGCAAGGCCGAAGACCACAAGGAACTTATCAACAAACTCATCGACAATAACCTGCTGAACTCTACCGAACCTATCAGTAAGGAGGCTATCGAGGCACTGATGAGGCCGAGGAAGAGCGATAAAGAACGCTATATCTTCGATGCTACATTGCTGGGAGTAGGTCTTGCAGGGGCTATCATTTGTGTCGCGGAAGATCTTCATAAGAATAGTGAGTTAGGTTTGATCTTTTTCATCTTGGCTGGCATAGGTCTACTACGCATCGTCACTCGAGCAACATTCAGCTATTTTGAGAATAAGAATGCTCAGAAGAAAGCCGCCGAGGCTGTGCGTGAGCCCAAGGCCAAACCTGTAGAAGAGGCAGAGGTGATTGAGGAAAAGTAATTTATTTGTTATTCTGAGCAAAGCGAAGAATCTCCTTTAGGCACTTTTAGAGATCCTTCGCTGAGCTCAGAATCTTTAGGTCGCCGTTAAAGGCAATGACAAAAACGAATGTTTTAATTTCAATTTAGAATTCAGAACTTAAAATTCAGAATTAAACCCCGTGTCCACTCCCGAAGAAATACTCCTTATCTCCCGTGTGCTGCTCCTGAACGATGGGCGTGCATTCGGCCGACTGATGAAGCGGTATCTGCGCCCGGTGCGCCGCTACTTCCTCATACAGACGGGTGGCGATGAGGCGCTGAGCGATGACCTCACGCAGGAGACCTTCATCCGTGTGTGGCGCGGACTGGACAGCTACAAGCGGCTCTCGGCGTTCGGCACGTGGGTGTACCGCATTGCCTTCACCACCTATCAGAACCATCTCAAGGGAGTGAAGCATCACCTGAGTCTCGACGATGAGCACGTGGCACCCGCCCTGCAGCATCTGGCCGTGGCACCCGACTATGATGCCGAGGAGATAGCCGCCCTGCACCGCGCCATCGGCATGCTGGGCGAGGGCGAGAAGACCTGCATCACGCTCTTCTACTTGGAGGAGATGAGCATCAAGGAGATAGCGGCCGTGACGGAAATGTCGGTCGCTGCCATCAAGACATCGCTGAGCCGCGGACGAAACCATTTACGAACCTTACTGACTGAAGAAAAAATATAGATGTTTACCTATAATATAAAATGTGCGATTGACTCATACAAATGACTTATGTTTCACACAGATCTCACGAAACGTGTTCGCCGCCCGAAGGGGCTAAAGGCAATCTCACGAAGAGCACTTGCTATCGCTCGTGCTT
>JAZPZS010000154.1:0-5880 GCA_045544835.1 Bacteroidaceae bacterium | reverse complement strand
ACTGCCCCACCACCTCATCATCAACCTCGGCAGCAAGCAGCAGCTCACCGCTCTGCAGTGCCTGCCCCGTATGGAGGAGGGTGCACCCGGTGCCATCAAGGAATACCGCATCTACGTGAAGGACGAGCCCTTCACCATCGTTAAGGAGTAACACATATCCTTTACTTTAAACAAATAGGCGGAGCTCCTTGTGGGGCTCCGCCTATTCTTTCTCTACAATAGTAGCTTGCTAGGCCTATTCATAAAGTGAAAGTCTTCAAGATTCATCGTTGCGCTTTTGACGAAGATGCTCGCGGTGCTGCATGGCCAGCCATAGGAGGAAGACGAGGAGGTAGGCCACGACAATGGTGACTGCCTTCTCTGTAGAGGACATCTCGTGATTGCGAGGGATGAAATAGATGGCCATGCCCGTGACGTAAATCACAAGGGCAAGGCACATCCATAGGGGTTTCTTGTAGATTTTCATAAGAATTAGGAGTAGGCAGTAATGTATCGTTTATTACGAATCACTTTTATCACTTCACACCCTGTGCCACGAGATATTCGGCTATCTGCACGGCATTGAGGGCTGCGCCCTTCTTGATCTGGTCGCCTACAATCCAGAAGGTGAGACCGTTATCGTTGGTGAGATCCTTGCGGATGCGTCCTACGTATACGGGGTCTTTGCCGGCAAGGAAGAGGGGCATGGGGTACTCCTTCTCGGCAGGGTTGTCCATGAGCACGAGACCATCGCCAGCAGCAAAGGCTTCGCGGGCTTCCTCCACGCTGATGGGGCGCTCGGTCTCGAGCCAGATGCTCTCGGAGTGTGAACGCAGGGCGGGCACACGTACGCAAGTGGCGCTGACGCGGATGTCGGAGTGCATGATCTTCTTTGTCTCGTGATACATCTTCATCTCCTCCTTGGTGTAGCCGTTGTCGGTGAACACGTCGATCTGGGGGATGAGGTTGAAGGCGAGCTGGTAGGCAAACTTCTCTACGGTCACAGGCTCATCGGCCAATACCTGACGGTACTGCTCGTAGAGCTCGGCCATGGCTGCTGCACCGGCGCCACTGGCGGCCTGATAGGTGGACACGTGGACGGTCTTGATATGTGAGAGCTGCTCGATGGCTTTCAGGGCTACGACCATCTGTATGGTGGTGCAGTTGGGGTTGGCGATGATACCGCGCGGACGGGTGAGCGCATCGGCTGCATTCACCTCGGGCACTACGAGGGGTACATCCTCGTCCATACGGAAGGCGCTGCTGTTGTCGATCATGATGGCGCCATGCTTGGTGATGGTATCGGCATACTCCTTGGAGGTACCGGCACCAGCCGATGTGAAGGCTATGTCAATGTCTTTGAAGTCGTCGTTGTGTTGCAGCAACTTGACGGTAATCTCCTTGCCGCGGAAGGTATAGGTACTACCGGCACTACGGGGCGAACCGAACAGCACGAGTTCGTCGATGGGGAAGTTTCTCTCTTCGAGCACGCGGAGGAACTCCTGTCCTACAGCTCCGCTGGCTCCTACAATAGCTACTTTCATTCGTTTGAGTTATTAATTATGAATATTGCGTGCAAAAATACTATATTTTTATGAGATATTCTCTATTTATGCCTTGTAAACCACCGATTTCTCTACTAACACGCCTTATTTATGCCAACATGGCCTCGGCAAGAGCCTCCATAGCAGGTTGGTCGGTGGGCTTCATGGTGGAGCGGATGGTGACGATGGGCTCTGCCAGCTCAAGCTCCTTCATCTGCGTGAGCATATCCTTCATCACACGTCCTGCGGTGGGTGCCCATGACCCGTTCTCGATGATGCCTACACGGCGACGCTGATACCCCTTGAGCTGCAGGTGGTGGAGGAAGTCGTACATCGGGGGGAATACTGAGGCATCGTACGATGAGGCGGCTACGATGAGCCGTTTGTGGCGGAAGGCCTCGGCTACGGCTGCCGACATGTCGCTACGGCTGAGCTCGATGACCGTGACCTCTGAGGCTCCCCTGGCACGGAGAAGGTCGGCCATGTGATGGGCTGCCCTGCCGGTGCCGCCATGGATGGTGGCATAGGCGATGAGCACACCGTCGGTCTCGGCCTCGTAGCGGCTCCAGCGGTCGTACAGACTGATGTAGTGGTCGAGGTCGCCTGTCAGCACAGGCCCATGGAGGGGGCAGATGGTGGCGATGTCGAGTGTCGAGAACTTCTTGAGCAGTGTCTGCACTGGAGCACCATACTTGCCGCAGATGTTGTAGTAGTAGCGGCGTGCCTCGTCGGGCCAGGCAGGGCTGCTGGTGGCGCTGTCGGCGATGATGGCTCCACGCAGTGCACCAAAGGTGCCGAAGGCATCGGCCGAGAAGATAACCCGCGCAGCCTGATCGTAGGTGACCATCACCTCGGGCCAGTGCACCATGGGGGCCATCACAAACTGCAGGGTGTGGTGGCCGAGGCTGAGCGTGTCGCCCTCCTTCACGGCTATCGTGCGCTGGGCAAAGTCGGTGGTGCCAAAGAATTGTGGCAGCATCTGCACCGCACGTGCTGAAGCCACGACTTGCAGTCCGGGGTAGCGCTCTACAGCTTCGGCGATGGTGCCTGTATGGTCGGGTTCCATGTGCTGTACGATGAGGTAGTCGGGGGTGCGTCCATCGAGCAGGTGCTCTATGTTGCTCCACCAAGCTGCACTCTCGCGACGGTCTACGGTGTCCATGATGGCAATCTTCTCATCCATGATAAGGTATGAGTTGTAGGAGATGCCATCGGGCACAGGGTACTGGCTCTCGAAGAGGTCGATGCTGGTGTCGTCAACACCGATGTAGTGTATGGTTTCAGTAATATTGGTTCCTTTCATCTTATGGTCGTTTTGTATGATAATCGGGTGCAAAGGTAATGCTTTTTCTTGGGAATGGACTTACTACGCTCGTTGTTGCAATAAACTTTAACGGTTTTTTTAGCTTGTCAAGAGCAGTGCACTCAATTATATATAATAAAGGGGAGCAGCCCTAAGGCTACTCCTCCACGATTTCGAACATGTCTTTTGTTACGCCACAGACAGGGCAGGCCCAGTCGTCGGGGATGTCTTCAAACTTGGTTCCTGGCGCAATGCCGCTATCGGGGTCACCTACTGCTGGGTCGTATACCCAATCACATACTGTGCAATAATACTTGGTTGTCATAGCTTTTATTTTTTTGTTGTTATTATTCCTTATGTCTTTTCACGTTGCAAAGGTAGGGCAAAAGCTTTTCCCAGCCAACAGACGTGCTCTATAAGGACATAGTAAGTGCCTATTGCAAAGAAATAAGTAAGTTATAACTTTTGTTTCATAAATTTGTTGTAATTTCGCACCATAAAATTAACGACAGTGTATGCCGGCATTCAGTGATATTGCTCATCTGTTCCCCATCACCAACCCCACGTGGATATTCCTCGTGGTGCTGGTCATCATTTTGTTTGCACCCTTGCTCTTCAACCGCATCCGGGTGCCGCACTTGGTGGGCATGATACTGGCTGGTGTGCTGGTGGGCGAGCATGGCCTCAATATCTTGGCGCGTGACAGCAGTTTCGAGCTGTTTGGAAAGGTGGGACTCTACTATATCATGTTTCTCGCCAGCTTGGAGATGGATCTTGAGGGACTCAAGAAGAATCGTGTGCGGGGTATCGTCTTTGGTCTGCTGACCTTTGCTATCCCATTTGCGCTGGGTTATGGGGTAGGGCACTGGGTGCTCGGCTTCCGATGGGATGCCTCGTTGCTGCTGTCGTGTATCTTCGCTTCGCATACGCTGGTGACGTATCCTATTGTGGGGCGTTATGGCTTGAGCCGCCACGATTGTGTGACGATAGCCATTGCCGGTACGATGATTGCCTTGCTGCTGGCGTTGTTTACGTTGGCGGGTATATCTGCAAGTGCTCAGGGGGATGTTAGTGCTCGCTTCTGGATAGGTTTTGTGCTGAAGTGTGCGGTGTACTGCTTCTTTATATTCTTCTTTTATCCGCGCTTTACGAGGTTTTTCTTCAAGAAGTATAGCGATAATGTCACCCAGTTTACCTTCGTGCTGGTGCTGCTCATCCTGAGTGCGGCTCTGTCGGAGTTGGCAGGATTGGAGGGACTCTTCGGCGCCTTCCTCGCGGGGCTGGTGCTCAACAGGTATATTCCTCGTGTGTCGCCTTTGATGAACCGTATCGAGTTTGTTGGCAATGCGCTCTTCATACCCTATTTCCTGATCAGTGTGGGCATGCTCATCAATGTGAAGAGCCTGTTTGATCATAAGGAGGCCATCTTCGTGGTATTGGTGATGGTGGTGACAGCTACGGTGACCAAGTGGCTGGGCGCGTGGGCTACACAATTGGTGCTGCGCATGAAGCGGGCAGAGCGTGATATGCTGTTCGGACTGAGCAATGCGCATGCAGCCGGTGCGTTGGCCATGATTATGGTGGGTACACAGCTGGAGATAGCTCCGGGGCAATATCTCATCAACGATGATGTGCTCAATGGTGTGGTGCTGATGATTTTGGTGAGCTGTATCATCAGTTCGCTCGTTACCGACCGTGCGGCCCGTGCAATAGCATTGTCTGATGCGGCTGCACCTGCCGACGATAGTGGCTCGAACGAGAAGATAATGGTGGCGCTCAACAATCCCGATAGTGTGGAGGCACTTATCGATACGGCTGTCATGATGCGCGATGCCAAGTCGCAAAAGGAAATTATTGCCCTGCAGGTATGCATCGACAATCAGTATGCCGAGCAGCAGAAGAAGCAGGGAAGGCTGAATCTGGAGCGGGCTGCCAAGGCTGCTGCGGCAGTCGATGTACAGCTGTCGACCTATAATCGTGTGGGGGTGAATGTGGTGGGTAGCATCATGCACTCCATGAAGGAGTTTGAGGCCTCGGAGATAATCTTGGGGTTGCACCATAAGCGCAAGATGACCGGCTCATATCTCGGTACTGTGGTGACAGAACTGCTCGACCGCACCAACCGGCAGATTATCATCGTCAACTACCTGATGCCTGTCAATGTGGTTCACCGTATCATCGTGGCCGTGCCCGAACGGGCCGAGATGGAGGCTGGCTTCTACCAATGGGTAGAGCGTCTGGCACGTATGGGTGAACAGTTGGGATGTCGCATTGATTTCCATGCACATACCGAAACGATAAAGCTGATACGTCCCTATATCCAGAATAATCATCCAAGTGTGCGCACGGCCTACTTTGAATTGGATGACTGGAACGATCTCCTTATCGTGACGCAGCACCTGAGCTATGACCATCTCTTTGTGCTTGTCAGTGCCCGCCGTGGAGGTATCTCGTGGCAACCAGCCTTCGACAACCTGCCCACGCAGCTCATGCGTCACTTCTCGAACAACAGCTTGATGATTATCTATCCCGAGCAGTTCGGACAGGCTCACGAGCTCTCGTTTGTGCAACCTCTGCCAACCTTTAATCAGATGTTTGAGAATCCCTTTCATCTGAAGAACAAACCCGTCAAGGAACAAGCCGATGGAGAGTCGATGGACTGATCGTACCGTGCTGCTATTGGGCGAGGATAAGATGCGTCGCCTGCAGGATGCCCATGTACTTGTGGTGGGAGTAGGTGGTGTAGGCGCCTATGCCGCCGAGATGCTATGCCGTGCTGGGGTGGGGGAGATGACCATCGTGGATGCCGATACCGTGCAGCCCAGTAACATCAATCGCCAGTTGCCTGCTACGCATAGCACCATTGGCCGCCCCAAAGTGGAAGTGCTGGCCGAGCGCTTCCGCGACATCAATCCTGATATACGTCTGCATGCGTTGCCGATGTATCTAAAGGAAGAGGAAGTTGCCTCTCTTCTTGACGGAACGCTTAATTGTCAATTGTCAATTGTCAATTGTCAATTTAATATTATCGTTGATGCCATCGACACCATCGCT
>JAZPZS010000153.1:0-2049 GCA_045544835.1 Bacteroidaceae bacterium | reverse complement strand
CCGAGTACCAGCTCTACGCCGTTCTTCTTGGCCAGCTCCTCAACACCCAGAGCAACATCGAGCTTGTCCATCTCAACGATTGAGTCGCCAATCTCGCCACCGTGAGCCTTTGAGAATGTATAGGTCATACCGCCGCAGAGGATGAGCTTGTCAACCTTGCCCAGCAGATTCTCGATGATACCGATCTTTGAAGACACCTTTGAACCACCCATGATGGCTACGAAGGGACGCTTGATGTTTGACAGTACGTTGTCAACAGCCTGTACCTCCTTCTGCATGAGGTAGCCGAGCATCTTGTTGTCAGCATCGAAGTAGTCGGCGATAACAGCTGTAGAAGCGTGCTTGCGGTGAGCGGTACCGAAAGCGTCGTTGATGTAGCAGTCAGCATATGAAGCGAGAGTCTTGGCAAACTCCTTCTGTGAAGCCTTCATGGCCTTCTTGGCCTCCTCGTAAGCGGGATCAGCCTTGTCGATACCTACGGGCTTACCCTCCTCTTCGGGGTAGAAGCGGAGGTTCTCAAGCATGAGCACCTCACCGGGCTTCAGCGCAGCGGCAGCCTCGGCAGCCTTGGCGCAGTCGGGAGCAAACTGTACGGGTACACCGAGCTTCTCTGATACAGCGTCAACAATCTGGCTGAGTGAGAACTTGGCGTTCACCTTGCCTTTGGGCTTACCCATGTGCGACATGATGATGAGCGCACCACCGTCGGCCAATACCTTCTTCAAAGTGGGGAGAGCGCCGCGGATACGGGTGTCGTCAGTAATCTTACCTTCTTCGTTCAAGGGTACATTGAAGTCCACGCGAACGATTGCCTTCTTGCCGGCAAAGTTGTAATTGTCAATGTTTTGCATAATACTTGTATTGTTATAAAAGTAATAGAATAAATCTTTGTTTACGTAATTACCACAGTTTCTTGCAAAGTTAACAAAAGTTTGTTAACTCGCACGAAAAAAGCAATTAAATCTCGTTAAATGACATCTTTTCTCTTTACGGCTTATCACTCCTTGTCGAGGGGACTCAGTTTCTTGTAATACTTGCATAGCATTTTCAGTCCACACTCATTGCACTTGGGCTTGCGGGCTATGCAGGTGTAGCGCCCATGCAGGATGAGCCAATGGTGGGCTATGGGGATGAGTTCGTCGGGGATATGCTTCGTCAGTTCCTTCTCCACGCTGTAGGGCGTAGTGCAGCGTGCAGGCACTAAGCCTATGCGGTGGCTCACACGGAACACGTGGGTGTCGACAGCAAAGGCAGCCTTGCCCCATACCACTGATTGGATGACGTTGGCCGTCTTGCGCCCCACGCCGGGTAGGCGCACCAACTCCTCCAACGTGTCGGGAACCTCGCCGCCAAACTCCTTCATGAGCATCTGTGCCATGCCCACCAGGTGCTTGGCCTTGTTGTTGGGGTACGACACGCTTTTGATATATTCGAAGATGACCTCGGGTGTTGCCAGTGCCATAGCCTCTGCCGTAGGGTAGTCGTGCATGAGCTGTGGTGTCACCATATTGACCCGCTTGTCGGTACACTGGGCCGAGAGTATCACGGCAACCAGCAGGCTGAAGGGTGAATCATAGTTCAGCTCAGTCTCGGCCACTGGCATGGCCTCCTTGAAGTAAGCTATCGTACGCTCGTATAGTTCTTTCTTTCTCATACGTTTAAGATCAGTATAGAGAGTGTTGATGACTTGCTCATCCTTACCCTTTAGCTGCTATGCGCTCCAGTGACTGGTACACCTGCATCAGGCCGCGGGGAACGTGGAAGCAGCCCTTCCACTTGCCGCCCTTGAGGGTGAGCAGCACCTCGCCACGGCGGTTGAGGTAGCCGTACCATTCGGGATACTCGGGGTCCATGAAGTGGCTCCACACGTAGTCGTGTACGCGCTCAAACCATTCCAGACATTGGGCGTTGCCGGTGAGCTCGTAGCCCTTGATCATGGTGATGAGGGTCTCGATGTGTACCCACCATAGCTTTTGGTCCCACTCGAGCTGCTGGAGCGGACGGCCCAGACGGTCCATGAAGTAGAAGATGCCGCCATACTGCTTGTCC
>JAZPZS010000152.1:0-3912 GCA_045544835.1 Bacteroidaceae bacterium | reverse complement strand
AATGGAACAAAACTTTATCCCAGGACTTTGGAACAAAGAAATCAACGTAAGTGATTTCGTAAGTACCAACATTGCCCCTTACACAGGTGACGCCTCATTCTTGCAAGGCCCCACAGTGCGCACAACCAACCTTTGGAACCTTTGTTTGAAGGCTCTTGAGGAGGAGCGCAACAATGGTGGTGTACGTGCTCTCGACAACGTGACCGTATCTACCATCACCTCACACAAGGCCGGCTACATCGACAAGGAGAACGAGCTCATCGTAGGTCTGCAGACCGACGAACTTCTGAAGCGTTCTATCAAACCTTTCGGTGGTATCAATGTCGTAGCCAAGGCTTGCCGCGAGAATGGTCTCGAAGTAGACGATAAGGTAAAAGATATATTCACTCACTATCGCAAGACACACAACGACGGTGTGTTCGATGCCTATACCGACGAGATTCGCTCGTTCCGTTCATTGGGCTTCCTCACCGGTCTGCCCGACAACTACGCTCGTGGCCGTATCATCGGTGACTATCGTCGTTTGGCTCTCTATGGTATCGACCGCTTGATCGAGGCCAAGGAGGAGGATAAGCGCAACATCACAGGGCCTATGACCGACGCCAACATCCGTCTTCGCGAAGAGGTAACAGAGCAAATCAAGGCTCTCAAGGAAATCAAGGTGATGGGTGAGTACTACGGTCTCGACCTCAGCCGTCCTGCTACATCAGCTCAGGAGGCTGTACAGTGGGTATACATGGCCTACCTCGCTGCCGTAAAGGAGCAGGACGGTGCTGCCATGTCGCTCGGTAACGTATCTTCGTTCCTCGACATCTTCATCGAGTACGACTTGGCTCATGGCAAGATCAACGAGGTATTCGCACAGGAGCTCATCGACCAGTTTGTTATCAAACTCCGCATGGTACGTCACCTCCGTATGCAGTCATACAACGACATCTTTGCCGGTGACCCCACATGGGTAACAGAGGCTATCGGTGGTCGCTTCAACGACGGTCGCACCAAGGTGACAAAGACCTCGTTCCGTTTCCTCCAGACACTCTACAACCTCGGCCCGAGCCCCGAACCCAACTTGACCATCCTCTGGAGCCCGCAGCTCCCCGATGGCTTCAAGGAGTTCTGCGCCAAGGTTTCTGTTGACACCAGCTCTATCCAGTATGAGAACGACAACCTGATGCGCGAGGTACGTAACTGTGACGACTACGGTATCGCTTGCTGCGTATCATACCAGGCTATCGGTAAGCAGATCCAGTTCTTCGGTGCCCGCGCCAATTTGGCCAAGGCTCTCCTGCTCGCCATCAACGGTGGCCGTTGCGAGAACACCGGTACTGTAATGGTGAAGGGTATCCCCGTACTCACCAGCGACGAGCTCAAGTTCGAAGAGGTAATGGCCAACTACAAGAAGGTGCTCACCGAGATTGCTCGTGTATACAATGAGGCAATGAACATCATCCATTACATGCACGACAAGTACTACTACGAGAAGGCTCAGATGGCATTCATCGACACCAATCCCCGCATCAACTTGGCATACGGTGTAGCTGGTCTTTCTATCGCTCTCGACTCACTCTCAGCTATCCGCTATGCTAAGGTAACCGCTAAGCGCAACGAAATCGGTTTGACCGAATCGTTCGACATCCAGGGCGAGTTCCCCTGCTTCGGTAACAACGATGACCGCGTAGACCAGCTTGGTGTAGACCTCGTATACTACTTCTCTGAAGAACTCAAGAAGCTCCCCGTATACAAGAACGCACGTCCTACCCTCTCGCTCCTCACCATCACCTCAAACGTGATGTACGGAAAGAAGACCGGTGCTACCCCCGACGGTCGTGCCAAGGGTATCCCCTTCGCACCTGGTGCCAACCCCATGCACGGACGCGACAAGAACGGTGCCATCGCATCGCTCAGCTCAGTGGCCAAGCTCCGCTACCGCGACTCACAGGACGGTATCTCCAACACCTTCTCCATCATACCGAAGTCACTCGGCCCCACACCCGAGGAGCGTGTTGAGAACCTCGTGACCATGATGGACGGCTACTTCACCAAGGGTGCCCACCACCTCAACGTGAACGTGCTCAACCGCGAGATGCTGATGGATGCCATGGAGCACCCCGAGAAGTATCCGCAGCTCACCATCCGCGTATCGGGCTATGCCGTTAACTTCATCAAGCTCAGCCGCGAGCATCAGCTGGAGGTTATCAGCCGTTCGTTCCACGAGAGGATGTAATTAGAGTGAAGAAATAATAGTGAAGAGTGAAGAGTTTTTCATCCATATGATTCTCTTTACTTTTCACATTCCAACTCTTCCCTCTTGACTCTTAACTTTTCACTATAAAAGATGATAAACGTACACTCCTACGAAAGTATGGGGACATTCGACGGGCCGGGTCTCCGGCTCGTCGTTTTCCTTCAAGGCTGTCCCTTCCGTTGTCTCTACTGTGCCAACCCCGATACCATCGACCTGAATGGCGGAAAGGCTACACGTCCTGAAGAGATTGTCGATATGGCCGTGAGCCAGATACCCTTCTTCGGCAAGCGTGGCGGTGTCACCTTCTCGGGTGGCGAGCCCACCGTACAAGCCGAAGCCTTGGTGCCTCTTGTGCGCGACCTCAAGAGCCACGGCATACACACTTGCATTGACACCAATGGTGGCGTGTGGAACAAGCACGTCGAGGAACTCATGGGCGAGATAGACCTTGTGCTGCTCGACATCAAGCAGTTCAACCCCGAGCGTCATCGCCACCTCACGGGCCGCAGCAATGAGCAAACCCTGCGCACCGCCGCCTGGCTCGAAGAGCATGAGCATCCCTTCTGGCTTCGTTATGTGCTTGTGCCCGGATATAGTGATATGGAAGAAGACATCCGTGCGCTCGGCGAAGCCCTCGGCCACTACAAGCAAATAGAGCGTGTAGAGATATTACCCTACCACCGCTTTGGAGTACATAAATGGGAAGCAATGGGGTGGAAATACGAGCTCGAAGAGGTGAAGGAGAACACGCAAGAGCAGCTCCAGCGTGCCGAGAGGCTGTTCGGTGAATACTTCTCTACGGTGATTGTCAATTAAGGGCAATATCCTGCTGGAACTGTTCCTCCTGTAGGCAGTATTCGCTATACTTGTGTTGTACCTTGCGTACGAATAGGGTGGTTTCCTTACCGGTAAAGCGTCCGTTCCTACACACTGAATCGGTGTAGTATATGGAGTCGTTCTTTAAGCGGAGGAAAGTCTCTACATTTTCACTCCATACGTGGCGGTTGTATCCATATTTTTCGGCTAGACGCATGGCATCATGGATATGTCCAAATCCTGCATTGTATGATGCCAAAATGAAGTGGATGCGTTCGCTTTCGGGTACGCGTCGAAAGAGATGGTTGAGGTAGGCTAGATAGTGTGTTGCTGCGCGTACACTTTCTTTGGGGTCGCTCTCTTTTCCCTTCGGCACTCCCATGGCATGTGCTGTGCGTGGCATCAATTGCATCAATCCTTTGGCACCTACCCCCGAGGTGGCTGCAGTATCAAACTTCGACTCTACATAGGCTACGGCGGCAAGCAACTTCCAGTCCCAACCTATCGTGTCGGCATAGGTGCGGAACAGACTGTCATAAGACGATATGAGGAAGATGGATGGTAGCGTGTCGGCTACTGCTACCGTGTCGGGTTGCTTTTCGCTAGGAGGAGGCAGCGTGTCGGGCACGATGCTCATGGCCAAGGTACCTATGAGCACGATGATAATCACTACGTAAAGTGTCTTTTCCCGCTTGCGCATTTTTCTTTTCTGTTTAGAGTTAGGACCCTCAACCGTCAACCTTCAATAGCGAAGCCCTTGGCTTGTCCAAGAACTATCAACCCTTCTCAAGGCACTGCTGGATGAACAGTCGTAGCATCTCTATGGCCTTGACATTATGTCCGCCATTAGG
>JAZPZS010000151.1:0-8042 GCA_045544835.1 Bacteroidaceae bacterium | reverse complement strand
TACCGATGTAGAGTACAACTTCCCCTTCGGCTTCAAGGAGGTGGAGGGTATCCACTCGCGTACCGACTTCGACCTCGGTCGTCATCAGGAGTTCTCAGGCAAGAAGATTCAGTACTTCGACCCCGAGCGTGGCGAGAGCTACGTACCTTACGTCGTCGAGACATCTATCGGCGTAGACCGTATGTTCTTGCAGATTATGTCGGCAGCATATACCGAGGAGAAGTTGGAGAATGGCGAGGAGCGCGTAGTGTTGCGCATACCCGCACCTTTAGCACCTACGAAGGTTGCCGTTATGCCTCTTGTTAAGAAGGATGGTCTTCCCGAGGTTGCCCGCGAGATTATCGACATGCTGCGCTTCGACTTTAATGTGGCCTACGACGAGAAGGACTCTATCGGCAAGCGCTACCGCCGTCAGGATGCCATCGGTACCCCCTACTGCATCACTATCGACCACGACACCCTCAAGGACAACTGCGTGACCCTGCGCAACCGCGACACCATGCAGCAAGAGCGCGTGAGCATCGATAGCCTCGTAGGCCTCCTTGCCGACAAGGTGAGCATCACCGGCATACTTAAAACCTTGTAAGAGATGAAGCAGGCAAAATATTTCGCTCTGATGTTTGCTGGCATGCTCGGCACTCTTTTCACTTCGTGTGAAGAGACTGCAGAAATTGACGAGTATGCCGACTGGAAGGCACGCAACATCGAGTTTGTTGACTCCATTGCCGAGGTAGCCAAGGCCAATGCCGACGGCAAATGGTTGCGCATACTCTCCTTCAAGCTCAACGAGACGAATATTGACGGGGATTCTGTAGAGTATGACAACGAAGATTACATCTATTGTCATATAGAAGCTGAAGGTACAGGGGCCAAGAGCCCTACATTCAGCGACACCGTATTGGTCAACTATCGCGGACGCCTCATCCCGACATTGAGTTTTCCAGAAGGTAAGGTGTTTGACCAATCATACAAAGGCACACTCAACCCCGCCACTGCGGTACCTACAAAGTTTAGTGTAGGCGGTGTCATCGTAGGTTGGAGCACTGCTTTGCAGCATATGGTTGAGGGAGATATTTGGCGGGTTTACATTCCTGCCCACCTTGGCTATGGCAGCAGCAAGCAGACCGACATCCCCGCCTACTCGGCACTCATCTTCGACATGAATCTGGTAGGTTTTTATCCCATAGGTACGCCCGTGCCTAATTTATAGAAATGATTATGGGGTGATGTGAGACCACATCACCCCACATTGTATTTACCTTTTAAATTATATACACATGAAAAGAAACACACTCATCTTGCTCCTTGCCGTACTTTTGGCTGGCGCAACGTTCAATGCCAAGGCGCAGAACCTTCAAGTATTTTACGACACAGAACGTGGCTGTGTGACATCTACACTCGAGATGTTCCGCCCCGACGCCTTCGGTAGCACCTTCTATTTTGTGGATATGGACTACAATCCTACGGCTATCGGCGCATATACTGAGATTGCTCGCGAACTCTGCTTTTGGCAAGACACTGATTGGAACTGGTTGTCGATACATGTTGAGTTTGATGGAGGTTTGACCACTTTCGCTACTCCTATGGGAACGATGGCGGCTAGATTTAACAATAACTGGCTGGCTGGTCTCACCTATTCAGGCCATTCGGCAGACTTCTCCAAGACTTGGTCTGTCTCAGCGATGTACAAAGCCATTCCTGGCCTCAAAGACAATACTGGCAAGTGCCGTATGCACAGCTTTCAGCTGACGGGTGTATGGGGTTTGAGCCTCTTCCAAGGATGGTGCTCTTTCAGCGGCTTTGCTGATTTTTGGCGCGAGGCTGATACATCCATCTTCTTGGCAGAACCGCAATTGTGGGTTAACCTCAACAAGATCCCCGGTTGGAACAACATTCCCCTCAGCGTAGGTGGTGAGCTCGAACTTTCGTATAATTTCGGAGGTTCTGATGGCTTTTTCGTAAGACCCGCCCTCGGTGCTAAATGGACCTTCTAAAACAAACTGTTAATCATCATAGACTATGTTAAACAAACTTTTTGGTTTCAATCCTAAGGAAACCACCGTACGCACCGAGGTTTTGGCCGGTATTACCACATTCCTCACCATGTCGTATATCCTGGCTGTCAATCCCGCCATGTTCAGTCTTCTCGACGGTATGCCTGCAGGAGCGGTCTTCACCTCTACTGCGCTGGCTGCCATCGTAGGTACTCTCGTAATGGCTTTCTGGGGTAAGCTCCCCTTTGGCTTGGCACCGGGTATGGGCCTCAATGCCTTCTTCGTGTACACCGTATGTCTGGGTATGGGCTATTCGTGGCAGTTTGCCCTCACCGCCGTGCTCATCGAGGGTGTGCTGTTCATTCTCATGACAGTGACCAACATCCGCGAGGCTATCGTCAATGCCATTCCGCAGAATCTGCGCTATGCTATCGGAGCCGGTATCGGACTCTTCATCGCGTTTATCGGTTTGCAGAATGCCGGTGTCATCATCAATGACAATGCCACTCTCGTGGTATTGGGCGACATCACCTCAGGCTCTGCTTTGCTGGCTTTGATCGGTTTGCTCATCACAGGCTTCCTCTACGCCAAGAATGTGCGCGGAGCCATGCTCATCGGTATTCTCGTCACCACAGTCATCGGTATCCCGATGGGCGTGACCGAGTTTAAGGGCATACTCTCACAGCCCCATTCCATTGCTCCCATCTTCTGCCAGTTTGAGTGGGAACAGATCTTCACGCTCGACATGCTTGTGGTGGTGTTCACCTTCCTCTTCATCGACATGTTTGATACCGTAGGTACTCTCGTAGGTGTATGTACCAAGGCTAATATGATTGATAAGGATGGTCGTGTACATCGTATCAAGGAGGCTTTCATGGCCGATGCTATCGCTACCACTGTGGGTGCTATGTTGGGTACATCTACCACTACCACCTATGTGGAGAGTGCCTCGGGTGTGGCTCAGGGCGGCCGCTCGGGTCTCACGGCATTCGTCATCGCCTGCTGCTTTGCTGTGACGCTGTTCTTCTCGCCGCTGTTCCTTTCTATCCCTTCGGCAGCTACGGCTCCCGTACTGATTATCGTGGGTCTGCTCATGCTCGAGCCCATACGCCATATCCCGTTCGATGACTACACCGAGTCAATCCCTGCCTTCGTGTGCCTCATCATGATGCCTATGTCGTATTCCATCTCCAACGGTATCCTCCTCGGTATGATTACCTACGTGCTACTCAACCTCATCAGCGGTAAACTCAAGAAATTGAATGCCACGATGGTGATTCTGGCTATCCTCTTCATACTGAAATACATCTTTATCTAAGGGATAAAGCCTATACAGACAACAAAAGCTACCCGAGGGTAGCTTTTGTTATATTTGTTCCGTAAAACAGCCGATTAGAAGGGCAGATCATCGGCCTCGTTCGAAGCGTTCATCTGCGGTGCAGCACCGAAAGGATCGGCCACGGGAGGAGGCACAGGAGCACCGGCTGCTACTGGAGGCACGGGAGCGCCAGCTGCGGGAGCAGCCGCATTGCGGTCTACCTTCCAGGCACGAATATCGTTGTACCAGCGTCCGTTATACTCGCGGCTATCAATATCAAACGATACGGTGAGCGTCTCGCCCAACTGGATGTTGAACTGTGCGATGCGGTCGGCACCAAACACGTTGAACATCATCTTGCGAGGATACTGCTCCATCGTCTCGAGCACGTACTCCTGGATTTTCCACTCATTGCCGGCTTTAGAGATACCACCACGTTCGGGGAGCACGGCTATAATCTTTCCTGTCAATTCCATAAATCTATTCTGTATTTTTACATTTGTGGCGCGAAGTTACATTTTTATCAAATATGTTGCTAATTTTTTCGTCGTTTTTTTTGGCAGGCCGAGCAGTTTATGCTACTTTTGTAAAGATATATCGAATACTAACTGAAAAAATATAACTACTATGAAATTTGTAGTATCTAGCGCAGCACTTTACAGCCATTTGCAGGCCATCGGGCGTGTCATCAATTCCAAGAGTACACTCCCCATCCTGGATTGCTTCCTGTTCAATATTGAGGGAAACAAGCTGTCAATCACCGCATCGGACAATGAGACCACCCTCGACACCTCCATGGAGGTTGTAGAGAGCGAAGGCGACCAGCAGTTTGCCATCTCTTCGAAGACCCTGCTCGATGCCATCAAGGAGCTCCCCGAGCAGCCCGTTGCCTTCGAGGTCAATGCACAGACGATGGAGATTACCATCCAGTACATGAATGGTAAGTACAGCATGATGGGCCAGTCGGCCGACGAGTACCCCATGGCAGCCCTGATGGGCGAGAACACCGTGAGCTTCACCATCGAGGCCGACACGTTGCTTGGCGGCATCAACCGCACCATCTTCGCCACTGCCGACGACGAGCTGCGCCCCGTGATGAACGGTATCTACTTCGACATCTTCACCGAGTATGTCACCCTCGTGGCATCCGACGGACACAAGCTCGTGCGCTACAAGCTCTACAATGTGAAGGGCGACGAGAAAGCAGCTTTCATCCTGCCCAAGAAGCCTGCAGCACTGCTCAAGAACCTCTTGGCCAAGGAGGCTGGCGAAATCAATATCTCCTTCGACGACCGCAACGCCACCTTCGAGATGCCCAATCACCGCATGATATGCCGCCTCATCGAGGGCCGCTACCCCAACTACAACTCGGTGATTCCGCAAAACAATCCCTTCAAGATCACCATCGACCGCGCAGCCATGCTCAGCGCTCTGCGCCGCGTATCGGTGTTCTCATCGCAGAGCAGCAGCCTCATCAAGCTCCGCATGGCCAGCAATGAGCTCCTCATCTCAGCTCAGGACATCGACTTCTCCACCTCTGCCGAGGAGAAGCTCGCCTGCAACTACGAGGGCAACCCCATGAGCATCGGTTTCAAGGCCACCTTCCTCATGGACATCCTCTCCAACATCAATGGCCAGGAGGTCATCATCGAGGTGTCAGACCCCTCACGTGCCGGCGTCCTCGTGCCTGCCGAGCAGAGCGAGGCCGAAGAGCTCCTCATGCTCCTCATGCCGATGATGCTCAACGACTAAGAGGCTTCTTTGAATAGATACTATAACAGCCCTACCGCGGTAGGGCTGTTTCTTTGTTTAATGATTACGACTAACTTTCGACTTGCTTTCTATACGATTGCCAGTTTATCATCCTCACTGTTTAGAACACACACAAACTCCTATTCAACCTTAATCAACCCCTGCACATCGCGTGGCTGCAGCTCCCCGGTGAATATCATGATTACATATTCGTCCTCCGGGCTGTCTACTATCATCACATATTCGGTGCGTGCGTCTTCCTCCTCTTTCATATATACGGCCATCTTCTGTCCGTCCTCCTTGATGCGCACTATCTCCTCGTAGCCGTTTACCTCCTTTCGGCTAACAGACTCTTTGGTCTTTTGCTTTGACTTGATACATTCGAAGCCTTTGTTCTTGGTAATAAATTCCGTCTCTTTCCGTAAGGCCTCCTTTATCTCCGGCCTGTCTGTTGTGAGGATATACAACCCATCGAGCTTGCTGATGATTGTACTCATGTCCACGTCGTCCACTTCGATGGGCAGTCCCTTCATAAAGCGGAACATGGTTTTCGATACATACACCGAGGTGACACCCTCCATGTCGGCATACTTGTGGAAGTATTCGTGCTGGGCATTGGCTACTAACGCGCTGATGGCAACGAGTGCCGATAGAATCATTCTTTTCATACTCTTTATTTTAGTTGTTATTCAGTCCTTTCAATATCTCCAGTTGATGGTTGACGCTGCGCTCTACCTTGCCGCCAGTCTCCATAGCCATACCGACATATTCAGTTCCTTTGTTCAGTGCCGATGAGAGTGCCAGTAACGCCTCGCATGTGGCTGTGTAGGCATCTTCGGGATTGTCGAATGTGTCGCGTGGCGTGGACGGACGGAGAAGTTGCAGACTCAGTCCTACAACCAGCACGGCACATGCCGCTACGCTTGCCGCCTTCCATAGGCGCACCGTGAGCGCTCGGCGTATGGGTCGGTGCTCTTCGGCTTCCCAGGCATCTATCTTGCGCGACAATCGCTCCATAGCTTTTGCGTGATCACTTGCAGCCGTCTCGTGCAGGGCAAGTATCACCTGCTTGTCGTGCTCCAGATGCACAGGCACTTCGCTCGCCGTCAGCCATCGCACCAGCTCACGCTCTTCGTCAGCACTGAGCGCCGCATCAAAGTACCGCTCTATCTGTTGTTCCAGTATCTTGGCATCCATGTTGTATACCTTTTTATATTGTTATACTCTCTTGAATCTCTCTCGTATGGTCTTTCGGGCACGGCTCAGCAGCGCTCTTACGTTTACGGCCGTCAGCCCTGTTTGTTCTTCTATCTCCTCGAAGGTGCAGTCCCTTATGTCGCGCAAGGTAATCACCTGCTGTTGCTTCTCGGGTAAAGTTTCTATTATTAGCTTCACTTGCTCTACGGCATCTTGCCTCTCTAATAGGCTCGCCACATCGTCGGCTGCCGCAAGCAATAACGGTACGTCGTCTACATCTACCCTATCTACCTCTGCAAGGCGAAGCCTGTCTATACACATATTTTTTGTAAGTGCTACGCAATAGGCTTCCATATTCTGCACGTCGGGCAACTCTTCGCGCTTGCCCCACAACTTCATATACACCTCCTGCACCATGTCTTCGGCATCCTCGACATTGCCGAGCATACGCAAAGCCACGCGCTGAAGCCGTGGGTAAAGCGGCAGCAACAGTTGCTTGAAAAGGGAGGCGGGCATCATAGAACAGGATGGATTTATTTGGCCGACCTTAGCGTTATGTTGTTCTCTGACATCGAGAAGTTCAGATCATCCATCCTCAGATTCCCTTTAATACAGATAAGAGCTGGCTCATTATCACCCCCACTCACGCCAATAAGCAGTTCCTTGATTTTTTCTCCTTTCATCTGTCCCCACATCTTGACGCTACTGCCATCATCCTTTACCACAAGCAGCGGCTCGTATCCTTCCAGCTTGAGTTGCTCCATTTTTGCAGCGAAGCGTTCTTGCACCTGCGCCGGACATTCAGAAAGATCCATTATTCGTACCGAGTTGATGCGAGCGGCAATCTGTCCTGCTCCATCATCAGCAAATAGCCCTATCAATTTTATAGGCAGCCAAGGCACTTTCATGCATACTGCATCTTCTTCACCGCGAAACTCCCTAAAGATTCCATTCACCGTCTGCGCTTGGCTCATCTGGAAGCCGAGCATCAAAGCCATTGCTACAATAATCTTTCTCATCATTTTATCGTTGTTTTTTGATTTCTGTTTTTAGTGCTTTCATTTATACAGACGAGTCGTGCCGCAGTTTTGTGACAAAAATAGTTCTATTTTTTCGTTCGGACAATAAACAAATCCCAATCATAGGTGGAAATTACTATCTCCCATTCTTCGAAAAGATAAATCATAAGCACTGATTTAATATTCATAGCTTATGAATAATAAATCATAGCCTATAATTTAATATTCAGTGCTTATGATTTAAGAATTTGCTTTGTGAAAAGGATAAATCAATAGTGTCATTTCAAGAAAATGGCTATTGAACACCGATAATTTCCCGAGGCCCCTATTCTTATTTGCACTGCAGACGGGAAAAACGAAAATATGTTCTTCAACAATGTCACTTTGGATTGTGAATGATTGATTTGCGAATGAAAAGAAAGATGTTTATTTTTGCAAAAAAATAAGCTCATGGAACCAACTGTTGTTGTCGTCAATCTAATTGTCGCACTGCTTGTATCTGTTGTGATTGTTTTTTGCGGCCTCTATGTCCGTCGTCATCCCGAGAAGATATCTGGCTACAATACGATGTCGCGCGAGAAACTTGCCAAGATAGACCTTCCTCGTGTAGGGCGTTTCATCTCCAACATGATGTTTGCTACGATACCATTTATGCTTGCCGCCCCGTTTATGCCGAATCTGAAACTCTTTGAGGCAATGTTGGTGTCTCCTCTCCTGATTTTTGGGATTGTAGCGGTGCTCTATGTGAACATATTCGAGAAG
>JAZPZS010000150.1:0-21602 GCA_045544835.1 Bacteroidaceae bacterium | reverse complement strand
GAGGTTGATCTTGAGCACCTTGCTCACGAAGGGGAACGAGCGTGAAGCACGCAGGTTACACTCGATAACCTTGATATCGTTCTCGCGGGCGAGGAACTGGATGTTGAAGGGGCCTGAGATGTTGAGCTCCTTGGCAATCTTGCGGCTGATGCGTTTGATGCGGCGCATGGTCTCTACATAGAGCTTCTGCGGCGGGAACTGGATGGTGGCGTCACCAGAGTGTACACCGGCAAACTCGATGTGCTCGCTGATGGCGTAGGCGATAATCTCGCCATCCTTGGCCACGGCATCCATCTCTACCTCCTTGGCGTTCTCGATGAAGCGGCTCACCACTACGGGGTGCTTCTTCGATACGTTGGCAGCGAGGTTGAGGAAGCGCTCCAGCTCATCCTGATTGGAGCATACGTTCATGGCAGCACCTGAGAGCACGTATGAGGGACGCACGAGCACGGGGAAACCTACCTTCTCGATGAAGGCGTTGATATCGTCCATCGAGGTCAGTGCGCTCCACTCGGGCTGGTCAACGCCGATGCGGTCGAGCATGGCAGAGAACTTGTCGCGGTCCTCGGCATTGTCGATATACTTGGCCTGCGTGCCGAGGAGGCGTACGCCCATACGGTCGAGGCTCATGGCGAGGTTATTGGGAATCTGTCCGCCGGTAGATACGATAACGCCCATGGGACGCTCGAGCTCGATGACATCCATCACACGCTCGAAGGTGAGCTCGTCGAAGAAGAGGCGGTCACACATATCGTAGTCGGTTGATACGGTCTCGGGGTTGTAGTTGATCATCACGCTGCGGTAGCCCTCCTTGCGGATGGTGTTGAGCGCCTGCACGCCGCACCAGTCGAACTCAACGGACGAACCGATACGATAGGCACCCGAACCAAGTACGATGATGGACTTGTCGTCGTGAGCAAAGTCGATATCGTGCTCTGTTCCAGCGTATGTAAGGTACAGATAGTTGGTCTGTGCGGGATACTCGGCGGCCAGGGTGTCGATCTGCTTCACCACGGGAGTGATGCCCAGTTCCTTACGGCGGAGACGTACGGCCATAAGACCCTCATCGACGCCCAACTGCTCCTCGAGGCCTACGGCACGAGAAATCTGGAAGTCGGTGAAGCCCTGTACCTTGGCCTTGCGCAGAAGCTCGGCGGGCACATTGTCGAGACCATTGTATGTATGCAGCTCCTTGGAGGTGTTCATGATGTTCATCAACTTCTGCAGGAACCAACGGTCAATCTTGGTGAGCTCGTGAATCTGGTCGATGGTGTAGCCGGCACGCATAGCCTTGGAGATGACGAAGATGCGCTTGTCGGTAGGCTCACGCAGTGCCTTGTCAACATCGGCAATCTCCAGTTCCTTGTTGTCAACGAAACCGTGCATGCCCTGACCAATCATGCGGAGACCCTTCTGGATAACCTCCTCGAAGGTGCGACCGATAGACATCACCTCACCTACGGACTTCATGGCCGAACCAATCTCGCGGTCTACGCCACGGAACTTACCGAGGTCCCAACGAGGTATCTTACATACGATATAGTCGATGGCAGGCTCGAAGAACGAGGTGGTAATCTTGGTAACCGAGTTCTTCAGGTCGAAGAGGCCATAGCCCAAGCCAATCTTGGCAGCAACGAAAGCCAAGGGGAAGCCGGTAGCCTTGGATGCAAGGGCCGATGAACGGCTCAAGCGGGCGTTGACCTCGATGACGCGGTAGTCTTCAGACTCGGTGTCGAAGGCAAACTGCACGTTACACTCACCCACGATGCCTACGTGGCGAACGATGCGGATGGCAAGTTCGCGCAGCTTGTTGCACTCGCTGGCGGTGAGTGTCTGGGTAGGAGCTACTACGATACTCTCACCGGTGTGGATACCCAGCGGGTCGAAGTTTTCCATATTACATACGGTGATGCAGTTGTCGTAAGCGTCGCGCACCACCTCGTATTCGATTTCCTTCCAGCCCTTGAGGCTCTTCTCTACGAGCACCTGGGGTGAGAATGAGAATGCCTTCTCGGCAAGTTTGTTGAGCTCCTCCTCGTTGTCGCAGAAGCCCGAGCCGAGACCACCCAGTGCGTATGCTGCACGGATGATGACAGGATAGCCCAGACGCTCGGCAGCAGCACGGGCATCCTCAATATTCTCTACGGCCTCGCTCTTGATAATCTTGACATCAATCTCCTCGAGCTTGCGGTTGAAGAGTTCGCGGTCCTCGGTGTCGATGATAGCCTGAACGGGAGTACCCAGTACCTGTACGTTGTACTTCTCGAGCACCTTGCTCTCATAGAGCTTCACACCGCAGTTGAGGGCGGTCTGGCCACCAAAGGCGAGCAAGATGCCGTCGGGGCGCTCCTTCTCGATAACCTTCTCTACGAAGAACGGGGTCACGGGCAAGAAGTAGATCTTGTCGGCCACACCTTCGCTTGTCTGTACTGTAGCAATGTTCGGATTGATGAGCACCGTGCTGATACCCTCTTCGCGCAGAGCCTTCAATGCCTGTGAGCCTGAGTAGTCGAACTCGCCAGCCTCACCTATCTTCAATGCGCCCGAACCTAAGAGCAATACTTTATTGAATTTCTTTTCCATAATATTTTATATTTGGGGAGTTAAAGGGAGTTAGAGGGAGATATCACTTCGCTTTGCTTCGTTAAGGAGTTAAATGCCAATAGTTTTTTCGAGCGTTCATTACATTTGCCTTTGGCCCCTGCGGGCGGCGACCTAAAGGTTGGCCTTTATCTCCTTTTATCTCCATTTTACTCCATTTTACTCCATTTATCTCCTATATTATTTTAGATAAGTTTCACGAAATCATCCATCAGGTTATCCTTCTGGTAGCCACGGCTGCAAGCCTCGGGAGCAAACTGTGTGCCTATCCAGGGCTTCTCCTCGTGGCGGATACCATCCACAGCACCGTCGTTCATGTTGGTGAACAGCACCTTCCAACCTGCGGGGAGCGTGCTCTCCACAATGGCATAGCCTGCGTTCTGGTTGGTGATGTAGCAGCTGTTGCTACCTGTAAGGCGTGAGGGCTGGTTGGCACCGTGATGACCAAACTTGAGTTTCTCCACCTTTGCACCGGCAGCAAGACCCATCAGCTGGCAGCCGAGTCCGATACCGAGGATAGGCTTCGCTGTCTCCATAGCCTTGGCTATGTTGGCAACGGTAGCAGCATAGAGATTGGGATTGCCGGGACCGGCACTTACCACCACTGCATCGTAGTTCAATGCCGTGAAGTCGTAGTCGTAGGGCACGCGCACCACCTCGAGGTCATGAGCCACGAGAGAGCGGATAAGGCTGTGCTTGACACCGCAGTCTATGAGCACTACCTTCTTGGCTGCTCCTTCGTTGTAGGTCACGGGAGCCTCACAAGAGACCTCGGCAACGTAGTTTACTGTGTCATAGGCAGCAGCTTGGGGTTGAAGTTCGGCTTCACCGATAACAATCTGGCCGCCCATCACACCTTCGTTGCGCAAAGCCTTGGTCAAGGCACGAGTGTCGATGCCTGTGATACCGGGAACCCCTTCGCGCTTCATCCAAGCATCGAGGGTCTCAGCGGCATTCCAATGGCTGTACTCCTCGCTATAGTCGGTCACGATGAGTCCGCGCACCTGTATCTTGTTGCTCTCGAAGAATTTCTCCAAGCCTAATTCCTTCACTTCGTGGGAGGGCACACCATAGTTGCCAACCAACGGATAGGTCAGCGCCAACAGCTGTCCTGCATACGCGGCATCCGTCAAACTCTCGGGATAGCCGGTCATTGCCGTGCAGAATACCACTTCGCCCACTGCCGGCATTTCACAGCCGAAAGCAGTGCCCTCGAAGCGCATTCCATTGTCCAAAACTAACGTTGCTTTCATAAGTATATATATGTATATTATTTATTATATTTCTGCTCGTAGTATTCCACGAATACTTGGTTTACACGCTTTGTGCCATGCGGAGTGGGATAATCGCCTGTGAAGTACCAGTCGCCCGGATGGTTGGGACATGCCTTGTGCAGGCCCTCGATGGGCTGGAACACGATCTCCACCTCAGACTTGAGTGTCTTCGGGCGCAAGAGTTCCACAATCTTGGCCGAGATCTCCTCATCGGTGAACGGAGCGTAGATGTCTTTTACCTTGTTCTCCATCTGGTCGAGCGGCAAGTTGATCTGCTCCTTACAAGCATTGTATGTATCAATCACCTTATGCCACATACCGCGCTCCTGCAACAGCTCCATAGCAGCCTTGAAGGCGATGAAGTGGTCCATTGTCTCCATATCGATACCGTAGAAGTCCGGGTAACGGATCTGGGGCGATGAGCTCACGATGACAATCTTCTTGGGGTTCAAGCGGTCAAGGATGCTGAGGATACTCTGCTTCAGCGTGGTACCACGCACGATACTGTCGTCGATAACTACCAGATAGTCCTTGCCCGGCACGATGCTGCCATAAGTGATGTCGTAAACGTGTGAGGCGAGGTCGTCACGGCTGGTACCTTCGGTGATGAAGGTACGCAACTTGATGTCCTTGATGGCCACCTTCTCGCTACGGATACGCTTCGAGAGGATTTCGTGCAGTTCCTCATCGGTAGGTTTGTGGTCGAGTGCAGCGATTTGCTGTATCTTCTGCTCATTGAGGTATTCCTCAAAACCCTCGACGAGACCAAACGAAGCCACCTCTGCAGTGTTGGGGATAAACGAGAATACAGCGTTCTCTACATCATTGTTGATGGCCTTGAGTACAGGTTTGAGAAGCATCTTACCCAACTGCTTACGCTCTTGATAGATGTCGCAGTCGTTACCACGGCTCGTGTAGATGCGTTCGAATGAGCAGGGGGCAAATCCCTTCTGCTCCATTATCTGCTCGAAGCGCAACTCTCCGTGACGATTGATGAGCAGTGCCTGGCCGGGCAGCAGCTCGTGCACCTCATCGGCCTCCACGTCCATAGCAGTCTGTATGGCCGGACGTTCCGATGCCACGACAATGACTTCGTCGTTCTTGTACCAGAAGGCTGTACGTACACCCCACGGGTCGCGGATGGCAAAGGCCTCGCCACTACCCGTGACGCCCTCGATCACGTAGCCACCATCCCAAATGGGACATGCGGTGCGCAGCACATTGGCCATATCGAGGTTCTCTTCTATGTATTCGGTAATCTCGCGGTTCTTCTTGCCCATCAGTTCGGCAATACCAAACACGCGCTCCACCTCACGGTCGAGGCGGTGGCCCATGTGCTCAAGCAAGAAGTAGCTGTCGGCAAAACGACGCGGATGCTGGCCCTTTTCTATCAGTTCGTTATATACCTCCTCGTTGTTGATCATCGAGAAGTTGCCGCAGAGAGCCAGGTTCTTGGCCTTCCAGTTGTTGCGGCGAAGGAAGGGATGCACGTAGGCGATGCCACTCTTGCCCGTGGTAGAGTAGCGCAAGTGACCCATATAGAGCTCACCGGCAAACGGCATGTTCACCGCAGCGAAGTCAGGGTCGTTAATCTGTTCGCGGGTATAGTTCTTGGCATACCCTTTGTATGTAGTGTTGAATACTTCGGGGATGGCGCTTGAGCCGAGTGCACGTTCACGGAACATATACTCCTCGCCAGGCTCTGCGTGCATCTTCACACAAGCGATACCGGCACCCTCCTGGCCACGGTTCTTCTGCTTCTCCATCATGAGATAGAGCTTGTGCATCGGATACTGCCATGTTCCGTACTTCTGCTGATAGTAGCTCAGCGGTTTCAACAAACGAATCATTACGATTCCACAATCATGATTCAACGGTTCCATTGTTTTCTTTTTTACTTTTTTCTTCTATACCAACTATTACCTATTACTTTTCAATAGTCAATTCTCAATTGTCAATTATAAAAAACATCCCTTCGCAGTGATAGACAGCAACTGCAAAGGGAACCAGATATTCATAATAAAAGCCAAGAAATGCTGCGATGTCGCAGGCTTGCAATCAATAATCTCACATGATTGGAAACTCCATCGCGAGTCCTTTTTAAGGGAACTCTCTGACAGCCAATGACCAAGCGGATGTGACATCATACGTGACTCTTTTTAGTTCGCGCAAAGTTACAAATAAAAATCCATAATACCATACAGACTATGGGTATTATATTTAAATAATTTTGCGATTCATTGTTTTTTTTGACAAAAACAGATGCGGTGAACCCTTTCTCACGAGAGAGTCCACCGCCTGGCAAATAGTATTTTATAAATCAATTCTATTGGTTGTTCACGAAGGCAGCCTGGTTGGGGTTGGCACCACCCACATCGAAGCGGTGAATGAGGCGCCCCTCACGATCGCAACGGTGTATCATACCCGACGAAACGAACTTATTGCCTGCAAGGCCAATATAGAAGTCACCATTCTTCGGGTTCACCTCCATCATGTATACAGGATTAGACAATACTTCTGCGACATCACCTTGAAGATAATTCACGCTATCCAATACGGCCGCAACCACATCGTAAGTAAAGAAAGTATTAGTCGTCTGATACGTAGTGTAATCCGTCACTGAATTACACATGTAAAGCGTATTGTCATATGCGACAGCGTGTGTGGCATGAGCAATGGTTCGTGCAGTCTCCCTGGTTATATCAACGCTTTGAATAATTGAATTGTAATCCTTGCCATAAGCCAGTAAATAGACACTATCGCCAGATATCACCAAACGTTGGGGATTGTGTTCTACATGGATTGTCTTGACAGGCTTGAAAGTCGACACATCGATAACGGTCAAGGTGCTGTCAGCCCCCCATCCAGAGTTAGCCACCAGCAACTGCCCTTTGTACAATGCAATATCCTCGGGATTCATGCCCACGGAAGCATAGTCCACCACGCTTAAGTCCGAAGCCTTCATCTTGGCCACCTGCCCACTATACAGCGTCACGTAGATGTAGTCACCCTCGGCAGCGAGATAGCGCGGCTGCCCCTCCTCGGGAGAGATGGCACGGCGAGCCACTTCACGACCTTGACGGTCGAGCTTGGCCACATACGAAGAGCCACTGACCGACACATACAGATACCCGTCGTGCCATAGGATATCCTGCCCCGTGTCACCGAGGTACTGGCCGTTCTGTCGGTAATAATAATCTCCCGTACACTGCTTCAGCGTAGAGTTGTAGGCCGACACGTCAGCATTGTTAGCCTGCCACAATCCCTCACACAGGATAAAGACATCGGGGTTACTCACCACAGGAGTCTCATCGCCACCTTGGTCTACGGGTTCACAACTTGCAAGCACGAGGCCTGCCAAACAAGCGCACAATGCGCTACGATACACTTTCTTCATCTTTTTTGATTAATTGTAAGAAAGTAAAACAAAATGTGTCCCTACGCATACTTTCCTCGAATACACGCGGTTTAACTGGTTTTGCAGGTCTTCTGACTCACCCCTGCACATCGGCCTTCCCAATGTCTTGTTTCCGGTTTTTAGAGTTCAGAATTTAGAGTTTACGGTTTCTATCAACCTTCAACCATCATCCATCAACCATTATCCCAGACAGAGCATCAGTGGCAATAGATTCGATGTGCAACACAAGGGCACACAGCAGCGGGACTGTTCAGGACTCTCACCTGATTCCCTTTTCATCCGTAGCCCGCAAACGGGGCATCCGGAACAAAACTGAGGGCAAAGTTAATGCATTTTTTTATAATTACGTCTGCTTTGTTGTGTTTTTTTTATCGTTAGGAGGAACATTTGTGGTGGCTAATTTGTCATATTTTTAAGTTTTGGCATGTTATTTGTTGATAATATATTATAAATGATAGAATCCACCTCGGTTTATTGCGTTATATTTGCATGCGGAAAGGTGGAGATGAATTGATTATAAAAAACGGAAGAAGGAATATGGACAGACAGTATTCGCAAAAACTTACAGATATTTTGGATTTTAGCCGCGAGGAGGCCAATCGCCTTCGTAGCGGGTATATCGGTCCGGAGCATTTGCTGCTGGCATTGCTGCGTGATGGAAACAACGTGGCGGTGGACCTGCTGAACAGGCTGCATGCTGACTTGAGATATATAAAGCAGGAAATAGAGAGTGATATCGAGCGTACTGGCGCTTTCAGCGAGGATGCAGCGCAGTTGCCCGAACTGAATAGTACGGCCAATAAGATTATGCGCCTAAGCTTGCTCGAAGCTCGTATGCTGAAGAAGAGTCCTGCTGATGCGGAGCACTTGCTGCTGGCTATTCTGAAGGAAAATCATAACATGGCGGCTGACGTTTTGACACGAAACGAAGTCAGTTATGACAGAGTGATAGACTTGCTTCGCATAAAGACGGACTCGGGGAGTTCTTCTGCTTCTCCATCGGCCAGTTTCCTTGACGACGAAGAGGAGGATGACGAGTTTCCTATGGAACGTGCGTCGGGTAGGGACGGTACTTCTACGATGCAGCAGCCGAAGCCTTCGAGCGATACGCCTGTAATCGACAATTTTGGTGTCGACATGACACGTGCTGCGGCCGAGGGTAAGCTCGACCCTGTCATCGGACGCGAGAAGGAGATAGAGCGCATCGCGCAGATCTTGAGTCGCCGCAAGAAGAACAATCCCGTGCTAATCGGTGAGCCAGGCGTAGGAAAGTCTGCCATTGTGGAGGGATTGGCGTTGCGTATCGTACAGAAGAAGGTGTCGCGCATTCTCTTCAATAAGCGTGTGGTGATGCTCGATATGGCCTCTGTGGTGGCTGGGACGAAGTATCGTGGACAGTTCGAGGAGCGCTTGCGCTCCATCCTCAATGAGTTGCAGAAGAATCCTGACGTCATCCTTTTCATTGATGAGATACATACGATTGTAGGTGCTGGTTCGGCTGCAGGTTCTATGGATGCTGCCAATATGCTGAAGCCTGCTCTTGCGCGTGGTGATATCCAATGCATAGGTGCCACTACACTTGATGAGTATCGCAAGACGATTGAGAAGGATGGAGCTCTCGAACGTCGTTTTCAGAAGGTAATCGTCGAGTCGCCCGATGCTATGGAGACCATCCATATATTGCAAAATATCAAGGACCGCTACGAGGATCATCACAATGTAAGATACACCGATGAGGCCATTGAGGCTTGCGTAAAGCTCTCGGAACGATACATCACCGACCGTTGTTTCCCGGACAAGGCTATCGATGTGATGGACGAGGCGGGTTCGCGCGTGCATCTTACCAATATACAGGTTCCTAAGGAGATTGAGGAGCAGGAGGCCCGCATTGCCGATGCCCATAATCAGAAGAACCTTGCCGTGAAGAATCAGAACTACGAACTGGCGGCCGACTACCGCGACCGGGAACGTCGTCTCGAAAGTGAACTGAACGAGATGAAGCGCAATTGGGAAGATGGCCTTAAGGAACATCGCGAGACGGTCGGTGAGGAGCAGATTGCCGAGGTGGTTTCGATGATTTCGGGCATTCCCGTGCAGCGTATGGTGCAGTCTGAAGGTGTGCGCATCAAGGGGATGCGCGAAGCGCTCAACCGTACGGTCATCGCCCAGGGGGCTGCCATCAACAAGCTGGTGAAGGCCATTCAGCGCAATCGTCTAGGCCTCAAGGATCCGAACCGACCCATTGGCACCTTCATGTTTCTGGGGCCTACAGGTGTGGGAAAGACACTTCTGGCTAAGGAACTTGCCCGACAGATGTTCGGTTCGACCGATGCCCTTATCCGCATGGACATGAGCGAGTTCATGGAGAAGCACACCGTGTCGCGCCTCGTGGGTGCCCCTCCGGGTTATGTAGGCTATGAGGAGGGCGGACAGCTCACTGAGAAGGTACGTCGCCGTCCCTATTCCATCATTCTACTCGACGAGATTGAGAAGGCACATGCCGATGTCTTCAACCTTCTGTTGCAGGTGACCGACGAGGGACGCCTTACTGATGGTAATGGCAGGCTCATCGACTTCCGCAACACGGTCATCATCATGACTTCGAACGTAGGCTCGCGCCAACTCAAGGATTTTGGTCGGGGTGTGGGGTTCTCTACCCGTATGGAGTTTGACGACAAGGAACACTCGCGTAGCGTCATCCAGAAGGCACTCAACAAGACCTTTTCGCCCGAGTTTCTCAACCGTATCGATGAAATTGTCACCTTCGACACCCTTGGCGACGATGCCCTGCGTGCCATTACCGACTTGGAGGTCGACAAGTTTATCGGTCGTCTCGAGACCATTGGCGTGAAGATATTTGTAAGCGATGAAGCACGCGCCTATATCAGCCGCAAGGGCTACGACCCGCAATATGGAGCTCGCCCTATCAAGCGTGCCGTGCAGACCTACCTTGAGGACGAACTCTCCGAGATGCTCATTGATGATGCTCCTACTATTGGGGAGTGTGTTGTGGTTGATGTGGATGCCACGGACGGAAATCTTCATTACACCAAGCAGACGATACAATAAAGTTTCCCATTTCGCGTATACATATATATAATGTCGGACGTAACGGAAATGAACACAGGCATGGCTAATATAGCAAACGAAACATCCTACCTCCCCAATCCCGGGCGCTATGAAGCGATGGGTTATCGTCGTGCAGGAAAGAGTGGGGTAGTGCTTCCCGAGATTTCGCTCGGTTTTTGGCACAATTTTGGAGAAAACCACGATGAGGCACGCGGCCTCGAGATTGTACACTACGCTTTCGACCATGGTATCTGCCACTTTGACTTGGCCAACAACTATGGACCTCCTAATGGTGCTGCCGAGGAGCGTTTCGGTCGCTACATGAAGCAGTCGATGCACACTCACCGCGACGAGATGTTCATTGCCACCAAGGCGGGTCATCCGATGTGGGCGGGTCCCTATGGCGATTGGGGCTCGCGCAAGAGTCTTGTGGCTAGTCTCGACCAGAGTTTGCGCCGCATGAATCTTGACTACGTGGATATCTATTACTCCCACCGCTACGATCCCAATACGCCCCTTGAGGAGACCATGCAGACGCTGGTCGATATCGTGCGTTCGGGCAAGGCGCTCTATGTAGGTTTGTCGAAATATCCTGAGGATGCTGCCCGCAAGGCCTATGCCTATCTCGAGGCACACGATGTACACTGTATCCTTTACCAGGGACGCTACAATATGCTCACTCGCCAGCCTGAGGAGGTAATTATTCCCCAGGCACATAAGAACGGCACAGGCTTCATAGCGTTCTCGCCGTTGGCGCAGGGCTTGCTTACCGACCGTTATCTACAGGGTATCCCCGAGGGGTCGCGTATGACTCAGAGTAACTTCCTCCGTCCCGAGACGCTCACCGACGAGCTGCTGGGTAAGTTGCGTGCCCTCAATGACATTGCAACCCGCCGTGGGCAGACGTTGGCCGAGATGGCTTTGGCATGGCTGTTGCGCGATGAACGGGTGACTTCCGTCATTATCGGTGCCAGTTCGGTCGAGCAGTTGGAGAAGAACCTTCATGCGCGTGCTAACCAAGCCTTCAGTGCCGAGGAGCTGGCAAGCATAAACCTCATTTTGGGATAATCAGTAATCAACACCCTATTTTCCCAAAATCAGATAGTATGACACGACCCGGCAGCCGTTCCTTTCTCCTGAGCATCCTCATGGCCATAGTGCTCCTTTGTGGTGTGGGCTGTAGCGATGAGCGAAGCTATACCACCCATCCCGACTGCCGTCTTGAGTTCTCGTCGGACACCCTAACGTTTGATACGCTCTTCACAGATGTGAGTTCGGCTACCTACTCGTTTCTTCTATACAATAGGAATGAAGCAGCGCTCCGTATAGCCGATGCCCGCCTCTCTGGTGGCGACGCCTCGCCCTATCGTGTCAACCTCGATGGCTTGGCAGGTACGGCGTTTAGCGACATCACGGTGCGTGGCGGCGACAGCCTGTTCGTGTTTGTCGAGGTTACTGTCGACCCTCGTGGCATCGATGAGCCTTTCGAGGTGCGCGATTCGCTGATCTTCACGTTGGCCAGTGGTGTTACCCAGCAGGTGCAGCTTCGAGCCTACGGTCAGGATGCCATTGTACTGCGCGGCTGGGTTGTCGATAGCGACACTTGCCTCACCGCCCGTCGTCCTTACCTGATCTACGACAGCCTCAGGGTAGAGGAGGGAAGTACCCTTACTCTCGAAGCCGGTACCCGCCTTTTCTTCCGCGAGAAGGTGGAGATGCAAGTTTATGGCCGTGTTCATGCTGTGGGTACTGTCGATGCTCCCATTGTCTTCCGCGGAGCCCGCACCGACCATATGTTCAGCTACCTTCCTTACGACCGCCTCTCGGCGCAGTGGGGAGGCATCACGTTGCATGAGTCGAGCAGCGATAACCTTTTCGTTTATTGTGACATCCATAGCGGCACCTATGGCCTGCGTGCCAGGGCTGACGACCCGAGCCGCCACAAGCTGGTGATGCACAGCAGCCAGATTCATAATGTCGATGCCGATGCCTTGCAGCTTACACTTGCCACGGCCTCCTTCTCGAACTGCCTGTTTACCAATGCCGGTGGCCACTGCGTCAACATCCTCGGTGGGCAGATGACTTTCCTGCACTGCACCGTGGCGAACTTTTTTCCCTGGAGCAGCGAGCGCGGTGCTGCCGTGTACATCTCGAACTACCTCACCGATGAGCAGGCCGTATATCCACTGCTGGGGGTCAACTTCCGGAACAGCATTATCACGGGCTCCAAGGACGATGAACTGGAGGGTCTTGTGTTGGAGAAGACTGACACGGTAGACTATTCCGAGTATGCCCAATACTCTTTTACGCATTCGCTCATCAACTCCAAGGCCGAGTCGCGCGAGCCTGATTCGCTGCATTTTTCCTTCGTGGTGTGGGAACACAAGGACAGCACTACCTACGGGCGTACCAATTTTCGCCGTATCGACCACTCGGAGTTCAACTACGACTTTCATCTTGACTCCCTTTCCGTGGCTCGTGGCATAGCTTCGGGCGAATACGTAGAGATGCTTCCCTACGACAAGGACGGGCAACCACGCTCACCTGCTACCCCCGATGCGGGATGCTATCAGTATCGGTAGGGGAGGGGCACCTTTTTCCTTGTCACCTGTCACCTTGTCACTTTGGGTTGATGGATGATGGTTGATGGATGATGGTTGATGGATGATGGTTGATGGATGATGGTTGATGGATGATGGTTGATGGATGATGGTTGATGGTTTATGGTTGATGGGCAACTCCTAACTAAATCCCCTTCTCTGTGTCATCCCTCTCTGTGTCATCCCTCTCCGTGTCATCCCTCTCTGTGTCATCCCTCTCCGTGTCATCCCGAGCAAATGCGAGGGATCTCTCACTCCGTTCGAGATGGCACTGGATGCGAAAGCCGAGCAATGCGAGGAAACGTGTTCGCCGCCCGTAGGGGCTAAAGGCAATGCTTGCGCTCGGCTTGTCCGAGAATCTCTCACTCCGTTTCGAGATGACACTGAATGCTGAAATGAGGGATGAGGGGGCCCCCTCTAACTCCCCAGGGGGAGGTTTAGGTTGAGGGAGTCCACTTTCATCTTTCCACTTTCCACTTTCATCTTTCCACTTTCATCTTTCCACTTTCATCTTTCCACTTTCATCTTTCCACTTTAATCCCTATTCGTGTCCTCGGGGTGCTTCTCGAGCCAGAGGTCTGTTTTGCGCAGGAGCTTGGTGCCGTCGGGTGTGACGATATCCTCAATGAACTTGCGTCGACGCCACTGCTTTATCTGATCCTGAGAGAGTGACTTCACGGCTTCGAGCGAGACACCTTTGGCACAGCGCAAAGCGATGAGATCTTGGAGGCAAAAGGTAGCCTTGAGATCCAGCAGTTCGCTGCGCTTGGGGCCAACAACGGTGTAGGTCATCTTCAGTGGGCGCTGGGCAGCCTCGTACGCAAGGATGTCGCGCTCGAATACGGTAAGCAGGGCCGAGCGTTGGTAGTAGAACGACCAGCGGCAATACTCTTCCATCTCGTCCGTCCACACACCACCGGCGGCAATATAAAGGAGGTAGGCCCGCTGCTTGACTATGAGGAGCTGGCGGTGGTGGAGATTATATATCACGTCGCGCTGCTGCAGGTCGGGGTCGGTGTTGTACTCTTGGTAGAGGTCGGCTACCATATCGTCAATCTCCTCGCATACGTATTCGCCATGCGCAGCCTCCAGATTATCAAGAAAGGGCGAGAGAGCCGCATGCCATGCGTCATCGAAATCCTCGTAGCGGGGTAGGGCACGGGTGGAGGGTACGATGGATACAGAGCACCTATTAATTGAGCCGCTTGCCGTGCCGCCCGCGAAAAATTTTTGAATGCCTAAAGGGGTACTCGATGCGGCGATATTGAGCGAGAGGGTGGTAGATGCCGTTATAGAACTCTCTCCCGACCTATCCGAACCCCACTGGGCTGGAGTCGTATGACAGGAGAGGATGAGCGCTTGTGCCCCACTGCCGCCCGTCGCTGACTGACAGAAACGGAGGTCATCAATCTCGCTGGCGAGCATCAGTCCGCGGCCCTGTATCTTCTCCAATTCCTTCATACGCTCGATGAGGGCGCTCTGTGTGCAATTAGTCTTGATCCAGTATATCGGCGCAGCAGGTTTCAGGGGGCGTGCTTCCGTTTTCGGCGTGAGCTGACAAAGTTCCTTCCAGGCATCCAGCGCAGCATATACCTCATTGTCATGCTCGATGCGGCGTTTCATAATGGCCTCGGAGAGGCGGGGAAGATAGTCTTTTCCCGATGAGGTCTCACCTGCAACCAGCTCAGTGAACTGGAAACGGCGGGGTGTATTGTCGAGTCCACGAATAAAGGCCTCGTTGGAGAGGTATACCCCAAGGGCGGCAAAGCAGCTCTGGACCGCACTCGCACGGCAATGTTCGGGAACGCGCGAGGCGATGAGCTGCAACAGTGGGGGCAACTTCGGCATGGCTGGGCATTGGGTGAGACGCGTAGGAATGGTGAGGGTTGATGGTTGAAGGTTGATGGTTGATGGATGATGGTTGATGCCCTCTAACTCTCCCTTGGGGGAGGATTTAGGTTGAGGCGTGAGCGAGGCTACCGCTTCGCTGAGTATGGGGCTGGGTTTCATCTCCCAGAACTTGTCGTGTTTCAGTCCTGAGCTAACGGCACTGCTTACCTCCTCTTTGCCGAGGCCATAGAATCCCAGCTCGGCGAACGCCTCTACGAGGTCATCCTTGGTGATGCCGCAGATATACGAGAGCTCTTTCGTGGCCTTATAGATGGTTTCGTTGCGCTCGCCCTCCACAGGCCCGTCTTCTTTGCCGCAGACGGCCTTCACCACGGCTTCCACCACATCGGTAAGGGCCACTTCATCGGGCAATTCCAGCAGGTTCTTGGTGAGAGATCCCTCGCGCTGCTCGGGATGACACGGAGCGGTTGAGGAGGAGGTGTCATCTCGATACGGAGTGAGAGATCCCTCGCATTTGCTCGGGATGACACAGCGAGGGGTTGCGGGTTGCTTTCGGTCAGCGATAGCGTGTTGCTCCGTAGCCTCCTCCATCAGTCGGTCCATCTCGTCGAGGCAACGCTGCTCCTCCTCGGTCAGTGGGCGGCCAAATAGAATTCCCAAGGCCTCATTATCGGTAGGCGTGAGGAACTCATGACTCTGAAATGCACGGCGAGTGGGGTCAATGGTAGAGAGGTCGAACTCAAGACCGAACACACGCCCGAAGGCCTGTACGAGCTGTTTTCTGTCCATCGCCTGCTGCTTCTCACTGAGGCGCACATACATGTGGAAGCCCTTGCCAGAGACACTCACCATCGCCACACGTGGCCACAGCGGAATACCCAGCTCGATGAGGTAGTTGTTCACATGCTTCATGTACGCATCCCAGGCCGTAGGGCAATCTTCGGGACGGATATCGAGGTCGAGCATCTGCACGTCGGGCCGGTACTCGATGTTTTCCTTCGTAGGCTGGACCCCTAAGGCATACTGCCTGCGGTTTTCACGGATGCGCCCCTGCGGCAATATGTAGAAGGAGTTGCGTTTCAGAGCCTCGCGTTGCTGCTCATCTTCGCAGCGGCGTAGCGCCTCCACCTTGTTTTGGGTGAACCGACTGGTAATCTGCTCCCGATACTGCTCGAGGGTCATCTCGCGAATGCCGTCCCTGACGCCATAGCCCACAAGAATTTTCTGTACACTGTTTTCTTTACTGTACTCCATTATTATATATTTTTTATGGTTATTACTATCCAGCCCGTATTGGTAAAGAGCACGGTAGTAGTCCCCGGGCTGGGGGAGACGAGGACTACTTCCGTGACAAGGTTGCTAAAGCTTGCGCAGCACATGAGGGAAGGCGATTACATATTTCACTTCCCCAGACTCGGTCTGGTACTTGTAGTAAAGTACTGCTACATCGTTTCCGCCCTGGGGCTTGTAGCTCTGGGGGGCCAGGCGTGGGAAATCGATCTCCGGCTCTATACCCAGCAGCTCGGCATCGGCCAGGTTGGCTACATCGTCAGCTCCGTAGGGGCTGTAGATGAGTGTTACCTCCTCGTCTCCCAAATCGTCGGCCCGGTAGGCAAACCAGTCGGTGCCCACAATCTGACACTGGCAGCCGCATTCCTTCTGCACCAGGTAGAGCCAATCCTGCATCTGCGCGGTAGTAGCAGGGGCAGAGAGGCACTCCTCACACATGCGCTCGGCCATGCCGTGGAACGTCTCATCATCTCTCTGCCAAATCTCGTTTGCGGTAGCCCACACGTGGGCTTTCAACGCTTCGTGCGAGGAACTGAACAGGCTGCAGCCATTGCTGGTGGCAGCTTTAACTACTTGGGGGGTGCTGGATTTAGCTCCAGCGGGCTTCTCAGAATTGTTGCTATCGCAGCAATTTGAGGTTGATTTTTTTCTATTCATAAATTTTTTTTTCTTTCGGCAGTCAACTTTTCGGATCCAAAAAAAATGTCTACCTTTGCTCAATCACATGGCAAACGTGAGTTGGCTCACGGGCTTCTGCGAAAAAAGCAGTGGCAAAGGTAGCGTGTGGTGACGAATTGTGCAATTAGCTTCGAGAAGATAAAAATTTAACTTCGAGAAGATAAATTAATACATTGTAAATCAGATGGCTATGGAGCTCACAAAACTAATGGGCAATAAGCCTGTTTTTAAGCAAATAATGATATTCACTCAAGTGCTTCACGAGGTGGGCGGCATGGAGCGGACTAAAGCAAATGCGCAGGCACAGCTCTATGTATACAAGGAACTGTTTGCTCGCGGCGAGGAGATAAATGAGATAGAGGAATTCAAACAGCGGTTTGCACGGTTGGACAAACTGGACCGCATACCCATTTTCCCGAGTTTCTTCTGCGTGCGGAAATGCATCGAGGAATTTTACTTCGAACAAGTGGAAAAGAGACGAAAACCAGTAATGCAGTTGGGGTACTGGAATAGCATCTTCGAAGTACTCAGAAAGCACGAAACCTGGGGACAAATCTTCTTGAATGACTTTGAGCTATCTGGCTGCAGGCAGCAGGTAGGAGAACATACACACAGGGAGGATTCGTACTGGATATCCACGCGCATATGCGAGCACTATGCCAGGGCCAAGAAGATAGCCGACACACAAGCCGCACGCGAGGAATTGCAGGAAAAAGTGGCTTGCGCCCTGCACAACAATCCACCCCAATGGGAAACACACGAGCGGGTGAAAGCCGAGTTTGCCCAAAAACTGGCGAAATGGACGAAAGAGGATATGCTCAAGAGTCTCTACCCAGCTGAGTAAAGATCCCCTCGCGAGCGCTACGCGAGGGGTGGTAACAACCATTCGGCACAGACGGGCAGGCACGGTCGCGGCACGGCCGCCCCTGTGGACACTAAGAATCGGTCTTAAAAAACAGATTCTAAATCACCGCCGAGGCACCGATGGCACCAAGCAGTGCCGTCAGCACAGCGATGATGATCTTGACGATTTGCTTCCAGTCGGTTTTCATGTTGGTGAGTGGTTAGGGGTTAGTTTTTAGGAGTTACAGGAGTCAGGAGTACAGGAGTTCAGACAAATGTCCAGGGTAGACGCATCAGAATAACCTCGCACAAATGATTGAGTTTCACACAGATCTCACGAATCTCACAAACTGCGCGTCGCTTCGCCCGCGCTTGTCGGCTCTGCCGAGTGTTTGCAGCCGGATGGCAAGCACGAGCGATAGCAAGTGTGCTTTGTGAGATTCGTGAGATCTGTGTGAGGCTAATGACTTGATTTTATGAGAATAGAATACGAAATCTCCACGGATTTTTCTGGTGCGTCTGCCCTGACAAATGTCTTTTTGCTGCTTTTCGTCATTGTTACCATCAGTCGAAACGATCATCTGAAACGAAGTTCGACGCCCGCAGGGGGTAAAGCAACTCCTGACTCCTGTAACCCCTTAGTAATGTTCAGCGCATCGAGCGCTGAACAATTACTTCATCGCCTCGCTCGAGATGCGCTTGAGCGTGATGCCTGCCTTCACATCGCTCTTGAGCTTCACCTCGGGGCGGAACAGGATGCGGTGTCCCTTGATCTTGCTGCTGGGGAGGAAGTCCTCCTCCTGCATGTCGGTCTGGGTGAAGCACTTCGACTGTATGCTTACGGAGAAGCGGCCGATGTCCTGGAGCACCACGGTGCGTCCCGAGAGCAACGCCTTGGTGAGGAAGGGCTTCATGGCCTTCAGCACCGCCAAGCAGTCGGCATGGGTCACGGTGGTGGAGTTGTTGATGTCTTCGGCCAGGTCGTCGAAGGTGTAGTCACCGGTCTTCGATGCCTTGCAGCTGTAATAGTCGGTTCCCTCGATGCCCGAGGGATTCTTGCATTTCGATACTTTGTAGTTGATTGCCATAGTGGTTTAGAGTTAAGGGTTTAGAGTTTAGAGTTTAGTGTTTAGAGTTTGGCCAGTCCTCTCCACTGCTGCTCCGTCACTCGGGTTAGTGAATAGGTTAGGTGAAGGGCAACCGCACGTGCGTTCTCGGCAGATTACATGTGCGATTATCCTTCATAGTATCAGGCTTTTAGGCGATGTGACGGGAGTTTTGACGATTTTTCACCGACGGGGGGTGACAGGGTGACACACGAAACGCACCCTCTCTCGCTGTCAAAAACCACAGATTACTCTGATAACTCAGATTTTCTTTACTCTTAATTTATAATGTCATACTATAATCCGTGCAATCTGAGGTGTTGATAGCCACAGATATTAGTTTTTTCAAACCACAGATTACTCTGATAACTCAGATTTTCTTTACTCTTAATTTATAATATTATACTATAATTCGTGTAATCTGTGCAATCTGTGCAATCTGAGGTTTTGATAACCACTGATATTAATTTTTTCAAACCACAGATTACTCTGATAACTCAGATTTTCTTTACTCTTAATTTATAATATTATACTATAATCCGTGTAATCTGTGCAATCTGAGGTGTTGATAGCCACTGATATTAATTTTTCAAACCACAGATTATTCTGATTACTCAGATTTTGTTTACTCTTAATTTATAATATCATACTATAATCCGTGTAATCTGAGTAATCTGAGGTTTTGACAGAGAGAGGAGAGCGACTTTTTGTTGTCACCGTGTCACTGTGTCACCCCCGCTGCAATCAGCAAAAAGACGTGTGACGTAATGGCAAAAAAAAAGAACTGAGAATCACCGGAAAGGCAATTCTCAGTTCTATCACAATTCTCAAAATGTCCGTGCCGGACGATGGGCGAGGGCTTACTTTACCTCCTCGAAGTCGGCATCCTGAATGTTGTCGCCCTGCTGGCCACCCTGCTGACCTGCGTCGGCACCGGGCTGAGGACCAGCCTGACCACCGGTCTGTGCATACATCTCGGCGCTGGCTGCCTGGAAGGCGGTGTTGAGCTCGTTCATGGCGGCGTCAACGGCAGCGAGGTCCTGTGCCTTGTGGGCATCCTTGAGCTTCTGCAGAGCAGCCTCGATGGGTGCCTTCTTGTCGGCGGGGAGCTTGTCGCCCAGGTCCTTGAGCTGGTTCTCGGTCTGGAAGATCATGCTGTCGGCCTGGTTGAGCTTGTCCACCTTCTCGCGCTCCTTGCGGTCGGCCTCTGCGTTGGCCTCGGCCTCGGCCTTCATGCGCTCGATCTCCTCCTTGCTGAGGCCCGATGATGCCTCGATGCGGATGGCCTGCTCCTTGCCGGTGGCCTTGTCCTTGGCCGATACCTTGAGGATACCGTTGGCGTCGATGTCGAAGGTCACCTCAATCTGGGGCACACCGCGGCGTGCGGGAGCGATGCCGGTGAGGTTGAACTGGCCGATCGACTTGTTCTGTGCTGCCATGGGGCGCTCGCCCTGGAGCACGTGGATGGTCACCTCGGTCTGGTTGTCGGCTGCGGTAGAGAACACCTCGCTCTTCTTGCAGGGGATGGTGGTGTTGGCATCGATGAGCTTGGTCATCACGCCACCCATGGTCTCGATACCCATGGAGAGGGGAGTAACGTCGAGCAGCACGATGTCGCCTACGCCGCCCTCCTTGTTCAATACGGCACCCTGGATAGAGGCTCCGAGGGCTACCACCTCGTCGGGGTTAACACCCTTTGAGGGGGCCTTGCCGAAGTACTCCTGCACGATCTGCTGTACGGCGGGGATACGGGTCGAACCACCTACGAGGATTACCTCGTCGATATCGGCTGTGGTCAGCTTGGCATCGGCCACGGCCTTGCGGCAGGGCTCGATACATGCCTGGATGAGGTTGTGGGCCAGTGACTCGAACTTGGCACGGGTAAGGGTCTTCACCAAGTGGCGGGGAACACCTGCCACGGGCATGATGTAGGGGAGGTTGATCTCGGTAGAGGTCGATGATGAAAGCTCGATCTTGGCCTTCTCGGCAGCCTCCTTGAGGCGCTGCAGGGCCATGGGGTCCTGTGTGAGGTCGGCACCCTCGTCGTTCTTGAACTCCTGCACGAGCCAGTCGATGATCACCTGGTCGAAGTCGTCGCCACCGAGGTGGGTGTCACCGTTGGTAGAGAGCACCTCGAACACACCGCCACCGAACTCGAGGATAGAGATATCGAAGGTACCGCCACCGAGGTCGAACACGGCAATCTTCATGTCCTTGTTGGCCTTGTCGATACCGTAGGCGAGCGCAGCAGCTGTAGGCTCGTTCACGATACGCTTCACCTCCAAGCCGGCAATCTGGCCAGCCTCCTTGGTAGCCTGACGCTGCGAGTCAGAGAAGTAGGCGGGCACGGTGATAACGGCCTCTGTCACCTCCTGGCCGAGGTAGTCCTCAGCGGTCTTCTTCATCTTCTGCAGGATCATGGCCGAGATCTCCTGGGGAGTATACTTGTGACCGTCGATGTCCACGAGAGGGAGGTTGTTGTCGCCACGCACTACGGGGTAGGGTACGCGTGACACCTCTTTCTGCACCTGGTCCCAGGTCTCACCCATGAAGCGCTTGATAGAATAGATGGTGCGCTTGGGGTTGGTGATAGCCTGACGCTTGGCGGGGTCGCCCACCTTGCGCTCGCCGCCGTCGACGAATGCCACTACTGAAGGAGTGGTGCGCTTGCCCTCGCTGTTGGCGATTACTACAGGTTCGTTGCCCTCGAATACGGCAACACATGAGTTGGTTGTTCCTAAGTCAATACCAATAATCTTTCCCATTTTTCTTATACTTTTTAATTGTTAATACTCAAAACTTGTTTCTGCAAGGCTTTGTTCGCCCGGGGCAGAGAATTTAATTTTTCGTTCTTGCTTTTTTACTTTTTAAT
>JAZPZS010000149.1:0-13463 GCA_045544835.1 Bacteroidaceae bacterium | reverse complement strand
TTGCATTTTCCCAATAAATTTATTTATCTTTGCTTGCTACTTTACGTGTGGTATGGACAATAGCATCAAAGAAACTGTTCGTGGAACCTTTGAACAGTATTTGCAGAACAAAGGTTTGCGCAAGACGCAGGAGCGTTTTGCTATCCTCGATGCTATCTATTCCATAGAAAGTCACTTCACTATGGAGGAGCTGGCCGACATTATGGCTGCCAACAAATTCCACGTAAGTCGTGCTACCCTGTATAATACGATGGAGCTGCTCACCGATGCCCATCTGGTTGTCCGTCACAAGTTTGACAACAGTTCACAGTACGAGAAGTCATACAATATGACTACTCACTTCCATCGTATATGTATGGCATGTGGCACGGTGACCGAGGTGCGTGACGATAAGTTACGCCAGGTGATAGAGAATACGCATAGTCGCGGATTCGCCATTGCGCATACCTCTTTATATATATATGGTGTGTGCTCGAAATGTGCAGCAGCTCGCCGTCGTAGAGAAAAGAAATTGAAAGAACAGAAAAAAAATACTAGTAAATCATGAAAGTAGATGTATTGTTAGGTCTCCAATGGGGCGATGAGGGAAAAGGAAAAGTAGTAGACGTACTGACTCCGCGTTATGACGTGGTGGCACGCTTTCAGGGCGGTCCGAATGCAGGTCATACACTCGAGTTTGAGGGTCAGAAGTATGTGCTCCGTTCCATCCCATCGGGAATCTTCCAGGGCGACAAGGTTAACATTATAGGCAATGGCGTGGTCCTCGACCCCGCATTGTTCAAGGCTGAGGCCGAGGCCCTTGAGGCTTCGGGGCATCCGCTCAAGGAGCGTCTCCATATTTCCAAGAAGGCGCACCTCATCATGCCTACCCACCGTGTGCTCGATGCGGCTTACGAGGCTGCCAAGGGCGATGCCAAGGTAGGTACCACAGGTAAGGGTATTGGCCCCACCTATACCGACAAGATCAGCCGCAATGGTATTCGCGTAGGCGATATCCTTGGCGACTTTGATACTATCTATGCCAAGGCAAAGGCACGTCACGAGGATATCCTCAAAAGCATGAACTTCGAGTACGACATCACCGAGATGGAGAAGGAGTGGATGGCCGGTATCGAATACCTCCGTCAGTTCCCCTTGGTAGATAGCGAGCATGAAATCAATGCCCTGCTCAAAGCTGACAAGAGCGTGCTCTGCGAGGGCGCTCAGGGTACGATGCTCGATATCGACTTTGGCTCATACCCCTTTGTGACCTCCTCGAACACCGTTTGTGCAGGTGCTTGCTCAGGTCTCGGCGTAGCCCCCAACAAGATTGGCAACGTATATGGCATCATGAAAGCCTACTGCACTCGTGTAGGTAGTGGTCCCTTCCCCACAGAGCTCTTTGACGAGACAGGCGACAAGCTCTGCACCCTCGGCCATGAGTTCGGTTCGGTTACAGGTCGTAAGCGTCGTTGCGGATGGATCGACCTCGTAGCGCTGAAGTATTCGATCATGATCAACGGTGTTACCCACCTCATCATGATGAAGAGCGACGTGCTCGATACCTTTGAGACCATCAAGGCTTGCGTGGCTTACCGTATCAATGGTGTAGAGACCGAGAACTTCCCCTACTCAATCGAAGGCGAGGTAGAGCCCATCTATGCCGAACTTCCCGGTTGGCAGTGCGACATGACCAAGATGACCTCTGAGGACGAGTTCCCCGAGGAGTTCAACAACTACATCTCGTTCCTCGAAGAGGAGCTTGAGGTGCCCATCAAGATTGTGTCTGTAGGCCCCGACCGCGACCAGACGATTGAGAGATATATGGAATAATGTGGAGATAAAGTAGTTAAGAGGAGATAGGTGGAGATAAATGCCAATTGTTATACGCTTGTATGTTAAGTATTGGCTTTTATCTCCCTAAAACGAAGCAAAGCGAAGTATAACTACCTTTTACTCCTTAACTCCAAAGAAATAGAAACTATGAGCCTTATCTGGATAATCTTTATTGGAATTTCCCTGCTCAGCTACATTGTGCAGGCCAACTTGAACCGCAAGTTCAAGAAGTTCTCCAAGATACCGTTGGCCAACGGCATGACAGGCCGTGACGTGGCAGAGAAGATGCTGCGCGACAATGGTATCTACGACGTGCAGGTGACCTGTGTGAGAGGTCATCTCACCGACCATTACAACCCTGCTAACCATACCGTAAACCTCAGTAGCGATGTCTACTCATCATGTAGCGTGGCTGCAGCAGCCGTAGCTGCCCACGAATGTGGTCATGCTGTACAGCACGCAACTGCCTATGGCCCGCTGAAGATGCGCTCGGCCTTGGTGCCCGTGGTATCCTTCTCATCGCAGTGGGTGACGTGGATACTGCTCATTGGTATTGCAGTCATCGAGCGTTTCCCTGTCGTGATGCTGGCCGGTATCGCCTTGTTTGCGCTGAGCACCCTGTTCAGCTTCATCACGCTGCCCGTGGAAATCAATGCTAGCCAGCGTGCACTTGCTTGGCTCAGCCGCTCGGGCATCACCAACTCGTATAACCATCGTGAAGCCGAGAGTGCCCTGCGCTCTGCTGCCTATACGTATGTAATAGCAGCCCTCAGCTCACTCGCCACATTGGTATACTATATAATGATATATATAGGACGAAGAGATTAGTCCTTCAGATTGAATGAAACAAACTTTATAAAACTTTAATTATTAACCAAAATTGCACAAACAATGAAAAAGATTTTATTCTTGGCGGTGAGTTTCGTTATGGCTCTTGCCGTGAATGCTCAGAATGCAGGTACGGACATTACCTCGCAGTTTGAGAATGCTGATTTTGAGGCAGGAAGTAGCAATGGATGGACTGTTACTGGACCTGCTAACAAGCAAAACCTTGGCACTGCAAATACTGCAGCCAACAATGGTTATCAAGGAACCTATTTCATGGAAGCTTGGAAACCTAGTGGTAGTAGTCTAAACGATTTTGAATGGTCGCAGACAAAAAATGTTCCCAATGGTTTCTATGTGGTGAAGGCTTTGGCGCATTCTATCGAACAGAGTAAGGATGTGACTCCTCAGGGAACATTCATCTTCGCCGAAGATAAACAGGTAGAGGTTACTACAACTACGGCTTCGGAATATACTGTAGTAGCAGAAGTAACCGATGATGCTCTTACCATTGGTTATCGTGGAGTAGGTTGCAATGCCAACTGGACCGCATGTGACTATTTCCGCATTATTCAATGTTATGGCGAGACAGAGGATGCAGCAAAACTTTCATGGGTAAAATATGAACTGAATTTGCTGCAAGCTGAAGCGGAAGAGTTGATGTCTTCTGATATGTCTACTACTGTAAGAGCAGGACTAGAGGCTTCAATTGCAGCAATTGCCAATTTAACCAACTATGCTGATGCTGATGCATTGTGGCAGACTATGAAAAAACAGGTAGCTGATGCTAAAACCTCTATTGAAGGCTATGAGAAATTGATGGCTAAGATTGAAGACATCATTGCAAATGTCCTTATTGATGCGGAAATGAATGGCTATGCTGAGTTGGAGGCTGTCGTTTATGCTGTTATGGATAAGTACACGGCAGGTAGCATAGAAAACGCAGGAGTTGAGTCAGAACTTAAGGCTCTGGATGAAGCTGTGTTTGCATTCAGAGTGGCTAACGCTGATGGAACTGAGTCATTTGACGTAACTGATATGTTTGTTACTAATCCTACAGTGCGTACAAAGGATGCTACTGCAGGATGGACAATAGAGGGAGGCCGAACTGATCCCAATATGCCAGCTTGGGGACATAATACAATGGAGTTCTGGAACTGCGACTTTACCCTCAGCCAGACCATCAAGGATCTTCCTAACGGAAAGTATGTTATCAAGGTGCAGGGTTTTTATCGTGAAGGTGCGATGAACAATGGCTCGAATTTGGGCAAAGAGAAAATCACAGCAGAATTGTTCGGTAACAAGTCTGCTGTACCTTTGACTTCTATTTATCAGTATACAGCATCCTCAATGGGAGTGACTGTCAATGTACATGGAACTCATGACTATATCAATGGTCTCGAAGGCGCTAACGCAGCATTCAACATTCTGAACACTGCTACAGGACGTAACTATTATGATGATAATGAACTGATGGTGATTGTAATGGACAACACGCTGACCTTCGGCATACGCAACACAAGTACGGTGTTTGACCGTTGGTGTGCTTTCCGTGACTTCCGTCTGGAGTACTTTGGTAACTTCCCTGGTATTAATCTCGCTGGTAAGATTCAGGAGTACAAGAACTATATGGAGGATAATATAGACAATATTCCCTATGCTGTCTATTTGGAGATGGCTGGCTATATTTGGGAAGTCGAAGAAAGCGGTCTGACAAGTCCTGATGCTGCAGAAGCAGAGGTTAATGCTGCCATTCTAGCTTTGGATTCTGTATGGGCTGAGGCTCAAGTGTCATTTGGCATTTATGAGGATTTAAAGGCTTTGGCAAGTCGTGTTGAGAACGAGTCGTTGCCTTTGAACTATCCCGGGAAGGAGGCTCTTCAGAATGTATTGAAAGAGGCGCAGACCTATTTTGTTCCTGAAACAGAAATCAATACACGTGAGGCTATGCTTGCCATGATTGATAAGTTGGATGCTGCTATCGTAGCGTATGTGTTCTCGCAAACTTATACCCGTGAGAAACCTGCAGATGTGTCTTACTATCTTGTTGAGGCGTTCCCCCAAACAAAGAACTACGATATCCCTGTATGGAAGGTGGATAATGCAGGTGAGGATAAGGGCGATGTATGGGTAGGTCCTGGTCGTGATTGGATTGTTGGTGTCGATACCACCAAGATGTACTGCTTGAATACATGGTCCAACAATTTTGTGAGTATGAATGTATATCAAGAGATTACAGGTTTGCCTAATGGTTTGTATTCAGTATCAGCTGATGCTGTAACACAGAATGATTGTCTTAATGACCAACATGCGTATATCTCTTCTTCAATGGGTGTTGCTATTTCTGATACCTTGTCAATTGAGGGTTGGGATAAGCAAGAATGGGAGACTTTGACAACCGACTTGCTTGTGGTGGCTGATGGCAAGCTCCGTATAGGATTCGCTTCTACTTCGACAGGCACTCCCGGTACCAACGGATGGTTCCAGGTAGCCAACTTTGTGCTCAAGTATCATGGTGAGGCAACTGCAGAGGATATGAAGGCGGCATGGGAGAGCACCTTGGCTCGTGCTAACGAAACAGTAGATATTCTGCTTATCGGTGACGAGGGTAGCTTGATTACTACCATTGGTGCCGCTACTCCGTTGGCTGCTGATGCCAAGTATGCTGAGGCATGCGGTATGCTTAATCCTGCAATTGATGATGTGAGCTATGCTGCTAATGTAACCAAGAAGTTCTATAACTCGAACTACAGGACATTGGATACTGACACTACTTATGCTAAATACGAGTATGTTCCTGTATTGGCTGACGGTACAATCTCACTCGTAGATGGTATGTTGGCAGTCGATACCACTACACATAGAGCACTTGATGCTTTCAATGATAAGTTGTCGGCTTATGTAAAATACATCAGCGGTCTGAAGGAGGTTGAGGATATGCTTAACGATACCACAAAGGCTTATGACGAGAAGTTTGTGAACTTCCTTGTAGAAACGGTTATTAAGGGCCATATTGATACGTTGACCTTTAAGCTGCATGCAAGCGTAAACGTTGACACCCTGCTTATCCGTTTGAAGAATGCCGCAAACCGCCTCGAGAGAACCATATTGAAGGACGCTTCTGAAGGTGATGTCACTTCACTCATTGAGAATCCTACTATTGATGTTGTGGAAGATAAACTCGCAGGTTGGATTGTAGAAAAGAACAATGCGACGAATTGTGGTACCAATAAGAGCGAGCATTATAGTGGTGATGCGGCTAATACCTATCTGGATGCATGGAATGGAGAAGCCGGCAAGAATGATGCAACATTCTATCAAGAACTCACAGGTATACCTAATGGTTTGTATCGCCTGACCGCTGCTGCTCGTGCTGATGGAGCTAATGCTTGGATCTTTGCTGCACCTGAGACTCCAAAGGCAGAGTCAACAGGATGGGCTATGGTCAAGAACGTTGGCGCTTGGGGCGGCGAAATCTGGGAGGCTGCCAAGGCTGAATGGGAAGCTGCAGGAAAGCCCGCTGATGGTGAGTTCCCCTTCTTTACTACTCGTGCAGACTCTACTGGTTTTGGATGGTCATGGCATGTGATTGATTCAATTGAAGTGACAGATCGCTATTTGATGATTGGTTTGTCTGCAAACAAGGGTTTCTGTGGTAAGGAAGAAGGCTTTAGCGGAACTTGGATGGGTGCTGACGATTGGAAGCTCGAACTTATCAAGAAGACTGAAGATGGCACCTATGATCCGTATACTGGTGTGGAAGAAATTGAGGTAGTGGCTCCTGTCGTGCAAGGTATCTATGACCTCTTTGGTCGTCGCATCAATGTAGTTACTGAATCAGGTATCTATATCGTAAACGGAAAGAAGATGTTCATCAAGAAGTAACCGCTAACTTGTCATCCTGAGCGTAGCGAAGAACCTTTAGGTCGCCGTTAAGGCAATCTCGCGTTCGGCTTGTCCGAGAGTTTTGCGCAGTCCATTGCGAGATTTTTCACTTCGCTCAAAATGACAGAATCTAATAATAATGGGTCGCGTCCGTTTGTCGGGCGCGACTTTTTTTGTACTTTTGCAAAGGAATTTATAATAGAAGATAATAATGGCAACAAAACCCGGTATACCAAAGGGAACGCGCGACTTCTCTCCTGCCGAAATGGCGAAGCGCAACTATATATTCGATACTATCCGCGAGGTGTTCTACACCTTTGGCTTCCAACCCATTGAGACCCCTGCTATGGAGAATTTCTCCACGCTGATGGGCAAGTATGGCGAGGAGGGCGACAAGCTGCTGTTCAAGATTCTCAATTCGGGCGACTGCCTCAACAAGATTGACGACGATGAACTGCTTGAGCGCAATGCGCTGAAGTTTGCAGCCAAGGTGTGCGAGAAGGGTCTCCGCTACGACCTCACCGTGCCCTTTGCCCGCTACGTGGTGGCTCACCGCGACGAGTTGTCATTCCCCTTCAAGCGTTTCCAGATACAGCCCGTGTGGCGTGCCGACCGTCCGCAGAAGGGCCGCTACCGCGAGTTCTACCAGTGCGATGCCGATGTGGTGGGCAGCGACTCACTGCTCAACGAGGTGGACCTCGTGCAGATGATTGATGCCGTGTACCTCAAGTTTGGCATTCGCGTGAGCATCAAGATGAACAACCGCAAGATCCTCACCGGCATAGCAGAGATTATCGGTCAGGCCGACAAGATAGTCGATATCACCGTAGCCATCGACAAGCTCGACAAGATAGGGCTTGACAACGTCAATGCCGAGCTGGCCGAGAAGGGCATCCCTGCCGAGGCCATCGAGACCCTGCAGCCCATCATCCAGCTCAGTGGCGACAACCGCTCCAAGCTGGCCACCCTGCGCACCGTGCTCGCCACCAGCGAGATTGGTCTCAAGGGAGTCGACGAGATGGAATTTGTGCTCAACAGCCTTGAACATCTCGACATCAAGAACGAGGTGGAGGTAGACCTCACCCTCGCTCGCGGACTCAACTACTACACCGGTACCATCTTCGAGGTCAAGGCACTCGACGTGCAGATAGGCAGTATCTCGGGTGGTGGCCGTTACGATAACCTGACGGGCATCTTCGGCATGCCCGGCGTGTCGGGCGTAGGCATCTCCTTCGGTGCCGACCGCATCTACGACGTGCTCAACCAGCTCGACCTCTATCCCAAGAGTGCAGCACGCGGCACACAGGTGATGTTTGTCAACTTCGGTGCTGCCGAGGCAGCCTACTGCCTCCCCCTCGTGGCCAAGCTCCGCGCTGCAGGCATTGCTGCCGAGCTCTACCCCGACAGTGTGAAGATGAAGAAGCAGATGTCCTTTGCCAACGACCACGCTATCCCCTACGTAGTGATGGTGGGCGAGAGCGAGATGCAGAGCGGCCAGCTCTCCGTGAAGAATATGGTTACGGGCGAGCAGGGCGCGATGACAGTGGACGAACTGCTGGGCAAGCTCTCTTGAGGGAAGAGTGAAGAGTGAAAAGTGAAGAGTTGCCATCACGATGGCAACTCTTTTTCTATCTATTATAACTACCTATATATACTCTTCCACTCCTCTGCCAATATCTCACGGCATGCCTCGGCTACCGAACGAATTATCTCCTGACCACGCTTACGCGGGATGCGTATCGTCTCACCCACGGCAAGCATATCCTCCTCGGTCGGATTTCCCTTACCATTCACCGTAGTGGCATGTTCACCATTATATCCGGCAGTGCAGCGTGTGAGGTCATAGGCGGGAGCCAGGTTCCAGTGATTGTCTTCGCAGAGGAAGGCAAAGTTCTTGGCGTGGTCGTCCTTGTTGTCGGTCAGTATGTTGAAGGCCATGCGACGGAACATCTCGTCCACTTGCGCAGGGTCTTGCGTGAGGAATCCCGTGAGGTGCAGCAGGGTCTTATAGTCAGCGTTGGGGGTGCGTATATCTACACCCAGCAGGGCCGCTGCAGTGGCGGTATGCACTCGCTGGTCATCGCGCAGGTCGAAACGGCGCGTGGCAAAGTACTTTCCCTCCATCAGTTTGAAGTCGGGCACCGTGATGCCTGCACGCCGTGCACACTCATTGTAGCGCAGCTCCTCAATACCCATGTCCTTGGGGTCGTAGGTGTGGCGGAACTTGACAAGCCAGTGCCCCTCATCGTCGGTGACGAGGCATTTGGGTCTACAGCCGCCCGAGTTGCCACTGTTGAAGTAGAGCACCGCAGGGTCTTCGCCCTCCTTCTCGGATAGCACGTCGAGCGCCATCTGCTGTAGGGTGTCGAGCGTATGTGCCTCGCCTTGCTCTCCCACTTTTGTCTCGGGCACATAGCACAGCGCCCCCATGCCCGATGTGCCCACGATGCTCAGTCGCTCTACGGGCGTCAGTGTGGCAATGTCTATTCCCTGGCGGCGTAGCATGCGGTCGAGCAGGTAGGTGCCGTAGCCGTCGGGCAGACTATCCTCGAAGATACCGAAGTTGCCGTCGAATGGCTCTGGCTTGGCAATGAAGAGGTCGCCCTTGAGCGGTAGCTCCAGTGGGGCGATGCTGAACCCAGTGCGCAGCCACTCCTTGTCGTAGGCAAAGGCACAGCGCCGGTTGTCGGGCGTCATCGTGAGTGTTCCCACGGTGCGTCCACGGTAGGTGACGGTGAGTTTATCTATTCGCTTCATGGCGTCCACGTTTGCGGTTCTTGTTACGGTTGATGGTCTCCAGCTCCTCCATGGTGCTGTATTGCGGTTCGGAGAGGAGCTGCTTGATGTCGGCCGAGTAGCCCAGTGCCTTGGCCAGCGCCACATACGAGGTGAGGGCGATAGTGTGCTTCTGCTCAAACTTGGCAATCGTCGATGCCGGCACGCCGCTCATCCCGCTCAGCGCCTCGCGCGACAGCCCCTTCTCGAGCCTTCGCTGCTGCATGTTGCGTGCCAGCACTGCGGTAAGCTCTTCCGCCGTATCTATGTCGAAATTGTAGAGATAAGACATACTATTGTATTTGCTAAACCCTGATTTCGTTGATAACAACTACTATCATATCTGTTGCGAAGATACGAAAAATTTCTTGTACAGCCTAATTTTTCTCGTTTTTTCTACCCATTTGAACTGCTCAATGAGGCGATTCTATGCGGAGGAGCCTGCGAAGTTCAACAATGGATGCCTCTATTTTGCTTTGTCATACCGATGATAATTTTTTATCACAGGCTTGACAAATTTTTATCGCACCGTTGATAATTTTTTGTCACCATAGTGATAATTTTTTGTCAAAGGCTAAAAAATCTTGACAAAAGCACCTATTTGATTGAAAGATAAAGGGATTAGCAGATAGAGGGAAATATAATGTCATTCTGAGCGCAGTGAAGAATCTCTCATGGTTTGGCTGATAAGATTCTTCACTGCGTTCAGAATGACACAAAGGAGTGAGGACTTCAAGATTATTTTGTTCCCAATCACCACAAGTAATCCTCCACATAAGCATCAAATTCGGGACGCTCCGATACGCCCTGCTTCTCAAGCAGTGCATATATCTCCTCCTGCTCGGCGGGAGTGATGAGGCGCTCTCCTCGGCGCATACGGTAATACATATTCATGCCGAACGTGGCAACGATGTTCTCCTTCACCGCATGGGCCTGCTTTACGGTCAGTGCCGACATCATCCGCACGAAGCCGCGAGCATACTGCACCTTCTCGGCAGAGCGGTACACGGGGCACTCGCCCTCTGTCTGTGTCAGGTACGCAGGGCTTATGATGCTCCATCGCTGCACCTCAGAGGACATCATCTTCACTGCCACATGGCGCAAGCAAGTAGCTGCCTTCGGGCAATCGTTCTTGATGCAGAGGGTATAGTTATTGGGGACTTCTCCGTTTGTCTTTGTCGCTGTCTGTTGTGCCATAAGTTAATCTGATTTAAGTGGTTGTTTGATAGTACAAATATACCACTTTAATGGCAGAATAGCAAATAATCTGAAGATAGTGTGCGGAGTGTTGAAAAGTTTTTATACCTTTGCACCGATGAGTCGAAAGATTCGTCACGACATTTTGGAATAACTTTAGCGTTTTCGCTATTGTGTTTTGTTTAGGAAACTGCCAATTTTCAACGCGACAAAAACAATAGACACGGAAGACGCCCTCGTTATGCGTGGGCTGTGTTTATATGTCGCGTGGGTATGGCAGTACCTCTAAACAGTATAAGCCAACTCACGCTTTCTTTATAGTTATGCGTGGGGTTATAATGATAGACAATTTATTAACTTTATGTATAACTAAAAGACAAAAGATTATGAAAAAAATGTTTCCCGTATTTGCGCTTGGCGCATTAATGTTGTTCGTGGTATCGTGTGAGAAAGAAACGGATGGTATTGACAATAAAGAGGAACAAGGGACAGAGAATACCGACACCTTTTTTGTGGAGGCTATAGACCTTGGTCTGTCTGTCAAATGGGCGGAGCACAATGTCGGTGCAAACAAGCCAGAAGAGTACGGTAACTATTATGCTTGGGGTGAAACCGAAGAGAAGGAAATATATAGTGAGGACACGTATTTATACTTCAAAAAAGGCTCGTATGAACACATCGGCTCGGATATAAGTGGCACTAAATACGATGTGGCTTATGTCAAATGGGGCAATGGATGGCGTATGCCTACGATGGATGAGGTACACGAACTTTGTGTTGAGTGTTCTTTTGAATTGGCCACAATCAATGAGATTGTTGGTGTAAAGATTACTGGTCCTAATAAAAACTCTATATTTCTTCCATCTGCAGGTGGCCGCTATGGTTCAGAACTTAAGTATTCTGTAGGTAGTGGTTGGTATTGGTTTGGTTCATTGGTTGAAGGTGGTAATGGTTCTGCTGCATATCTTCTTACTAATGAAACTATGAGCTATTACGAGGCTGAACGCTGGATTGGCTTGCCCGTTCGTCCTGTAAAAGACTAATTTAACCACGATAGTTTTTAGATGCCTTTCCCGTCACGGCGGATATACCCTATCCGCCGTTTATTCAGAGTATCAGGGTTATGACCCGAGAAAAGTATCTTGCTTGTAGGAGAAGTTCATAAGGTCTGCGAAGAATAGACGAAGGCGTACTTCGCAGACCTTATGGACTTTTCCGTTGCTTCTCACCCCTCCTTCCCATACGCCGCAAACCCTATCGGACGACGGGCGAACATAAGTTTTTTGTTACGGCAGGTAGCAAATCTTGTGTAACAAAAATCTAAAATTATTGTTGTTTCTTCGCTTGCCTTGTCGTACCTTTGCGACCTTGTATGAGAGATACTGCAAGGTATACTTATGTATTACATGTAAACTAAAAAGTCATGAAGAAGTTACTTGTTTATTCGGGAATTATGGCCGTATTGTTGTCATGCCAGTCAAAGACTGCAAAGAATGTTTCTGTGGATAATGAAACTGCTCAGTGCGAGCATACTCAGGTATATAAAGGGCTACTCCCTGCTGCAGACTGTTCGGGTATTGAGTATACATTGGGTATAGATACCTTGAACGACAGCTACCATCTGACTACCGTATATATTGATGCCGAGGGAGCAGGAAAGAATCTTTCCTTCACTTCGGAGGGAAAACGGTCGATGATACATCGCGGAGAAGGGGAAGATGCTCGGGTATTCTACAAGTTGACCCCTTGTGGCAAGGATACAGCTTCGGTGTATTTTATGGTCGTGAATGACTCCACATTGCGTTTGGTCAATGCCGACTTGCAGGAGCCGACGAATAAGACTCTTTACGATATAGTGACGACCGAATAGCGTCTGTCCGTCACTCCTTATTATATATTAAAGGTTCAAATGTGCTGTTTCGTTTAGAGCTTGGATAGTTCTCGAATAAAAAGCAAATGGGATCAACAATGAACAACTATATCTCCCAAATCCTTAACCTCTCGGAGCAGGCAGTGGCCAATACGCTGAAGCTGCTCGCCGAGGGGGCTACCATCCCTTTTATCAGTCGCTACCGCAAGGAGGCGACGGGCGGCCTTGATGAGGTGCAGATTGCTGCCATTGACACGGTACACAAGAAACTGGTGGAGCTGGAAAAGCGCAAAGAGACCATTCTTGCCACCATCGAGGAGCAGGGTAAGCTCTCCGATGAACTGCGTTCACGCATTGCTCGCTGTATGGATGCTACAGAGTTGGAGGACATCTACCTGCCCTACAAACCCAAACGCCGCACCCGTGCCGAGGTGGCCCGCACCAAAGGCTTGGAACCACTGGCCAAGATGCTGATGGCACAAAACTCCAATGGTGTGGAGTCCATGGCCATGCGCTTCGTCAAGGGCGAGGTGAAAGATGTGGATGAGGCCCTGCAGGGTGCCCGCGACATCATTGCCGAGTGGGTCAACGAGAGTGAACGCTCAAGGAACACCGTGCGCAACATCTTTGCCCGTGAGGCCCGCATCACCTCTAAGGTGATAGCCGGCAAGGAGGCCGAGGGCGATAAGTACCGCGACTATTTTGACTGGAGCGAACCGCTCTCTCGCTGCTCGTCGCACCGTATGCTGGCCATACGCCGTGGCGAGAAGGAGGGTTTCCTGCGTGTGAGCATTGCTCCGGCCGATGATACTGTGGCCGTGGAGCGCCTTGAGCGCCAGTTTGTGCGCTCGCAAGGTGAGTGTGCCGAGCAGATTGCGATGGCTGTGCGCGACGGATACAAGCGCCTGCTGCGCTCCTCCATTGAGACCGAGTTTGCCAACAGTTCCAAGGAGAAGGCCGACGAGGAGGCCATCCGCGTATTTGCCGCCAACCTCAAACAGCTGCTCCTGGCACCACCCCTCGGACAGAAGCGCGTGCTGGCCATCGACCCCGGCTATCGCACAGGATGCAAGGTGGTATGCCTCGATGCGCAGGG
>JAZPZS010000148.1:0-18266 GCA_045544835.1 Bacteroidaceae bacterium | reverse complement strand
AGTCATAATTTATAGGAGATTTTAATTATGGCAAGAAAGAAAAGAAAAGTTCCTGGATTGAATGGTAGCTCATTGGCCGACATCTCGTTCATCCTGTTGATCTTCTTCTTGATTACTACATCAATGGATACGGATACCGGTTTGGTACGTCGTTTACCACAACCGCCAGATCCTAACCAACAAGAAGAGGATGTAAAGGTAAAGGGTAGAAATGTGTTGGTTGTTCAGGTTAATATGAACAATGAAATCCTCTACTACTACGGAGATGAAGCTAAGCGTGTGACAGTGACTGATGTACAGCCTGCTGACTTACGTAAGGTTGCAAAGGAGTTTATTGCCAATCCTGAGAACAAGGCTAATATGCCAGAGTTTCATCCCGCAGATCCCCCTCTGCCTCTTCTCGGTGCTTATCCGATAACAAAGAATCACATTATCTCTGTGCAGACTGACCGCAGTACACAGTATGACGTATACTTCCAGATTCAGAATGAGCTGATGGCAGCATACAACGAGTTGCGTGACGAGTTTGCACGTGAGAAGTTCGGTAAGTACTTCCGCGATTTGACAGAAGATGAGCGTTTAGCTGTAACAGGTGTTTATCCGATGAAGATTTCTGAGGCTGAACCCAAAAAGTATGGAGGAAACTAATCATGGGAAAATTTAATAAAGGTGGAAGCAAGGAAGTTCCTGAACTGAATACCTCGTCACTCCCTGACTTGATCTTCAGTATCCTGTTCTTCTTCATGATGGTAACTTCTATGCGTGAGGTGACCCTGCGAGTTGAGTTTGAAACGCCGAAGGGTACTGAAATCCAGAAGTTGGAAAAGAAATCGTTGGTTTCTTATGTATACATAGGTAAGCCTACAAAGGAATTCCGCTCTAAGATGGGTACAGCTTCTCAGATTCAGCTCAATGATGACTTTGCTACTGTTGACGCTATTGGTGATTATATCTATCAGGAGCGTGAGGCAATGCCGGAGCGTGACAAGCCTTTCATGCGTGTATCAATGAAGATTGATAAAGATACTCAGATGGGTATCGTTACCGATGTTAAGATGGCGTTGCGTGAAGCTTGGGCTTTGAATATTGTATATTCGGGTGGTAAACGTCAGTAATCAATTACAGACACTATAAAAAGAAAGCGGGTGTTTCTACCCGCTTTTTTAATGTAATAACAAAAATAGTTTCTATTATGGGACATCATCAATTAGACACTTTGGATATTCAGATACTGAAGATGGTTGCTAACAATGCCCGTATACCTTTTCTGGAGGTTGCTCGTGAATGTAATGTGTCGGGTGCAGCAATTCACCAACGTATTCAGAAAATGGTGAATTTGGGCGTTTTGGATGGGTCAGAGTTTAAGATTAATCCTTCTAAGATAGGTCTTGAAACCTGTGCGTTTGTGGGATTGTATCTCAAGGATCCGTCTGAATTTGACCGTGTAGTTGAGGCGTTAAGGCAAATTCCTGAGGTGGTTGAGTGTCATTATACTACAGGGAAATATGATTTGTTTGTCAAAATCTATGTTAAGGACAATGCGGGATTGAAGAATGTGATTCACGACAAACTCTTGCCCCTTGGATTGGCTCGTACAGAGACCCTTATCTCATTCAATGAGGTGTTCAGAAGACAAATGCCAATTCCTGCTGTAGAGGATTAATATGAGTGTCACTGATAAAAGAGGATAGCGAGCTGGAGGCTCGCTATCCTCTTATTTTTTCTAATGGTGCGTTTTATTTTCGCATGTAATCGATGAAGGTGTAGGCATGTGCATGCTTCTCATCGGCAGGGTGCTCCTCTCGGCTTTTTTCTTCCCATTGGGTGGGATTAAGGGTAGGGAAGAACGCATCGGCATTGGCTGGTGCATCCTCTATGAGTGTGAGGTGGATGCGTGAAGCAAGTCCGATAGTCTGTTTGTATAGGTCTGCACCGCCGATAATGAATACATCTTCCGTGTAGTCGCACTGCATGAGCGCGTCTTCAAGGCTACGGTAGCATTCGGCATTCTCGTAATGCAGGCCTTCCTGACGGCTCAGCACGATATTGCGACGGTTAGGGAGTGCTCCTTTGGGGAGCGACTCGAAGGTCTTGCGTCCCATGACAATCGTGTGTCCGGTAGTAAGTGTCTTGAAGTGCTTGAGGTCATTGGGTAGGTGATATAGCAATTGGTTGTCACGTCCAATGGCTCCGTTCTTGGCTACAGCTACGATGATGGATACATTGTCGAGGGCTGTACTCTTCGCTGACTCTCCCGATTGCGGGAGATTTTCAGTTCCTATGAATGGGTATGAGTTGTTCATTGTTGTAGATTCTTTATTATTCCAGTTTGCAAGTCCTCCCCCTCTTCGGGAGGGGGATAGGGGGGGGAGGCTTCCTTATTATACTGCGACAATCCCCTTGATATGTGGATGTGGGTCATAGTCTACGAGCTCGAAATCCTCGAACTTGAAGCTGAAGATATCCTTCACGTCGGGGTTGATTTTCATCTTGGGGAGCGGACGCGGCTCGCGTGTCAGCTGCAGCTTTACCTGTTCTATATGGTTGCTGTAGATATGTGTGTCGCCAAGGGTGTGTACAAACTCACCCGGCTTCAGGCCTGTTACCTGTGCCACCATCATGAGCAGCAGGGCATACGAGGCGATGTTGAAGGGCACCCCAAGGAAGGTGTCGGCGCTGCGTTGGTATAGCTGCAGGCTTAGCTTGCCGTCAGCCACATAGAACTGGAAGAAGGCGTGACAGGGAGGCAGGTTCATGTTGTCGATATCGGCCACGTTCCATGCCGACACAATCATACGACGGCTATTGGGGTTGTTCTTGATGGTGTCAATCACCTCTTTTATCTGGTCGATGTGACCGCCCTTATAGTCGGGCCATGAGCGCCACTGATAGCCGTAGATGTGTCCAAGGTCACCATTCTCGTCGGCCCATTCGTTCCAGATGCGCACGCCATTATCCTGCAGATATTTCACGTTGGTGTCGCCATTGAGGAACCATAGCAGCTCGTGGATAATGGATTTCAGATGGAGTTTCTTGGTGGTCAGGCAGGGGAACCCATCTTCGAGGTTGAAGCGCATCTGATGTCCGAATACGCTGATGGTGCCGGTACCTGTGCGGTCGCCTTTTTCTACGCCCTCCGTGAGGATACGGTTGAGCAAGTCTAAATATTGTTTCATGTCAGTGCTTTTATTCTGTTTCCTCCCCATACTGCCAATAAGATGAGTATAGCTACCAGGTATAGGGGATTGAAGGTGAAGTCGGCATAGCGCAGATAGGTGATAAATTGAAGGACACGTAGCGAGAGGTCACAGAACACCTCTGTCAAGTCTACTTGGCTGAGCAGGAGTAGGCATCCCACGGCCAGTACCACCACCTCAAACACGGTTGTCCACGCTGTGTTGATGGGGCGATGCGGTAAACGTCGCATCACCCGCTCGCTGAAGCCGTTGTCTTCGGGCACGCGGATGTTGTCCTGCATGAATTGCCGTATCAGTTGGTCATCTGTCATATCCATTTTTTCTTAGAAAGGTTGCTAATTTCTCTTTTCCTCGGGCGATGTGCGACTTGACGGTTCCTTCGGGCAGATTCGTAATCGCTACTATCTCGTCGATTGGGAGGTCATCCATCAGGTGCAGTGTCACGCACGTCCGCTCATTGGGCTTCAGCTGCTTTAGTGCCTCATTGATGTCGGCCTTCACGTAGCTTTCCGAAGGGGCTTCCTGGTGCTGTGACTCCAGCTCGCAGTCGTCATCGTCCATCGAGAGCATCTCTTTCCGACTGCGAATATAGTCATAAAAAACGTTATATGCAATTCTATAGAGCCAAGTTAAGAAGTTTGAGCGTTTTTTAAATGTCTCCAGCGACGTATATGCCTTGATGAAAGTCTCTTGTGCAAGGTCGTCGCTCAAGGCGCTGTCTCCTGCCGTGAGGCTCAGCAGGAATCCACGCACGGCACCCTGATATTTCTTCACCAGCGAGTCGAAGGCTCGTCGGTTTCCGAATATCAGAACTTGGCTGATGAGTGCGATATCGTGCATAGTGTTTGCGCTCAAGGTGGCTCCTTAAGGTGTGCCTGGTTGTTGCTTCGCTTATTTCTTGGCAAAATAGTCAACAAGCAGTTCGCCGATACCTATGCATACGACTAATACGCCGATACCTACGCCAAAGTTACCCATCCATATCCCAAGGAAGATGGCGAGTCCTATGCCAAGGCATACGTTTCTTACGCCTTTGTTGAAAAGGGCACGGTCTCTTCCTGTCGCGTCTACCTCGTTTTGCATAACTGCTTGTCCGGCATTGTTGCTACTTCTCCTTGAGGCTCTGACGATAAGCCATATGATAAGGATGATGGCAAGGATAGGTAGGCCAAATATGCAGAATAGCACGAGTGCGGCAATCAGCAATCCGCCAGTAGCTGCACCTACTCCTGCCAAACCTCCCATCAGCTTGGCAAGCCCTTCGTGCTCCTCAAGCAGTTCTTCCAGCAGTTCCTCTGCATCTTCGCTGCTTATCGTGTCATTCGTATAGGTTACTGTCCACGAACCGCTTCTGTGCTGTGTCCTAGTGTTGCTACTGTTTGTATCGTTGTCTGTACCGTTGTCCGATACAATCTCCTCCACTGCGGCAATGCCTTCTTTGGTAGATTCGCCCTCTTGTGCAAGGCAGATAGCTGTACTCATCAAGGCCACAATCATGGCCAAAAAGATGTTTTTTGTCTTCATATCGTTTAATGTTTTTTGGTTTCTCTGTCTATTAGACGTAACAAACTCGTCTCAGGTTGCAAAGTAAGTGATTTTTTTATAAAAAAAAGTGCGTTTTGCTGCTACAAAGTTGCGATATAAAAAGTAGGCATGTATCTTGGAATACATGCCTTTGCTATGATAGATGCGAGGAGGTTATACCAATGAGAGTATATAGATATACACTATTACTGCGGGAATGGCAAAAAGCATGCTGTCAAGGCGGTCAAGGATTCCGCCATGTCCAGGGAGAATCTTTCCGGAATCTTTGATGCCTAATTGGCGCTTTATCATCGATTCGGTGAGGTCACCAAACGTGCCGAAAACAACAACGACAAGTGCCATACCTATCCACTGCCAAACATTCATGAAGGTGTAGAAGTGTGTGATGACAACAGCGCAAGCAATGGTGAGTATCGCACCACCGATGGAACCTTCCCAGGACTTCTTGGGCGATATGCGGGGAAAGAGTTTGTGTTTGCCAAGAAGTGAACCGCATAGGTAGGCTCCCGTATCGTTGGCCCAGATGAATATATAGATGGCTAACGGAATGGCATAGTAAGGGGATTCACCGTTAAAGCAACTGAAGTCATGTAGTGCCAATACGTTGATTAGCGAAAGGGGGAGTACGATGTATAGTTGGCTAAGCATTATGATGCCGAGGTTCGAGATTGGGCTTGTGTGCTGACTGTACAACTCTTTTATGTAGCAGTAGAGGAGGAATATCAGGTAGGGGGCGAATAGAATGAGTGATTCTCCCTCGGTAAGGCAATTGAACCAGAAGGCAAAGAATAGGTAGCAACTGCCCACTACTATGATAGGACGGTTGACTTCAGTCTCTCCTTTTTGTGTCAGAATAGTTAGGAACTCATTTACCGTAAGCGCTGTCAGCATCAGGAATAGGGCTGCCAGACTGAGTGGACTCAGATAGGTACAGAGCACTTGTATGGCAACAATGGCTATGCCTGTGAGGGCGCGGATGATAAAATTTTTCATATCGTTGTCGTGTTTTTATGGTTGGGCATTTCTTCTGTGATACTCTTATCTGTTGTCTTCTTGGTCGAAGTCAAAGCCGCCGAAGAGATTGCCATCTTTATTCTTGGAAGGTCGCTCGCTTTTGGACTTAGCTTTCGAGTAATCGGGTGCTTCTGAGAGCTGGGGAGCATCTTTCTTGCTCTCATCATTCTGTGGTGTCTCAGTAACTACCGGCTTGTCCTCCTTTATTGTTGGTGTCTCTCTCAATGGTTGGTTTTTGCTTGGATCATCAGCCAATTCGCTGGCTTTCTTACTTTTACTTTGGGTCTTCTCCTTGTTCTCTTCTTCCGTCTCTAGGATTTCTTCGCTGCGTGATGCCCAAGGCCGTTTGCCAAAGATGCGTTCTGCGTCTTCAGCAAAGATGACTTCGCGCTCCATTAGGAGGTCGGCCAACTGACGATGTCCATCTTGCTTCTTGAGCAGAATGTCTTTTGCACGTTCGTATTGTTGGGCGATTAAGGCCTTTACTTCATTGTCAATGAGTTCTGCTGTGCGCTCGCTGTAGGGCTTTTGGAATTGCTCTTGGCTGTTGTAGTAACAGAGGTTGGGGAGGTTTTCGCCCATACCTGCATAGGCTATCATTCCGTATGCCTGTTTGGTAACTCGCTCCAGGTCATTGATGGCTCCTGTAGAGATACGCCCAGTGAAAAGTTCTTCGGCTGCGCGACCTCCGAGGATGGCACACATCTCATCAAGCATCTGTTCCTTGGTGGTTATTTGTCGCTCTTCAGGTAGATACCATGCGGCACCGAGTGCACGGCCTCGTGGAACAATAGTCACTTTGACCAGTGGATCAGCATATTGTAGATGCCATGATAGGGTAGCATGGCCTGCCTCGTGGAGTGCGATAGTGCGCTTCTCTTCTGCTGTGAGTACCTTGGTCTTTTTCTCCAAACCACCGATGATGCGGTCTACTGCGGCAAGGAAATCTTCTTTGTTAACAGTTCTCTTATTGTGGCGGGCAGCGATGAGAGCAGCTTCGTTGCAAACATTGGCAATGTCGGCACCTGAGAAACCGGGGGTCTGTCGAGCTAGCAGGTCTACGTCTACCGACTTATCTAGTTTCAAAGGACGTAGGTGTACGCCAAACACCTCCTTGCGCTCATTCAGGTCAGGTAGATCTACGTGTATTTGGCGGTCGAAGCGTCCTGCACGAAGTAGCGCTTTGTCGAGAATGTCGACTCGGTTTGTGGCGGCGAGGATAATGACGCCGCTATTGGTGCCAAATCCGTCCATTTCGGTGAGTAGTTGGTTGAGTGTGTTCTCACGCTCATCATTCCCGCCCATGGCAGGGTTCTTTCCGCGTGCACGGCCTACGGCATCAATTTCGTCGATAAAAATGATGCAAGGTGCCTTCTCTTTGGCTTGACGGAAAAGGTCACGTACGCGTGAAGCACCAACGCCGACAAACATCTCCACAAAGTCAGAGCCTGAAAGAGAAAAGAATGGTACTTCAGCTTCTCCTGCTACAGCTTTGGCTAGTAGGGTCTTACCTGTACCTGGGGGGCCTACAAGTAAGGCGCCTTTGGGAATTTTTCCTCCTAATTCGGTGTATTTCTCGGGTTTCTTGAGAAACTCGACAATTTCCTGTACCTCTTGCTTAGCTTCGGCCTGTCCGGCAACATCCTTGAATGTTATGCGGTTGGCTCCTCCCTTTTCAAAAAGTTGGGCTTTCGATTTTCCTACATTGAATACGCCTCCAGGACCTCCTGCACCACCGCCTCCCATACGGCGCATGATGAATATCCAAATACCGATGAGAAGTATGAATGGGAAAAGATTCCAAAAGAGATTGCTGAGAAATCTGTCTTTGTCTTCCTCGTATTGCCGTTCTCCTTTGAATACCGATTGCGCTTCTTGCTCATCGAGAAATTTGTCCAGTGTCTCGATGGAGCCAACTTTTACATATAGTACGGCAGGTATGCCTTTGTCGGCCATTGCTTTTCCGAAGATGCGCTCTACAGAGTCGGGGAGTATAGTGAGTTCTACCTTATTGTTATCATAGATGAGTACCTTCTGGGCATATCCTTTGCTGACGTATTCTTTGAATTCTGAGTAGGAGATGTTGCGTTTTGCACTCTCTTCGGTGGGATTGTTGAACCACAAGAATGCCAATGTCATAAATATAATGGCATATACCCATGTAAGGCTGAACTTGGGGCCTTTGGGGCTTTTGGGATTATTGTACGGTTGCTGTGAATCGTTCATTTGAGTTGATTAGTCAAGGTTAGGTATTTCGGTAAGTAGGGCATCGGCCCATAGGTGCTCCAGATTGTAGAAGACGCGGTCTTCGGGAACAAAAATATGTACCAGCACATCGCCATAGTCCATGGCAACCCAACGTGCGTTGCGTAGTCCTTCTACAGCACTCGGCTTGGCATGGGCATGAATGCGGACGTAGTCTGACACGGAATCTGCGATTGCGGCTACTTGTGTAGGGGTGTTTCCTTCGCATATGACAAAGTAACGGCAAATGGAGTTGTCAGTACAGGTAAGATCTGCGATAACAATATTTCTTCCTTTTTTCTCTTGAATGCCTTCAGCGATTCGTTTTACCAGTTCTTGGGTTTCGTTCATGAGTCGTTCTCTTCAATAATGATGTCTATATTATAGATGTATGTGTATAACATACAAAGATAGCGTGTTTTTCTTGAACCCCCTTTATATTTTATGCAAAAAAAAGAAAAAATGCATTTAAGAGAATAAAAATGAAAAAAACTTTGTCTTTTGTTTTGTACTTCTCAAGAATTGTCTTACCTTTGCATCCGCAAAACCGATTGGGCTATGGTGTAATGGTAACACTGCAGATTCTGGTCCTGCCTTTCCTGGTTCGAGTCCGGGTAGCCCAACAAGGTGGATGAGCTGGTGTATGAACATTGGCTCATTTGTTTTTTTGTGTCTTCTTGAGGGATGGCATGCTGTGCCAGTTCTTGTCTTCTCGAAATGGTCGATGGGGTGCTGATGTCGTATGGGAAATAATAATGGTGGGCAGTACTAGGTGCTGCCCACCATTATTATGGATTGTTGTTCCGATTATCCCCAGGCTAAGGCGCTTGCGCCGAGTACGGCTGCATCGGAGTCCTTCAGCTCTGATACGAGGAGCTTGGTCTTTCCTTTCCAGATATTGAGGACGTTGGCTTCCATAGCTTCCAATGTCGGCTTCATGATGAGGTCACCTGCTTTGGTGAGTCCACCGAAGAGGATGATGGCTTCGGGGGCACTGAAGGCGATGAAGTCTGCTAATGCTTCACCGAGAATGGTGCCGGTGAAGGTGAATACCTCTTGGGCTACCTTGTCGCCGCGTATGGCTGCATCGTAAACATCTTTTGAGGTAATCTCTCCCTTTACCTCGCGCAAAAGGCTAGGCTGGTCGGTGCAGTCTACAATCTCCTTAGCTGTGCGTGCTACACCTGTAGCTGAACAGTAGGTCTCGAGGCATCCGCAACGGCCACATCCGCATTGACGTCCGTTGTGGCGGCGCGATATGACATGTCCGAGCTCACCGGCAAAGCCATCGTGCCCATATACAAGCTGACCGTTAATGACGATACCGCTACCAACGCCAGTGCCGAGGGTGATTTCGATGAAGTTCTTCATGCCACGTGCGGCGCCATATGTCATTTCTCCAATAGCTGCAGCGTTGGCGTCGTTAGTTACGGTTACGGGTACACCGATGCTGTCTTCGAAAAGTTGGGACAGCTTGATGACGCCTTTCCAAGGGAGGTTGGGGGCAAACTCGATATTGCCGGTATAGAAGTTCCCGTTAGGGGCGCCTATGCCCATGCCTTTAATCTTTTCTTTTCCGCCCACCTCGTTAATCATCGGAATCAGTCTCTCTGCTACGGCATTGACGTATTCGTTAATTTCCTTGTATGACTGTGTCTTGATGGAATCCACACAAAGGATATTTCCGCGTGCGTCTACGATACCGAATACGGTGTTTGTTCCACCGATATCCATTCCTACAACATAAGGTTTGTCCATGATGTATACTTTTTTAGAGTTAATATATTGTTTGGTCTATTATATGCCGCAAATGTAGCAAATGTTCATCTATATCCCAAATAATTCTGCTTTTTGTTTGGTTTTATAACTTTCGTTCACTTCGTTTGGCCTCTTCCCATAGTGCGTCCATCTCTTCGAGTGTCATTTCCTTGAGGTTACGTCCTTGCTTGATGGCTCCTTCTTCTACGTAGTTGAACCGGCGAATGAATTTTTGGTTTGTGCGCTCTAAGGCGTTGTCGGGGCTAAGTCCGTTCATGCGGGCAACGTTGATGGTGGCGAATAGCAGGTCGCCCAGCTCGGCTTCGGCAAGGTCGTGGTCATCGCGCTCGAGTTCTATGCGTAATTCTTCGATTTCTTCGAGCAGTTTCTCCCAGGCTCCGGATGCGTCGTCCCACTCAAATCCTACATTGCGTGCTTTCTCTTGGATGCGATAGGCCTTGACTATGGATGGGAGTCCTGAAGGCACTCCGCTGAGTACGCGTTTGTTTCCCCCTTTTTCTTTCAACTTGAGTTGTTCCCAATTTTCAGATACCTGAGTGGCGTTGGTGACAGCAGGCGTGATGTTGGCGCCAGCACTGTCTGTTGCAGGTGGAAATACGTGGGGATGGCGGAAAATTAGTTTGTCGCATAGGCGGTCGCATACATCCTTGATGTCAAATGCTCCTTGCTCCGATGCAATTTTTGCATAGAAGGCCACGTGGAGCAACACGTCGCCCAACTCCTTGCAGATGTTGGTTTCGTCCTTGTTGATTAGTGCGTCGCAGAGCTCATACACCTCTTCTATTGTATTGGGGCGCAGGCTCTCATTGGTTTGCTTGCGATCCCACGGACATTTTTCGCGCAATTCGTCGAGTATGTCAAGGAACCGTCCAAAGGCCTCCATTTGTTGTTGTCTGGTGCTCATATTTAATGTCTATTTATCGTAGTTGTTCTTTTCTAATTTGTAGGGCTTACAATTCCTTGATGGCCGCAATCAGTTTGTCTACATTCTCGCTTTGGGTTGCCCAGCTGGTGCAGATACGTACGGCGCAGTGTGTGCCGTCGATATGCTGCCAGGGTGAGAGTAGGAAGTCTTTGCCTAAACGTTTGGCTTGTTTGTTGTCAAAGATAGGGAATTGCTGATTGGTGGGGCTATCAATCAGTAGTTCTATGCTTTTGTCTTCAAGCGCTTTTTTGATGCGCATGGCTTCGTTGATGGCCTGGCGTGAAATCTTTAGGTAGAGGCCGTCGGTGAAGAGTGTGGAAAACTGTATGCCTAGTAGTCTTCCTTTGGCTAGCATGCCTCCGTGGCGCTTGATGCTGTAGCGGAAGTCGCGTTTGAGCCTGTCGTTGGTGATTACCACGGCCTCTCCGAATAGGGCTCCAACCTTGGTGCCTCCTATGTAGAATATGTCGGCTAGTTGCGCTAGCTTAGGGAGGTCAATGTCGCATGAGGGTGAACAGAGTCCGTAGCCCAAACGTGCTCCATCGACGAAGAGGGGGAGGCCGTACTTGTCGCATACTGTGCGTATGGCCAGTAGCTCCGCTTGGCTGTATATGGTGCCAATTTCTGTGGGGTATGAGATGTATACCATCCCTGGTTGTACCATATGCTCGGGGCCGTCTTCGAGTTCATGGGCTACCATTGCCTCTTCGATTTGCGCTGCTGTGAGTTTGCCGTCGTCTGATGAGATTGCCAACACCTTGTGTCCGGTGCTCTCTATGGCTCCTGTCTCATGTACATTGATGTGTCCGCTTGTGGCGGCTAGTACTCCTTGGTATGGACGTAGGGTATGGCTTATGACCGTGGTGTTTGTTTGTGTACCTCCTACGAGGAAGTGCACGTCGATGTCTTCGCGTTGGCACGCTTCCTTGATGAGTCGTCTGGCTTCTTCGCAATAGGGGTCTTCACCATATCCTACGGTTTGTGTCATATTGGTTTCTGCCAGTCTTTGTATGATGAGCGGATGGGCTCCTTCATTGTAGTCGCATTGAAATTGAATCATAAGTGGATAATTTTGTAATTGCAAAAGTAGGAATATATTTTTATTCCGTAAAGTATTATACCAATTTAATCCATGTGACAATGACAGTAATTCAGATGAAATTTAGGGCAAAGCCGGAGGCGCTTGGCCTGATGAGAGAGAAAACGTTGTTTGCTTATATGCACGAGTTGGTGGCGCAGTTTCAGACGTTGGGGCGTGAACGTTCGGCCGAGACGTATACGGCAGCGCTAAAGAGTTTCTACCGATATCGTAATGGACAGGACTTGCCATTGGCCGATCTTGATGAGTCTGTCGTCGTGGGCTATGAGAGCTACTTGCGAACTACGGGGCTCACGATGAATACTTCGTCTTTTTATATGCGGGTGTTGAGAGCCGCCTATAATCGCGCAGTAGGGCAAGGGTATACGATTCAACGCTCTCCTTTTAAGCATGTATATACGGGAATCGACAAAACGGCCAAGCGGGCTGTCTCTATCCGAAAGATTAGGCAGATAAAGGAACTTGATCTATCTGCTAGGCCTGATCTCGCGCTGGCTCGTGATATGTTTCTGTTTAGTTTCTATACGCGGGGCATGTCGCTCATTGATATGATGTATCTCACTCCTGCTAATCTCTGTGGAGGACGGTTGGTCTATTCGCGGCGTAAGACGGGGCAATATCTGTCTGTGCGTTGGGAACATTGTATGCAGGAGATCGTGGAACGCTATAGGACGGCCTCTTCCTATTATCTCCTGCCACTCATTTCCGTACCGGGAGTTGACGAACGGAGGCAATACCGGAATCGGTCGGGTTGGATTAGGCTAAAACTTAGGACTATCGGCGAGATGGTGCGGCTCGATGTTCCACTCACGATGTATGTCGCTCGCCACTCTTGGGCGAGTATAGCACGGGTGTCCAATGTTCCCGTTTCGGTGATTAGCGAGGGGATGGGGCATGATTCGGAGCGTACGACGCAAATCTATCTCTCCTCACTCGATTATATAGCTGTTGATAAGGCTAATCGCCGTTTGATACAGTTGCTCCGCTGATTTTTCGAAGTGGCGATACGGTGTGCAAGTAGTTGCTCCGCTGGCGTGTCGCCGGTGCGAAAAAAATGGGAAGTAGATAAATGCCGCTATAAAATTGCGCATCTCGAATAATTTAGCTAATTTTGCAGCCCATTGTATGTTGGCTGCAAAATGCCTTTTGTAGTGGCCTATATATAATAAGGTATAGCAAGAACAAAAAATAATACATATAGGACAATGATTAAGATTACCTTTCCTGATGGCTCGGTAAGAGAGTACGAAGCTGGCGTTACCGGCTTGCAGATTGCCGAGAGTATCAGTAGCCGTCTGGCACAGGATGTGCTGGCCTGCAGCGTGAATGACGAAATTGTGGAGCTCAACCGCCCCATCCATGAGGATGCTACCATCCGCTTGCACAAGTGGGATGATGAGCAGGCTAAGCATGCCTTCTGGCATACTTCGGCTCACCTCTTGGCCGAGGCTTTGCAGGAGCTCTATCCGAATATCCAGTTTGGTATCGGTCCCGCTATTGAGAACGGATTCTACTATGACGTGGATCCGGGCGAGGGCGTGACCATCAAGGAGGGCGACCTTGAGGCTATCGAGAAGAAGATGGCTGAGCTGGTTGCCAAGAATGAGAATGTAGTGCGCAACGAAATCTCCAAGGCCGAGGTGCTGAAGATGTTCGGCGACCGTGGGGAGACCTATAAGTGCGAACTTATCTCAGAACTTGAGGATGGTACCATCACTACGTACACTCAGGGCGCGTTTACCGACCTCTGCCGTGGACCGCACTTGGTGTCTACAGCTCCCATCAAGGCTATCAAGCTGACCTCTGTGGCCGGTGCCTACTGGCGTGGCGACGAGAACCGCAAGATGATGACCCGTATCTATGGTATCAGCTTCCCCAAGAAGAAGATGCTCGATGAGTATCTGGTGCTGATGGAGGAGGCCAAGAAGCGCGACCACCGCAAGATCGGTAAGGAGCTCGAACTCTTCATGTTTACCGAGATGGTGGGCAAGGGCTTGCCTATGTGGTTGCCTCGCGGTACCGCTCTGCGTTTGCGCTTGGAGGATTTCTTGAAGCGCATCCAGAAGCGTTTCGGCTACCAGCAGGTGATGACTCCGCATATCGGTAACAAGCAGCTCTATGTGACTTCGGGTCACTGGGATCACTATGGCAAGGACAGCTTCCAGCCCATCACCACTCCTGAGGAGGGTGAGATGTACTTGCTGAAACCGATGAACTGCCCCCACCACTGTATGATTTACAAGTGGCAGCCTCGCTCATACAAGGACCTGCCTTTGCGCTTGGCCGAGTTCGGTACCGTATACCGCTATGAGCAGAGTGGTGAGCTTCACGGCTTGACCCGTGTGCGCAGCTTCACTCAGGACGATGCCCACATCTTCTGCCGCCCCGACCAGGTGAAGGAGGAGTTTATCCGCGTAATGGAGATTATCCAGATTATCTTCAAAGCGCTCAACTTTGAGAACTATGAGGCTCAGATTTCATTGCGCGACCCCAACAATACCACCAAGTATGTAGGTTCTGACGAGAACTGGGCACGTGCCGAGCAGGCTATCGTGGAGGCTTGCGAGGAGAAGGGTCTGAAGGCTCGCGTAGAGACTGGCGAGGCTGCTTTCTACGGTCCCAAGCTCGACTTTATGGTGAAGGATGCTATCGGTCGCCGTTGGCAGTTGGGTACCATTCAGGTAGACTATAACTTGCCCGAGCGCTTCCAGTTGGAGTATACCGGTTCGGACAACCAGAAGTATCGTCCCGTAATGATTCACCGTGCGCCCTTCGGCTCAATGGAGCGTTTCGTGGCAGTGCTCATCGAGCATACTGGCGGTAAGTTCCCCTTGTGGCTCACCCCCGACCAAGTGGCTATTCTGCCTATCTCGGAGAAGTTCAACGACTATGCCGAGCAGGTGAAGAAGGAGCTTGAGCAGTACGACGTACGTTGCATCATCGATGACCGCAACGAGAAGATTGGCCGTAAGATTCGCGACAACGAGGTGAAGCATATTCCTTATATGTTGGTTGTTGGCGAAAAAGAGCAGGCCGAGGGTACTGTTACTGTACGCAGACAGGGCGGAATCAACGAAGGAAGCCTGAAAATTGCAGAATTTGGTAAGAAGATCGAAGAAGAAGTTAATAATATGATAAATGAATGGTAACTTTTGCCAGTAGAAGATAGGCTGCACCTCGGAAAAAGTTAAATAAATTTGTTTTTTCGCTCAGTTTGCACTATCTTTAACTTGTTATGACAAGTAGAAGATAGGCCGCACCTCGGAAAAAGTTAAATAAATTTGATTTTTCGCTCAGTTTGCACTATCTTTGCGCCCGCATTTAACAATGTGGGCGGCAAGATTGCCGTTTTGTGGCGTTTGATACAGAACAAAAAAGGATTAATAACCATTAAAAAAGACAGCAGAACAAACAAATTCATCTGAATGAAAAAAGACAATTTAAAAGGCCAACACCGTATCAATGAACAGATACGAGCCAAAGAAGTCCGAATTGTCGGTGACAACATTGAACCTACCGTAGTGTCAATCCATGAAGCACTAAGAATAGCCGAAGAGAATGAGGCTGACTTGGTAGAAATCTCACCGAACGCCGTTCCGCCTGTTTGCAGAATTATTGATTATTCAAAGTTTCTGTATCAGCTAAAGAAAAAGCAAAAGGAGTTAAAAGCCAAGCAGGTAAAGATTGAAGTAAAGGAAATCCGTTTTGGTCCGCAGACCGACGATCATGACTACAACTTCAAACTCAAGCATGCAATAGGCTTCCTTAAAGATGGCGATAAGGTAAAAGCTTACGTATTCTTCAAGGGACGCTCCATTCTCTTCAAAGAGCAGGGCGAGGTGCTGTTGCTGCGTTTTGCCAACGACCTCGAGGAGTATGGTAAGGTAGACCAGATGCCTGTACTCGAAGGTAAGCGCATGACCATCTTCATTTCACCGAAGAAGGCTGCCGCTCCCAAGAAAGAGAAGCCCGCTCAGCAGAAAGATGAAAATTGAAAGTGGAAAGATGAAGGTTGACATCTTGAATCCATGAGTGGATAACTTTCATCTGTCATCTTTCAACTATAAACTTGAGAAAAAAGCGGCTGCGTGCCGGTATAGTACGCACCGTTTATATATTAATAATTAAATAATAACTAACAACATGCCAAAAGTTAAGACTAACTCCGGTTCAAAAAAAAGATTCGCTCTTACCGGAACAGGTAAAATCAAGAGAAAGCACGCTTATCACAGTCACATCTTGACAAAGAAGACTAAGAAGCAAAAACGTAACCTCGACCACTTCACACTTGTACACGGTGCAAACGTAAGCCAGGTTAAGGAACTTCTTGCAATGAAGTAATCTTAAAGTTAAGCGAGTTATTCTAAAAACAATTATTAATCGGATGGTTAGCAAAACCAAGACTGCCCCGAGCAGCGCTAACATCTAAAAACGAAACAAAACTATGCCAAGATCAGTAAATCATGTTGCTTCAAGAGCAAAGAGAAAGAAAATTTTAGGTTTAACCAGAGGTTACTTCGGTGCTCGTAAGAACGTTTGGACCGTTGCCAAGAATACTTGGGAGAAGGGTCTGACCTACGCTTACCGCGACCGTAAGAATAAGAAGCGCAACTTCCGTGCATTGTGGATCCAGCGTATCAACGCTGCCGCTCGTCTCGAGGGTATGTCTTATTCTCAACTGATGGGTGCATTGCACAAGGCTGGTATCGAGATCAACCGTAAGGTGCTCGCTGACCTCGCAATGAATCATCCTGAAGCTTTCAAGGCTATCGTAGCTAAGGCTAAGGCTGCTTAATTGTGGCTCACGCGGCTTAAATAACCACTTGCGAAATAGTGTTATTTAACATGATAATGAAAAAAGAGGCTCCGGCCTCTTTTTTTATTGGAGAAAACTTCCTATATTTGCATTAGCAAAAGCAAAGAAATATGCCTCTCGGGGCAAACATTCTGAATGTGAGCTGTGTTCTTTGAAATGAAGAAGTGAAAGATGAAATGAAGGTGTAGAAGGAAAAAGGAATTGTATGTCAATGAGCTTGGAGCTTTCAACTTTCAATTTTCAACTTTCAATTCAAAATATAGTCGTGTCGGTTTAGACTGGGAAACTCATCAATTATATCTGAAAACCGAGGACAGCTTCGACTTCCAATGGCGGGCCACGCCCCGTAAGGGGTAACCTTGAGTCGGTGGATTACAAAGGGGGCGAGCACTCAAATCCTATTTCTCGGAGTTTCATCGCATCAATCCGGCACGACTTCTTCATGTATAAACCTTACAAAGGTTGTAGTACTTATACCGACCTTCGAGGCTAGAATGCACATCTGTCATCCTGAGCAGCGCGAAGGATCTCAGGGGAAGTCGCTAGGGATTCTTCACTATGTTCAGAATGACATAGTCTGTCAGAGGACTGGGATATTGAGGTTTTATTTGCGTAACTTTAATAAACTTACTGTTGTGGGTAGAAACAAATTTTCAAAACGCGAAATAGACATTATCGGTAAGCTGCTGAGCCGTAAGATGGCAGGCAACCGCAATCAGCAGAAGATGGTGAGACATACGCTTCGCACTGTCTTTGACTTCAACATCTCTGATTTCAACGTGCAAGGGAAAGCCTTCGGACCCGAAGACCTGCAATCCTGTGTGCGCCGTGGCGTTATCCATATCCTTGACGATGCAACCATAGAGACCATGAAGGTGCGCTATGCCGAAAAGAAACAGCACGAGGAGGCTCTACGCCAAGCCGAGGCTGTGGCCGACGGCGAAGCGGTAGATTGGCAAGAGGTGCAGCGCCAGTGGGACGAATATTACGCTCAGCATCCGGAATGACTCTATCAAATTTATAATGCCTCAAATGGCTATGTAGCGTAACTTGTATTGGTGGCAAAGAAGCGCGTGAGACCTTAGGGTCTTGCGCGTTTGTTTTTTCAGAAAAATGACTTTTCCGGGATGTTTTCGGCAAAAAGTGTAAAGAAACTTTACAATTTTCGCTCAAAAAAGCGTTTTTTCGATTTTTTCTTGCGATAGTGCTTGTCCGTGTGAGTAACTTCGCTAAGCAAATCGGAACAAAAGAATTTATGCCAACCCATATGAGAAAAAACGAAAGCGTACAGCCAATAAACCGCGAGAACAAAGCAAAAAATTCGCGTATCCGTGGATACGTAATGAAATATCCATGGATACGTGATGAAATATCCGCGGATATTTAATGAAATATCCACGGATACGTAAACTTTTTGGTAAGCAGAACTGTCTTTTCCTGATTTCAGTAGACGCTTTTTTGCTTCATTAGCTGAAAAGATTTACACCTTTTCTCTAGCCATACTGGCGAGGTTTACGCTTTCTCCGATTCCATGCTGTTCCGCTTGACATCTCGGCTGATGGGACAGCAGGAGTCCGGCCTCGTTGTTCGGCAAGAATGGATGTCCCTCGACGGGACATTCATTCTTTTATGTGGGGAATACGGAGT
>JAZPZS010000147.1:0-8437 GCA_045544835.1 Bacteroidaceae bacterium | reverse complement strand
GCAACTCAACGTATTCGACTGGCTTGTCGATGTGCCCGGCAACATTGATGCCACCGACTATGTGGAGGTGCAGTTCAAGAACACACGCAAAGGCTACTATCTGAACAGCAACAAGATACCCTTGCAGAAGGACGATATCGTCGCCGTAGAGGCCAGCCCGGGTCACGACATAGGCACCGTCACACTTACCGGCAGCCTCGTACTGCTACAGATGAAGAAGGCACGCATCAAGAGCGAGGCCGAGGTGCGCCGCGTATACCGCAAAGCCCGCGAGGTAGACATGGAGAAGTACTACGAAGCCAAGGCCAAGGAACAAGACACGATGATACGTTCGCGCCAGATAGCCAAGGACCTCGGCCTGAACATGAAAATTGGCGACGTGGAGTATCAGGGCGACGGCAACAAAGCCATCTTCTATTACATTGCCGACGGCCGTGTCGACTTCCGCCAACTCATCAAGGTATTGGCCGACGTATTCAAGGTACGCATAGAGATGAAGCAGATTGGTGCCCGCCAAGAAGCAGGACGCATCGGCGGCATCGGCCCGTGTGGCCGTGAACTCTGCTGTGCTACCTGGCTCACCAGCTTTACCTCCGTATCGACCAGCGCAGCCCGCTATCAGGACATCTCCATGAATCCCCAAAAGCTAGCCGGACAATGCGCCAAACTAAAATGCTGCATGAACTATGAGGTAGACGCTTACGTAGAGGCCATGAAGCGCTTCCCCGCACGCGATATCACACTGGAGACATTGGACAACACCTACTACTACTTCAAATCTGATACATTAAAACGCGAAATCACCTACTCTACCGACAAGAGCTTTGCTGCCAACCTCGTCACCATCAGTACACGTCGCGCCTTCGACATCATCAACCTAAACAAAAAGGGCGTGAAACCCGAATCGCTGCTTGAGGATGGTACGTCCAATGAGCCGCAACGTACAGACCTGCTCGATCAAGATAGTGTGACACGCTTTGACAACGCCAAGAAAAAGAAGAAAAAGAAGAAGAAATCCAGCAATGCCCAAGGAGGGAACAACTCAAGCAAAGAATAAGCAAACATCCTCCATCCAAATGGAACGTCATAGAGCATCAGTGCCTCCATACAAAGGGATTGCCATTATCCTGCTATTGTCCACTACCCTTTGTGGATGCATGAAGAATGTCACGCACCTATCATTCGTGCCCATCAATCTTGAGGGATGGGACAGAAGAGATACGCTGAAATACTCTGTTGACACATTGAATACACCTAAAGAGAAAGGAGTAGAACTGCTATTTCACACAGACGGCTACGCCTATACCAACCTCACTGTACACTTATGCATCACACAAGACTCTACCGTCTTGTATGATGAAGAAATAAATGCCACACTCCAACAAAGCGCGCTTTCAAGGGGAATTGGCCAAAGGCAGGACTATACCATTCCCATAACAAACCTACCGCAGGGAAACACCACACACACTGAAATCAGGGTATCGCACCAAATGAGCGACACGCTATTAAGGGGAGTACGCGCGGTAGGCATTAGAATCGGGTCTCCCGTTCGGCATCCAGGCGAAGTAATATGGCAAGTAGAATGGTGAACCCCCAAAGAGAAGAACCTCCATAGCTGAAGAAGGGGAGAGGAATACCAATCACAGGAGCCAGGCCTATCACCATACCCACGTTGATGAAAAGATGGAAGGTCAAGATAGAAGCCAGCGAGTAGCCATAGACACGGGTAAACTTATTGCTTCCTTGCCGTTCGGCCAGAAGGATGATGCGGATGATAAACGCCGCATAAAGTATCAGGATAAAAGTACACCCCATAAAGCCTTGCTCCTCGCCAATAGTGCAAAAGATGAAATCGGTATGTTGCTCGGGGACATAATTCAGTTTGGTTTGCGTACCGTTCAAAAAGCCTTTGCCCCATAAGCCACCCGAGCCGATAGCAATCTTCGACTGGTTGATATTGTAGCCCACACCAGCAGGGTCGTCCTTCAATCCCAGCAACACCTCGATACGCATCCGTTGATGGGGCTTCAGCTTCCCAATGAGCATATTGCATGAGTAATAGAAGCCTATTGAGCCCAAGGCGAAGAGAGCTATCAGCAGATAGGAGGCATAGCGCTCACGCAGGTACACGAACAACAGGTATAGGGCCGTGCAAATACAAAGCACCAGCTGAACGACACAGATGTCAAAAGGAATGACAAAGCGGGAAAACAGATAGGCCGCAAGCGTTCCTACCAAATTCACCAGTACAATACCCCAAGCACGCCTCATACGCTTGGAGTAGACACCCGTCATCAAAGCCGTAAAGAGCGGGATAAGCAGAAATACAACAAATTGCCCCACATTGACAGGTATGTTATGAAACATATTCTCTCTCTGCCCCACTCCAATGACAAAATAGAGTACAGCACATACTCCGACCGCCAAGAGCGAACCCGTCATACCCTCACGATAGAGAACCAGGAAGAATGCCAAATACACAAGTGCCGAGCCCGTTTCATTCTGCAACACGATGAGCAGCATAGGCAGTATAACAATAGTTAGCATTTTGACCACATCGCTTCGCTTCTCCATAGAGAACCCATACGTACTGAGCAAACGAGCCAAGGCCAGAGTTGTGGCAAACTTGGCAAACTCGGCAGGCTGTATACTAATAGGACCCAACTTAATCCACGAAAAGGAGCCATTAATCTCGGTCGCGAAGAAACGGGTGACTGCCAGCAGGATAATAAAACATACGTAGAGAGGATAGGCAATCATCTCATAGTATTTCTTTTCTATATTAAGCAGCACTAGGCCTAGCACAACAGCACAGGCAGCCCACAACAATTGCTTGCCCGGATTGGATGAGAGACTGAAAAAGCTAGTATCACCGAAATCATAGCTAGCACCACAAATGCTGAGCCATCCACATACCACCAATATAAAATATATAATGATGGTGAACCAGTCGACCGACCGCCACAGACTAACGTTCCTGATTGCCATAATAAATTACCCGTTGTTGTATGTTCGTTGCCTTCTGTTCACTTGTCTCACTCAATGTCCCTGTCAGATACTTTTCCATAATCAAAGCACCGATAGGCACACCATAAACGGCTCCAAAACCGCCGTTCTCAACATATACAGCAACCGCTATCTTCGGATTGTCCATCGGAGCAAACCCCATGAACGCCGAATGGTCCTTACCGCGGTTCTGCGCCGTACCTGTCTTTCCGCAGACTTCAATACCTGGCAAATTGGCTCCCGCACATGTTCCATTGAGCACAGCTTCGCGCATGCCCTGTACGATGGTCTCATAATGTTCTTTGTCGACCAGCGTGTGTTTGGGATAGCGATACAGGCTATCAATTTCCTCCCCTTCGATACCCTTGACGATATGTGGCGTTATATAATGACCTCTATTGGCTATCGTGGCACCAAGATTGGCTATCTGCAGCGGTGTCAATGTGACCTCACCCTGCCCGATGGAGATAGAGATGACCGTCAACCCACGCCACCGGCCACCATACCACTTGTCATAGAATGCGGCATTGGGAATAAATCCACGTGCTTCACCCGGCAAGTCAATCCCCAAGCGATAGCCAAATCCCATGGCTACCATATGGTCTTTCCATACTGTCATCGCATCTTGTACCTTGGCATACTTATCGGCGCTGAACATATGATGAAGCCCCCAGCAAAAATAGCTGTTGCACGATGTTGCCAATGCTGGCACTAAGGGCAATGGCGAACCATGCGCATGACATCCTACATGTAATCCTCCAAACTGAAATCCGTGTGAACAACGATATTGCGTATTGGGAGTGATGATACCTTCCTGCAAAAAAGTCAAGGCTTGCGCTGTCTTAAACGTTGATCCTGGCGGATAGGTTCCCATCACTGCACGATTGAGCAATGGTTTCTGCTTGTTTTTTGACAGTGCCTTATGATTTTCACTGCGCTGACGACCTACCAACATCCGTGGGTCAAACGTAGGAGATGAGGCCATACATAGCACCTCACCTGTTTCCGGTTCAATAGCGACTACACTTCCTATTTTATTTTCCAAAAGTCGTTCGGCCAATTGCTGCAATTCGATATCAAGGCTCAGCGTTAAGTTCTTTCCTGGGACAGGTTCTACATCCATTTCTCCATCCAGGTAATTCCCTTTGATACGTCCATAGGCATCACGCAACAACACCTCTGTACCCTTTTCACCACGAAGTTGCTTTTCATAGAAGCTCTCTATACCCTGTTTCCCTATATAATCCCCACGTACATAGTACTCATCTTTGGCCATCTCCTTTTTAGAGACCTCGCCTAAATCACCAAAAAGGTGTCCTGCCACCGGATAAGTATACTGCCGAATGGAACGACGCTGCACCGAGAATCCCTGAAACTTATAGAGCTGTTCCTGAAACTTGGCAAACTCCTCCACCGTCAATTGACCAAGAAACAACTGGTCAGTATAATTTGAATAGCCAGGATTCAATCTCTTATTTTGAATATCAACTATGCGCTTCTCAAAAAACTCTTGCGTGATACCCAACGACTCGCACAAGGCCAATGTGTCAAGTCCCTTAACATTACGCATGCATACCATTACATCGTATGCCGGTTGATTATACACAAGCAGTTTCCCGGTACGGTCATACATTACACCACGAGAAGGATAAACCGTCTTCTCAAGAAAAGCATTTGAGTCCGCATGCTTCTTATATTCGTCATCAAGTATTTGTAATTGGAATAATCGAGCGACAAACAACAACACAATACCCACAACGATGCCTAAAATGACAAATTTGCGATTCTCGTATCTATAGTCATTAATCATACCACTCGACCTATTGTGTTAACGACGATGACGTACAAACTCTATAGCCATCACAAGAGACAGCGTGAACAGTGCACTACATACGATACGCATCAATACATAACCCACATGCGGCAAGGCAAACGACTCGAGAAAGAACAGAAGCGTATGATGCAATAGCACACCGCACAAGGCATATCGCAAAAACGGCCATACCCCAAGCACTCTGATGCCCGGCTCAAAATTATCAAATTCGTCACGAGGAGAGAAAAGCCGCAATAAGCCTGGCCTAACAAATGCCAATAACACCGAAGCCGCAGCATTTACCCCTGGTGTATTACTGAAAACATCAACACACAGTCCCAAAGCAAAAGCTATCAACATCACAACGTTGACATCGGTATTCCTGTCTAAGACTAATAAGAAGTATACATAAACGAAAGGAGTGGCCACGCCCATCCAATAAACGTGGTTCAAAAGCAGCACTTGTATAAGAATCAGCCCAACAAACCAGGCAACACGTGTCAATACTTTCTCCATCATTTTTTCCCCTTCTTTACTTTCTTTGGATTAAGTTCCTCCTTTAACGCTACGAGTTCATCTGCATCCATCTTGCTCACCACAAAAGCATGGCCTAACTGGTCAAACCCTGCAGACAGCAACACCTTCAATGTGACATACAACCCATCAGATGAAGGGAACATCTCTGCTACTCTTCCTACCATAATTCCCTCAGGGAAGGACACCGAATGTCCACTAGTTACTATCGTATCCCCTATCTGCACTTCTGCATAGCGAGGTAAATCATACAGCATGGCATAACGCGCATCACCACCCTCCCACTTAAGAAAGCCAAAAGAATCACCCCCAAGAACCTTGCAGCTGAGCGAACTCTTGCTGTTGAGCAATGGCATCACCAATGAATAATGCTGCGAACATTTATAAACGACGCCTAATGTCCCAGCGCAGTCTATCACTCCCATATCTGGTACTAATCCATCAGCACTTCCTTTATCTATGGTGATAAAATTATCGGTTTTGTTTATGGAATTATCTACTATCCTCACTGGGGTTATGCGAAAGCCCATACGCCGAACCTTATCTATTACCTTGGCCTCAGACAAACTGTCCAAGCGAAACTGCCCCAACATCTGTTCCAATTCTGTTACGCGCTGTTGCAACATGGCATTCTGTACGGCCAAAGCCTCATTGGTTTGGTCCAATGCAAAGTAGGAGGCGACCCTACTCTTACCCACCATCAAACGCGCACTAACAGCGTTGGCCGTGGACAGATATATGCTGCCTTGAAAACCATTAAAGGAGAACAACAGAACAAAGCATACAATCTCCAATACGACAAACACTAACCAGTGAAGATGCTTGTATAGGAATTGAAAGATAGAGTTCATTTTATATATTATTGAGAGTTCAGAAGCCAAGCTTCTGAACTCCTAAAATATTATCGCATCAAGAACGAGAATCGATCGACATTCTTTAGAGCAATACCCGTTCCACGGGCTACGCAGTGCAAAGGATCTTCTGCCACATGGAAGGGAATATTGATTTTGTCTTGCAAACGCTTTGACAAACCACGAAGTAGTGCACCTCCACCAGCCAAATATATTCCATTATGAATAATGTCGGCATAGATTTCGGGGGGCGTATCTTCAAGCGCGCTCAACACGGCAGTTTCAATCTTTGCGATTGACTTGTCCAGACAGTGGGCTATCTCTTGATAGCAAACAGGCACCTCCATAGGCAATGCGGTGATGCGGTTTGGGCCATGAACGATATACTCTTCAGGCGCATCCTCCTCAAGGTCCGTCAGCGCCGATCCTACATGAATCTTGATACGCTCGGCCATACGTTCACTGACCCTCACATTATGCTGCCGGCTCATATATTCCTTAATATCGTCCGTGAAGTCATCGCCTGCCACACGAATGGAACTGTTCTTAACAATACCACCCAACGAAATAACAGCAATTTCTGTAGATCCACCACCTATATCCACCACCATGTTGCCCTCGGGAGCCTCCACATCGAGACCAATACCCACAGCAGCAGCCATCGGCTCATAGATAAGATAGATATCACGTCCACCAGCATGCTCAGCCGAGTCACGTACAGCACGTAACTCAACCTCGGTGCTACCCGAAGGCACACCAATCACCATGCGCAGCGAAGGAGTAAACAGACGAGCACGCGTATTCACCATCTTGATGAGTCCGCGCATCATCTGCTCGCAAGCATTAAAGTCAGCAATCACGCCATTCTGCAATGGACGAATAGTCCTGATATTCTCATTTGTTTTTTCGTGCATCAACTTTGCACGTCCGCCTACGGCTACCATCTTGTCGGTACGGCGGTCAAGGGCAACAACGGAAGGTTCGTCCACTACTATCTTACCATTCTGCAAGATGATGGTGTTGGCCGTGCCGAGGTCCATCGCTATTTCTTGTGTAAAAGAGAAAAGTCCCATAAATTCAGTGAAGAGTTAAAAGTGAAGAATGAAGAGTGGAGAGTGAGGGGATAAAAAGCTCTTCCCTGTTCACTCTTCCCTCTCCACTCGGTTTTTAGTGTTTGAAGTGGCGGAAACCAGTGATTACCATCGCTACATCATTGTTGTTGCAATACTCTACTGACTCAGCATCACGTACCGAGCCGCCAGGCTGGATAACAGCAGTAACGCCTGCCTCGTGAGCTATCTCCACACAGTCGGGGAAGGGGAAGAAAGCATCGCTGGCCATCACCGCGCCATTGAGGTCAAAGCCAAAGCCCTTAGCCTTCTCGATGGCATGCTTCAGGGCATCCACACGAGAGGTCTGACCTACACCGCTGGCAAGCAACTGCTTGTTCTTGGCCAACACGATGGCATTGCTCTTGCTGTTCTTCACAATCTTGTTGGCAAAGAGCATATCCTCAATCTCCTCAGCTGTAGCCACCTTGTTGGTTACAGGCTTGCAATCCTCGGGAGTCTCGGTCTTGAGGTCACGGTCCTGCACGAGCACGCCGTTGAGTACTGAACGATATTGCTGACGGGGCATCTCGGTCTCCTTACGTACGAGGATGATACGGTTCTTTTTCTGTGTAAGGATTTCGAGCGCGTTCACATCGTAGTCAGGGGCAATGATTACCTCAAAGAAAATCTTGTTGATTTCCTCGGCTGTAGCCTTGTCGATAGCACGGTTGGTGATGAGCACACCACCGAAAGCCGATACGGGATCGCCAGCCAAAGCGTCGGTCCAAGCCTCGAGCAGTGTGTCGCGTGATGCAAGGCCGCAAGCGTTGTTGTGCTTGAGGATAGCGAAGGTTGTATCTTCAAACTCGTCGATAAGGTCTACGGCTGCATTGATGTCGAGCAGGTTGTTGTAAGAGATTTCCTTACCGTGAATCTGGTCGAACATAGCCTCGAAGTCACCATAGAAATAGCCCTTCTGGTGAGGATTCTCGCCATAGCGAAGCGACTTGGGATGATTGATGGCCTTACGGAACATCGAACCGTTCTCCCCATCGAAGTAGTTGAAGATAGCCGAGTCGTACAGTGAAGATACGCCGAACGCCTCCTTGGCAAACCATACGCGCTCCTCGAGTGTAGTCTGCGCACCCTTATTGCGGAGGATATCAGCAAGCGCTGCATAC
>JAZPZS010000146.1:0-14190 GCA_045544835.1 Bacteroidaceae bacterium | reverse complement strand
CCTTGTTTCTGTGTTGTTCATATTGTTTTTGGTTTGGGGCCTCCCCCCTGCCCCTCCCAAGGAGGGGTGATGCAGACATCGCGGAGATTGGCTGGTTTATGGTTCTTTTTGTTTAGTGTTTATAATCTGTTTAATCCGAGTCAAACCTCGCGCCAACGAGCGCATGTAAGCTTGCTTACAATGCTCAGCGAGTGCAGCCGAGGTTCAACGAAGTTAATCTGTGGTTTATAATGAAAATGCGCCACCGCAGGGCACGAGGTGTGCCGCACGGTAGCGCATTGCATAGCTTCCGAGTAAACCGCCGTCCCTACAGGGGGGGGGGAGGTACTAGTGCGTTGATATTTAATCGGTTAATCATTCCTTTTTATTTCGCCGTCTTATTTAACTCGTCATCTCTTACCCCTCAAAGGCGAGCTTTCGGCTACAAAAATAGGAATCAATTCTGAAAAGATTCTGAAATTTTCAGAAAAAAGTGGGTCATGCACCCCCATTTTCTCATTTATTAACGAAAAACAAGCGAATACTTTCCGAGACAAAACCAATCAGAGGCCAGCACCGTGGGTGCTGACCTCTGTTTTTTTCGTTTTATTGACCGATGACGTTGCTATATCAATATACCATCTTGTATATATAGTCGTATACGAATTGCATGTCGTGGATTTCGCCCCAGCGGTTGCCGTCGTTGTCGCGGTCGTAGAAGAGTGTGGGGAAGTCTTCATCGATGTCGGCAGCGGTGGTGAACTTCACTTCGGCGATGGCGCCGTGGGTGCCGTCGTAGAGGGCGATGGTGAGGTGGAGGCCAAGGTCGTCGCTGAAAGTGGAGCTCTCCTCGGTGCGGAACTTGATGCGGGTGACCTCATAGCCTTCGGGGGCTTGGTAGACGGGATATTTGTCGCCGTTGGAGACGTTGTAGCGGTATACGGTGCCGCCCTCGGCAAAGAAGAGGTTCGAGGTGGTGAACCATGCGTTGTAGGTGATGGTGCTCATGTGGGTGGGGGTGAGCCCGGTGAGCTGCTTCTCGCTGATGATGGTGTAGGCGGCCAGTGGCTCGTTCTCGGCAGGGGCACCGCGGCGCTGGGGGGCTTTGCTGCCGTCGCCAATGTCTTCCATGCGGAGCTCGTAGCGGTAGTAGTGGCCGGTAGCCTCATCCTTGAAGATGAAGTAGGCGTTTTGCTGGTCGTAGCTGTCGCGGTAGTTGATGTAGCCCATCACGGCGGTCATCGTGGCGGGCGAATGCTGCAGGGTGGCGAGCTTGACATGGGCATCGAGCAGGGGGCTCTGCGACATGTAGCCGGGCTTGATGGAGTTGCCTTCGTCCTTGGCAAACCCTTGGTCTTCCTTGGCGGCATAGAGGAAACGGCCATGCTTGGCATCCCATAGGAGGAAGCGGTTGTGGGTGATGGTGGCGGCGGTGATGTCGTAGTCGGTCTGATGGGGCAGGTCGGGGTTGCCCTCGCAGGCGAGGCCGGGCTTGTAGAGGGCGTGCACGTAGTTGCCTACGTATACCTCGCCCGTCTCGGTGAGTACGACCTTGTACTGGGTGTAATTGGCGGGGTCGCCCGTCTGCATGGTGCGGCGGTAGGCGAAGGTCTCGCTTTCGGGCTTGAACATCTGTTCGGAGGTGAACTTCACGTTCATGCCGTGGGGGTTGTAGCCTCGGGTATCGCCCTGGTTGCCGTAGAGGGTGAGGGTGCTGGTGGTGCCGATGTTAGCCAGATTTTCGGGGATGTTGTAATAGGTGGTATAGCCGAGGCCTGTGGCGTTCTCGTAGTGGTTGTTGTCGTTGGTGACGTGCTTGACGTCGGTGTAGATCTTGGTTTCGTTACCGATGACCTCGATGTTGCCCAGCTTGCGCTGGCCCTCCTGTCCGTGGAGTACGAAGAGGCTGTTCTTGAACAGGGGGCGTGTGGCGAGCCTGAACGAGGAGTAGTGGGAGAGGTCGGTGGAGCGGTCGTAGATCTGCAGGAAGATGTTGTACTCCATCGCTTGGCCTACGGGGAGTATCACTTCGAGGTAGCCCTTGGTGCGCAGCGTGTCGCGCACCTGTCTGCCTTGCTCATTGGCATAGGTGCGGCACCAGTAGAAGTCCAGTTCGTCGAGGGTGGTGGCGATGGACTGCTCCACGGTGGCCTCGATACGGCGCACCCTGTCTGATTCGTTGAGTGCCTGCTGCACCTCGATGACATCGCCTCCGGCAGCTGTAGTCGCCGAGGGGGTGAAGGTGACGGAGCGTATTTCGTTCATTGTACCTAAGGTGTAGTCGTAGTTACCTTGGTCTTTGTAGCAGCCTGTGAGCAGGAGGGCCAGCAGGAGGTAGGGGGTTATCTTTTTCATGAGTTTTTTTTATTAGTTAGGAGTTAGGAATTAGGAGTTAGGAGTTAGGAGTTTTACCCCCTCCGCTCCATTTTGCTAAAGCTTCATTTCGCTCGTCCCCCTTAAAGGGCGACAGTTCTCTTTGATTAGTTTCATCGCGTGTGCTGACTATCTGAAAGCACTGTCCCTCTTTAAGGGGCCAACGCGAGATGAGCGTTGCTCAGGATGACACTATCTGCCTGTTTCAATTTTCAATTTTTAATTTTTAATTTTCAAGTTCCACTTCCGGTATATCATATCTTCGTGATGCGGGGCGCTTGTCGTTGGCGGCCTTGATGAGGCGGTAGCACTCCTTGAGGCGCTCCTCACCAGCCAGCTGCTTGATGCCCAGCGGTGTGGGGTCCCAGGTGTAGGTGCCGGTTGCCGTGTCGTACATGAAGGGGAGTATGGAGGCGGCGATGAACGTGTCCGCACCATCGTCCTTCATCATGGTCTTCAGCATGAACTGGTATTTTTCGTCCTCGTAGTCGCCAAAGTATTTCTTCACGATGGCTGCTGTGCCCAGTCCGTTGGGGTCGTCCCACCAGTAGGGGATGCGCACATTGTAGTTTACATTGCTCTTCATCTCTACCCAGCAGAGGTTCCTGTATTCGGCTATGGGGTAGCCCTGAGGGGCATAGGTGTAATACTCATTGAGCATGTAGAGCACATCGTCCTTGTGGAAGTCACTGGCCTCCTCCTGCATCTTCTGCTGGCCTGCCTCGCTGGCATAGAGGGCCGCGATGTCACGGGTGTTGGAGCCTCCGAGCATGGTGGTGAAGCGGCAGAACTTGCTGGCTCTATACATGCCCAGCTGCCCCTCATGGAGTGTCCAGAAGTAGGGCATGTGGTAGTCGGGGTAGTCGCTCTCCTTCAGGATGGGGAGGTCTGCAACAATGGGTTCGGTGGGCTCTTGGGCCAACAGGGCATTCACGGCGCTCACGTTGAGGGCGAGGATGGCGTCGAAGAGGTGCATGCCGAGGTTGCTGTCGTAGAGGGAGGCATAGAACTGGTCGTTGCCGGTGTGCTGGGCGAGGAAGATGTGCTTCTCCTTCGTCCACTGCCCCAGGTAGGTGTCCATGTGGCTGTACCATACCGAGGGCATGCTGTACGACTCGGTCACGTAGAGGTTCACCTCATCCTTGCCGGCAATGCCAGTGCCCAGGTCGCCACTACCGTCGAGGTAGATGCATACGGCGTAGGTGGAGTCCTCTTTCTCGGGTCGGCACACCTTGATGTCGATGGTCTTCTCATACTCGTTGCCGGAGAAGATGACCTCATCGATGGTGACGTCAGCCAGGGCATACCCTTCGATGGGCTTGGTCTTGATGGCGAGTGTGCGGGCCTCCTCCTTGAGGTAGCCGAGCAGTTTCACCTTGAGCGGAAGGCTCACCGTGTCGGGGTGGCCCACGATGTGGTCGCTGAAGTTGAGCACGCGCTCAAAGTCAGACGCATACCCGTAGTCGAAGTAGGCGCCGTTGGCCCCTTCGTCGTAGAAGTCGGGCTCTATCTTCTCGCAAGCTGCCAGGCCAAAGGCAAGGCACAGCAGGCAGGCTATGTGGGGAATATTCTTTCTCATAGTGTCACATGTTTATGCTTTGGGGGTGATGGTATTGTCATTGTCGGCAGACTTCTCGTTGCCTTCGCCGTCCTCCTCATTCTCCTGTGTCCAGCCATACTCGACCTCGGCATCGGGGAGGGGGAAGATGAAGTTCTCCTCCACGAGCGTCACTTCGGGGCAATGGGTGAGGGTGCCGGTGAGGCCGTGGCTCTTGAGGAACCAGAAGTACTGCCCCTCGCCGTAGAACTCCTTGCGGTACTCGCGGTTGAGGGCTGCAATGCGCTGCTCGGGGGTGTCGCAGGTTACGTCCTTGGCCTTCGAGATGCCTCGCTTGTTGCGCACGGTATTGATATAGGTGGCTGCCTGGCGATTGTCCTCGGTGGACTCGCAGGCGATGTAGTACATCTCGGGCAGGCGGATGAGGGGGATGACCTCATTGTCGTTGTCGATATACTTGAGCGATATGGCATATTGCAATTCGTTGTTGCGGTGGAAGGCGGTGCCCTGGGCACGCATGTCCTCGCTCTCGGAGCCTACTGTCTCGTACAGGGCGTTGAGGGTGGAGATGTCGAGGTAGTACTTGGTGTTCATCTTCTCGCCATAGGCAAAGTAGGCTGAGAGGTTGTCCTCAAGCTCGTGCATGCTGAGTCCGCAGATGACCTCGCGCGAGAGTATGGGGTCGTTGCTGTTGCCGCTCTGCAGGGCAAGTCCGCACTCGTCGATGACCATCCGGGCATAGAGGGCTGCGCTGTCGCGGATGCCGGCATAGTTGTATACGCGGGCAAGGAGGGCACCCACGGCGTGATAGTTGAAGCGGAACTGGCGGTCGTTGGTAGGGTCGCTCAGGTTGAGCTCCTTCTCGTAGCTCATGCACTCGCGTGCCTCGTGCAGGTCGCTGAGGATGCGGCTCACCACCTCGCCGGCGGCGAGCAGGGGTTGCTTGGAGTGGTCGGCCACGGTGCGGTAGGGCATGCACTTGACGCTCTTGGCCTCATCGCTGTCGGCATAGTGCATGGGGCCCCATCCGCGCAGGAGGTCGAAGTGGAGGTAGGCACGCATGGCAAGTGCCTCGCCACGTATCATGCTGCGGGTGGTGGGGTCGGTGAGCACGGTAGCGCCATTGAGGTCCCACCACTTGAGCAGGTTGTTGGCATTGGCGATGATGTGGTACTGTGCCTGCCAGGTGTTGGCGAGCACTCCCTTGGTGTTGTAGGCACCGCTGGTCTCGCGGTCGTAGATGTAGACGCTGTTGCGGTCGGTGGTACCGTCGGGGAGCTTGTCGTAGAACTGTGCCAGCTGCTCGGGGAGCCCGAAGCTGAGGTTCTTGCCGTAGGTATTCTCTTCGGTCATGGAGATGTAGAGACCTGCGAGGGCGCTCGTGAATCCATTCTCGGTGGTGAAGAGCTCCTTGGCGGGCACATCGGTGTTGGGCATTACATCGAGCCACTTCTCACACGAGGTGAGGGTGAGCAGGGCGATGAGGAGGTATGTGGTTCTTTTCATTTTTTATATACTTTTTATTTTTTCTCTTTGTGTGTCATGCTGAACAAATGTGAAGCATCTCGCAATAGTCTCTTGCCAAGTCCCTGCGCGGGATCCTTCGTTGTACTCAGGATGACAATACTGTGCACTAAACTTACAAACTTACAAACTCAAAAACTTACAAACTTACCTAAACATTATCGACATCGACAGCGTGTAGGAGCGTGCGAAGGGGTAGTCGAGGCCGCGCTCCATGCGTATGCGCGAGAGGCGGGCTATGTCGTTGGTAGTGAAGTTGAGCGACAGGACGTCGATGCTGGCCTTGCTCAGCGCCTTGAAGTCCTCGCCGGTGAAGCGGTAGCCCACACTCATGGTGGCCAGGCGCACCTCGTTGTCGTTCATGATGAAGCGGGTGCTGGCGGGTGTGTTGGCTCCTGTGGGGCTGAAGCCTACGTAGGAGGTCACGTCGCCGGGGCGCTCCCAACGTCCCTGTCCGGCACGGTTGTCGAGGTTGTAGGCCACGTTCTGGTTCTCAATCTTGTCGGCAAGGGTCTGATTGTAGACGATGCCACCATATTTATAGGTGAAGCCGAGGGTGCATGAGAGGTCTTTCCAGTTGATGCTCGATGAGAGTGTGCCGCTCACCGTGGGGGTGGTTTCGCCTACGGCTACCTTGTCGTTGGCATCCCACACGAAGGTCTTGGTGCCGTCGCGCTTGAGGTACACCTCCTTGCCGGTGACGGGGTCGACACCGAGCGAGCGCACCACGTAGAGGGTGGTGGTAGACTCGCCCTCGCGGTACTGGGGCAGGGGTGCGCCGGGCGACTTCATCTGCTCTTCGTTGACCTTCTTGAGGTAGTCGGAGAGCTTGAGTATGCGGTTGCGGTTGTGGTTGGCATTGGCGTTGATGGTCCAGAAGAACTCCTTGCGCAGGTTCTGCATGGCGATGATGTTGAGCGATGCGTCGAAGCCGCGGTTCTGCAGTTCACCGGCATTCATCACCATGGATGAGAATCCCGTCGAGGGAGCCAGGTCGTAGTTGGTGAGCAGCTCCTTGGTGATGTTGTTGTAGTAGTTGAAGGTGGTGTTGATGCGGTTTTTCCAGAAGCCGAAGTCGAGCGAGAGGCTGGTGTTGTGGGTCTTGGCCCAGCCCAGCTCGGCATTGTTGAGTCCGCTCAGCAGGGCGCCCAGCACGGGGAACGACTGGTAGGGGCGCATGGTGCCGGCAAAGGAGTAGTACTCTATGGCATCGGCGGGGCTGAAGTTCTGCTCGCCGGTGATACCGTAGCTGGCACGCAGCACGAGGTTCGACAGGTAGCCCTGTAGCCACTTCTCATTGTGGGCATTCCAGCGTCCGCCCACCGACCAGAAGGGTACGAGGTCGTGCTTGGCATAGCGCGACGAGGCTTCACCGCTGAGGTTGAAGTCGGCAGAGTAGCGGTTGTCGTAGCTATAGGAGAACTGCCCGATGAGGCCTATAGAGCGTGAGATGTTCTCGCTTCCGATGTTGCTCATGTTGGTTTCCATCTTGTTGCCGAAGATGAAGTCGTCCATGTGGGCATCGGGGTAGCCGGTAGCCGAGAGGTTGACGTAGTCGTTGCGGTCTTCGCTGATGGTCCAGTTGGCAAAGGTGCTGAAGAGGTGCTTGCCCAGCACGAGGTTGTAGTTGATACCCAGGTTGCTCGACCACGATGTCATCTCTCCGGTGCTCTTGAAGTAGCTTCCCTTGCGTGTGAGGTCGTCCTCAAGCTCGAAGCTGGTGTGGTCGGCGGGGAGGAACTTGTCGGTGCCTGCCATGCCGCGTGTGTAGGAGAGCTGCTCGGTGATGCGCAGGTTGCGCAGCACCATGTATTCGAGGTTGAGGCTGGTGGTCATGTTGAGGCTGTTGTTGAGGTCCTTGATTCCCAAGGTGGCATCGTACAGCGGATTGGTGATGACGGTGCTCTGTCCGCTCACGGTATTGTTGTCGAGCACTTTCTGCTGGTTGCCGTTGGCATCTTCGGGGATGTAATAGGGGTTCAGGCGCGTGTATTGCGAGAACGAGCCGTAGGGCGAGTTGCTGCTGTTCGACTCGTTGAGGCTTACGTTGGCTCGCATGATGAACTTCTCCTTCATGTAGCTCATGTTGAAGTTGACTCCCTTGGTGTTGTTTGCCGACTCCTTCATGACACCGGGCTGCATGGCTGCATTGATGTCGAGGCTGTAGCGGAACACCTCGGTACCGCCCGATACGCTGGCCGAGTGGCGGTGCTGGAAGGCTGTGCGCAGGGGTTTCGAGAGCCAGTAGGTGTCGACTCCGCCCAGCACGTTGCGGCGATACCTGTTGTATAGGTTCATGTCGCTTGCACTGGCTGGGTTGTATAGTCCGGCACGCCATTCGGTGTCGAGTTTCGTGGCGGCGTCCATCATGTTGTAGTCGGTGAGGTCGGGTGTCTGCACGGTCATCGTGCCGTTGTACGACACTGAGAGGTCGCCGTCGGGGGCTACCTTGGTCTCTACCACTACCACGCCGTTGGCTGCACGCGAGCCGTATACCGATGTGGCGGCAGCGTCCTTCAGTATGGTGATGGTCTCTACGCGCTCGGGGTCGAGGTCGAGGATGCGGCTCATGGGCACGATGAATCCGTCGAGCACGAAGAGCGGTGTGTTGGGACGGCTCGATACATTGTCGAGCATGAGGTCCATGCTGTTCATCGACTTGGTGCCGAGCGACTGGTCGCCACGTATCTGGAAGTCGGGCTCGGCGTTGGGGTCGGAGCCTGTCTTGTTGTTTTCGATGACCTTGAAGCTGGGGTCGAAGAACTGCAATCCCTTGAGGATGTTCGTGGGGCTCATCTTTCGCAGCGCATCGCCCTTGACCTCCACGTAGTTACCCGTGAAGCTGTTCTTGTTGCGTCGGCTGATACCGGTGACGACCACGTCGTCGAGCTCGATACTGGGCTTCAGCTCGATGATGAGGCTGTGCTCCTCCTTTGTAATCTGCTTTGACACAGCTTCGTAGCCTATGTAGGATATGCTGACGGACTCCTTCTTGCCCACGCGTATGCTGAACTTGCCGTCGATGTCGGTGATGCATCCGCGGGCACCCTTGTCCTTGCCTGTGCCGTCGGTGATGAGCACTGTGGCGCCTATGAGGGGGTCGCCCGTGGCTTTGTCGATGACCTGTCCCGAGACGTTGAGTTCCACCTTGTCGGAGGCAAACTGCTGGTCGGGCTCCACGATGATCTGGCCTTCACCTTCGTAGCGTATCACCACGTTCTGGTTGCCAATGAGTTCGCCCAGCACCTTGTCGAGCGGTTTGTCCTTGACGGCGATGCTCGTAGGCTTGTTGATGTTCCATAGCGACACATCCTGCAGGGTAATCTTGGCTCCTGCAGCGTCGGCTACCATCTCGAGCACCTTACCCAAGGGCTGGTTGCTCACCCTGAGGGTCACGGGCTTGTCTTTCCATTCCGTCTGTGCCAACGTGGGAACGCTCCACGCAAGTAGGACGGCGGCGATGAGTATTTTGTGGAATGATTTCATAATTGTGGGTGTTTAATAATAAGGAGTTTTACCCCCTCCGCTTCATTTCGCTAAAGCTTCATTTCGCTCGTCCCCCTTAAAGGGCGACAGTTCTTTTTGATTAGCTTTGTAGCGCGTACTGACTATCTGAGAGCACTGTCCCTCTTTAAGGGGGACGAGCGCAGAGAGCGAAGCGACGGAGCGGAGGGGGTAACCGTTATTCATAGTCGAAACATTTGGCATTTATCTCCTTTTAACTTCTTTATCTCCTTAATTTCTAAAAAAAACTACTGCAGCAGCATCTCCAGTATCCCCTTGTGGAATGTGCTGGTATTATACTTCTCTATATAGTCCTTGTACAGTGCGTCGGCACGCTCTATCTCCTTGCCGTTCATGATGAAGTTGCGCAGCAGGGTATACAGCACATAGTCGCGCAGGTCGCCTTCGTAGCAGGCCACGAGTTCCCGGTACATGTCCTCCATCTTCGTGGGCATGGCATACTGCTCGCCCTTGGCCTTGGCTGCCTTCTCGTTCTGGTAGAAGCAGTAGCGCATCAGCAGGCTCGCATATTCGGGGCAGCGCAGCGCCTCCTTGTCGGTGCGCAGGGTATAGCCCTCGGCGATACTCCAGTAGTCGCCTATCTCCTGCTCGGCGAGCGAGAGTCCGCGAGTGCTCTCATACATCACCGGGTACTCGATGAACGACATGTATACGTCGTAGTCGATGATGGCGCGTGCGTAGTTCTTGGCCTCCTCGCTTGCCTGGCTCTTCTCGATGAGTGCCGTGGCCTTCTCCATCAGTGTGCGTGCATCGTCGATACGTGTCTTCGGCTTGATGTCGAGCACTACACAGCCCAGCAGGTCGCTGCGGTAGCGCATGCTGCGCTTCAGGTTGTCGATGCTCTTGAGCAGGCGGTTGTTGTGTACCGCACGTTCGGTGCCGCTATAGTCTACCTTGGCATTCTTTCCCTCGTAGTTCATCTCCACGTGCAGGCTGTCGCCGGGGAGCAGCATCACTGTCGTGCGCCCATTGATGGTGAGGCACATCAGCCCTTCGCACTCGAAGCTGTAGAGGTGCTCCTCGCCGGGGTTTGTGTGAAACTCGGCCGCTATGAGCGGTGTCTGCAGACAGTCGAAATACACCATCTCCTGCTGATAGCCATATACTTGTGCGCTCAGCACGGCTTTCTCCTGAGCCGCCACCGTCGTATGCAGGGCTGCGCCCATGGCCAGCAACGCTGCGAATATACTCTTTCTTATCATATCAGTTGTGTGTTTATTGTTAAAATCCAAACTTTACTTAATCAAGGCAAATATACGATAATTGTATGTATTAACCATCAAGATATACTAAAAAAAACTTAACACGAGGCACAATTAACCAGCAAGTCACTTAAACAGCTCCAAAATTAATATCGCAGAAAGGACGAAATGAAAAAATGCGGGCTTCCTTTTGTTGTTAGACAATATTGCACTAACTTCGCGTTTGGAAACAAGAATACAGCCTAGATGATAGACAAACCCACCAGAGAGTTTATCCTTACCCATCGGCACGATGATGTGCGCAGCCTCGCTTTACGAGCAACACGCTACCCCGATGTGGATTTACGGCAAGCCGTGACACAAATCGAGGGGTGGCAATTGGCGACACGCAAGTTGCCTACATGGGCCTCAACGGAGGGGATGATTTATCCTGTGCGTCTGTCAATGGAGCAGTGTTCGTCAGAACAGACGGCACGCTATAAGGCTTCATTGGCCTGTGGCGAAAGATTGGCCGACCTCACCGGAGGTTTCGGCATCGACTGCAGCTACATGGCTGAGCGATTCACACAAACGACCTATATAGAGCGCGACGAACGCCTATGCCAAATAGCCTGCCACAACTTCGCCCTTCTTGGCAAGAGCATCAGCGTACATCATGGGGAGTGCGAGCAGTTATTGGAAAAACTACCTCAACAGGACTGGATTTTCATCGACCCAGCGCGCCGCAGCAGTACCGGCAAGAAGGTAGCCGCATTGAGCGACTGCGAGCCCGATGTTTGCAAGCTGGAAGCCGTACTGCTCAGCAAGAGCCATCACATAATGATCAAGTGCTCCCCAATGCTCGACATCTCACAAGCTCTACGCCAGCTCACCTCCGTCAGAGAGGTACATGTGGTATCGGTCGGCAATGAATGCAAAGAGCTATTGTTCATATTGTCGCGGCAAGAGCCCAAGAGAGCAGCATCTATACGCATCAACTCCGTTAACCTGCGCGACACATATACACAAATATTCTCCCACACCTTCGAGGAGGAGTCATCGGCCACAAGTCGTTATACGGAAACGCTATGCCAATACCTATACGAGCCGAATAGCTCGCTGATGAAGGCAGGATGTTATAACACCCTATCTGCACGTTTCGAGCTGGGGAAGCTGCATCCGAACACGCATCTCTATACCTCCGACACATTTCATCCCGACTTTCCAGGGCGCATCTTCAAGGTAAGAGATACTGTAGGGTTCAATAAAAGTGAACTACGCGCTCTCACCTGCAGTATCAGGAATGCCAATCTTGCCGTGCGTAATTTTCCCGAGCAGGCAGAGGCGCTCCGCAAGCGGCTGAAGCTGGCTGATGGTGGTGACAACTACCTGTTTGCTACTACCCTTGCCGATAATCGGAAAGTTATTGTCGTGGGAGAAAAAATCCAATAATCAAAAAAACAAACGCCCCACCCATGCTCACCGTCTCCATACACCCCTACCCTTCCATGCCTGACGAGGTCGTAGCGTTCAGCACCACTCGTCACGGAGGATGCAGCGAAGGCAGCTATGCCTCGTTCAACTGTACTCCATACGTGGGAGACGATACCGCTGTTGTACAAGCCAATCAGGCCATGCTATGCGAGCGACTCGGCATCACGGCCGACCGCCTCGTCATCCCTTATCAAACCCATAGCTGCAACCTGCTCACCATTGACGACACCTTCATGCACCTGTCTGGTGATGCACGACATGCCATGCTACAGGAAAAGGATGCAATGATGACCTCCTTGGACAATACGTGCCTATGCATATCTACAGCTGACTGCATCCCTATGCTACTGTACGACCCTATACACAGGGCAATCGCTGCCATACATGCCGGATGGCGTGGTACAGTGAACGGTATCGTGACGAGTACCATCCAAACCATGCATCAAACCTACGACACGCAGGGGGCCGACGTGCATGCCGTCATAGGACCTGGCATATCGCTCGCTGCATTTGAAGTGGGGATTGAGGTGTATGAGGCATTCGAGAAAGCCGGATACGACATGGAAATCATCGCCCGTTGGCATCCTGAAAAAGAGAAATTCCATATTGACTTACCCAAGGCTAACCAGCTTGCCTTGAGAAGTAATGGTGTACCCGACGAACAGATTCACGATTGCGGCATCTGCACCTATACCCAACATCGCGATTTCTTCTCCGCCCGCCGCTTAAGCATCAAGTCGGGCAGGATACTCAGTGGAATAATGTTAAGGTAAGCACACCCTATATATATGTATACCATCCGAATTTCAGAAGAGATAAAGGCACTATGGCCGCAATATCGCGGAGCTGCCGTATATGCTGCAGTAGAGAACACTCCTTACAGCGAAGGTCTATGGACTGAGATTGGCGAGTTCACCACACACTTGAACGCTACGGAAACGACCGACAGCATCAAGCATCACCCTGTCATCATGGCCACACGCGAAGCATACAGGGCTTGCGGCAAGGACCCCAGCCGCTATCGTCCCTCGGCCGAAGCGCTACGTCGCCGACTGCTACGCGGACTCGACCTCTACCGTATCGACACCTTGGTCGACCTCATCAACCTAGTGTCACTACGCACGGGCTACTCTATCGGTGGCTTCGATGCCGACAAGATTGTCGGCACCGACCTTTGTTTAGGGATTGGGCAGGAAGAGGAGCCTTTTGAGGGTATTGGACGCGGGACACTCAACATAGCACACATGCCTGTCATACGCGATGCGGCAGGAGGCATAGGCACCCCTACCAGCGACCATGAGCGCACCAAAATGGACCTTGGCACACGCCATATACTCGCCATCATCAATGGCTACAGCGGAAACGAAGGCCTACAAGAGGCCGCCCAAATGACCGCCGAGCTGTTGCAGAAGTACGCCTCGGCCAGCCAATGCACCGTATGGATGTTCTAAATTACGCCATATAGCACGCTATACTCCCTCTACAACCGATGACAAGGCAAAGGCTAGTCTGCTAGGCGAAAAAGGAAGAAAACGGTATAATTAATTACCTCAACAGACTCGGACAAACTCCAACTTTTCGGTATGGTTAACTTACAGAATCACCTAAAGCATACAAACCCATCTCTTTAAATCAGAGAAAACACGTAGAAAATTTGCATTTTGCCCGCTTTAATGTATCTTTGTGGAAAAATTTGTTTATACAGAAAAACTTTAACCTTATGTGGAGAAAATTTTGCGGCTGGCTACTCAAGCGCATGGGATGGACAGTAGACAATGACACCATCATCCCCGAAGACAAGTGCATCATCCTTGGAGTGCCGCACACCTCGGGCTGGGATTTCATCATCTCATACCTATTTTATAAATCATTAGGCGGCGACGCCAAGGTGATGATCAAGAAGGAGTTTTTCTTCTGGCCCTTGGGCGGACTGCTGCGCAAGCTGGGCGGACTACCCGTTGACCGCAAGAATGCCGTGTCAATGGTACTCAGCACCATACATCAGATGAAGGAGGCCAAGACATGCCACCTGGCCATTGCACCCGAAGGAACACGCAAGCCCATCAAGCGCTGGAAGACAGGCTTCCATACGATTGCCCGCGAAGTAGGCTGTTCCGTATATCTGGGCTACTTCGACTGGGGCACCAAGCACGTGGGCTGGGGCAAGAAGGTAGAACTCACCGACGATGCCCGTGCCGACATGAAGCGCATCCAGGAGATGTACGAGGAGATGCACCTCACGGGAAAGCATAAGGAGATGTATGTGACCCATTAAGAAATTTACAATTTGACGATTTACAATTTACAATTGATTGGGCAATTGGATAATTTATCAATTGCGGCATCGCGAAAAATGTAAATTGACAAATAGCAAATAAATTGTAAATAGTAAATGATAAAACAGTAAATAGATATTATGATCCAACTCTACAAGCGCATGCAGCGTATGCGAGAAAATTACGTTGACACGATTGCCAAACTGTACGAATACGCTACTACGGCATACGCCAAGAACCAATACACCCAATGGTACAACACCAAGGAGGGCGGTTACAC
>JAZPZS010000145.1:0-16262 GCA_045544835.1 Bacteroidaceae bacterium | reverse complement strand
CCAAGCAGGCCGAGCGCCTGAAGACCATCTTCGAGGAGCGCGGCAGCAACATCCCCTTCACGGCGGTGGACAAGACCATTCATGGCGGATTCATCGACAACACCATGCGCGTGGCCTGCTTTACCGACCATCAGATATTCGACCGCTTCCACAAGTATAACCTCCGTAGCGACAAGGCACGTAGCGGCAAGATGGCCATCTCGCTCAAGGAGCTCAGCCAGTTTGAGCCAGGCGACTACGTGGTACATATTGACCACGGTGTGGGCCGCTTTGCCGGGCTGGTGCGTATGCCCAACGGCAACAGCACGCAGGAGGTAATCAAGCTCGTATACAGCAACGATGATGTGGTGTTCGTGTCTATCCACTCGTTGCACAAGATTTCCAAGTACAAGAGCAAGGAGGGCGAGGCGCCGCGCATCAATAAGCTGGGCACGGGTGCTTGGGAGAAGCTCAAGGAGCGCACCAAGACCAAGATTAAGGATATCGCCCGCGACCTCATCAAGCTCTACTCGCAGCGTGCGCAGGAGAAGGGTTTTGCCTATAGCCCCGACAGCTTCATGCAGCACGAGCTGGAGGCGAGCTTCCTCTACGAAGACACGCCCGACCAGCTGAAGGCTACGCTCGACGTGAAGGCCGACATGGAGCGCCAGCGCCCGATGGACCGCCTCGTGTGCGGCGATGTGGGCTTCGGCAAGACCGAGGTGGCCGTGCGTGCTGCCTTCAAGGCGGCATGCGACAACAAGCAGGTGGCGGTGCTGGTGCCCACCACCGTGCTGGCCTACCAGCATTGGCGCACCTTCTCGGAGCGACTGAAAAACTTCCCCTGCCGCGTGGAGTACCTGAGCCGTGCACGCTCGGCTGCCGACACGAAGAAGGTGCTGGAGGGGCTCAAGAGCGGCGAGGTGAACATCGTGGTGGGCACGCACAAGCTCATAGGCAAGGGCGTGAAGTTCAAGGACCTGGGCCTGCTCATCATCGATGAGGAGCAGAAGTTTGGCGTATCGGTGAAGGAGAAGCTGCGCCAGCTGAAGGTGAGTGTAGATACGCTCACGCTCACGGCCACCCCTATACCGCGCACGCTGCAGTTCTCGCTCATGGGAGCACGCGACCTGAGCGTCATACAGACTCCGCCGCCCAACCGCTATCCCATACAGACTGAGGTGCACACCTTCAATGAGGAGATTATACGCGAGGCGGTGAACTTTGAGCTCAGCCGTAACGGACAGCTCTTCATCATCAACAACCGCATACAGAACCTTGCCGAGCTGGCGGCACTCGTCACACGCAATGTGCCCGATGCCCGCGTATGTATCGGGCACGGACAGATGCCGCCCGAGGAGCTGGAGAAGGTCATCATGAGTTTCGTGAACCACGACTACGACGTGCTCATAGCCACCTCTATCGTGGAGAACGGCATCGACATCCCCAATGCCAATACCATCATCATCAATCAGGCACACAACTTCGGCCTGAGCGACCTGCACCAGATGCGAGGCCGCGTGGGGCGTGGCAACAAGAAGGCCTTCTGCTACCTGCTGGCGCCACCACTCTCGGTGCTCACTCCCGAGGCACGCCGTAGATTGCAGGCCATCGAGAACTTTACCGACCTGGGCAGTGGCATCCATATCGCCATGCAGGACCTCGACATCCGCGGTGCAGGTAACTTGCTGGGTGCCGAGCAGAGCGGCTTCATTGCCGACCTCGGCTACGAGACCTATCAGAAGATTCTGGGCGAGGCGGTGCACGAACTCAAGACCAATGAGTTTGCCGACCTCCTCATGGGCGACGTGGCCGAAGGCGAGAAGATCAGCGGTGACGGATTCGTGGAGGAGTGTGCCGTGGAGAGCGACCTCGAACTGCTGTTCCCCAATGAGTATATCCCCACCAGCAGTGAGCGCATGCTCGTGTACCGCGAGCTCGATAGCTTGGAGACGGATGAGGAGGTGGCCAAGTTCCGCACACGCCTCACCGACCGCTTTGGTCCTGTGCCCCCGATGGGCGAGGAGCTGCTCCGCGTGGTACCGCTCCGCCGCATAGGCAAGCAGCTCGGTATCGAAAAAATCCTGCTCAAGGGAGGCCAGATGGCGCTCTACTTCGTGAGCAACCTCGAGAGTCCCTACTATGACAGCGCAGCCTTCGGCCGTGTGATGAACTATACGGCGATGACTCCCTATGAATGTCGTTTTCGTGAACTGTCGGGCAAGCGTAGTCTGCTCATCAAGGGTATAGACACCGTGGAGACTGCGCTGAGTGTATTGTCAGGAATGATGTATTGATGATGTCATGTCACCTGCTTCTTATTTGAATCCCCATAGCGCGGGGTTGCACTTGGATTCTATGGCTCTTTCCACTTTGTCGGGGAAGTTGCAGAAGAAGTCGATGCCCGTCTTCTCCTCAAGCTCATCAATAGTGATGGCATAGTCGCTCAGATTGCCTGTTTGCCCTTCGGCGTGTTTCAGGTAGAATGCGATGCCGTAGAAACTATTGCTCTTTCGGCAAACGATGGCCATGAAGTAGTGGGCGGGGACCACGATGCCGTTCATCTTGTTGATGTCCTTGACGATGATGCCATGTTGTCCGCGTGAGTCGTAAAATTCTCCGTCACGTATGGTGCCTCCTTTGACAACGTAGAGTGTGTCGCGCATGGCTTGATTCTTTCCCCACTCACGTACTTTTCCTTCGAGGTCGTACCAAAAACCTCTTTGGTTGAAATCACTCAACTGGGGGCTGATGTTTGAGTAGTAGAAAGTGTGCTCGTTGGCATCTTGAGAGTAGACACGGTCCTCTGAGGCACATAGATGTCCTCTGTCATAACGGTCTTTTCTGTGCTCTTCATGCCCTATGCGTACCTCGCTCGGCAACAACGGGTCGGGTTGGAAGGGATCGCCTCCCCAGGATGTATTATCCCAATTGTTGCGGTTCCAGTTCTTTTGCGCCGTGGTGTTGTCAAAGCTGAATGCTACCCATTTGGAGTGACGTTTCTCTGTGTCGTATTCGATGCTGAAGGTTACGGTTTCTTTGCCTTTGTGTATTGTCGTATAGCAGTTATATATATTCCTGGCATCGAGCTTGGGCATCTCCAATCGTCTGGCGTGACCAGCAGGGTTGTAGTTGGTATTCTCTGCGGTGTCCCAATTCAATATATCTTGCGGTATATCCTCTCCGCAACCGAGGCAGAGTAACGATACCAATATATAATATATGTATTGGGGTAGTGTGCGAGATGAGTTAGCCATTGTCGTGTGGAGTAGTGTTGGGAAATAAAAAAGGTGTACAGAGGAGTCTCCTCCCGTACACCTCTATATTGGATAAGGTGTTATCCTTACTTCTTCTGAGCTCTTGCGTAGCGGCTCATGAACTTATCTACGCGACCAGCAGTGTCAACCAATTTAGACTTACCGGTGTAGAAAGGGTGAGAAGTGTTAGAGATTTCGAGCTTGATCAGCGGATAAGTCTCGCCCTCAAATTCGATGGTTTCCTTTGTTGCGCAAGTAGAGCGTGAAAGGAAACAGTCACCGTTTGACATATCTTTGAATACTACGGGACGATAGTTCTCAGGATGAATACCTTTTTTCATTGTCTTATTTCGTTTTATTAGTTATTACTTTGGTTTATTGCTGGTAACAATAATGTGTAATGGTTTCGGACGGCAAAGGTACAACTTTTCTATTAAATGACAAAAACTTTCGGGATTATTTTTTGATTATGAGCATTTCTGTCGATTCTTTAGAATGTGCAGGGCAGTGTTATCAGCTGATACATGAGTGTATGCGCCATACGCTCGTGTCCTTTATCGTTAGGGTGTAATGCGTCGGTATCCTTGTTGGTGAAGTATTGTTTGTGGGCATCTATCATAGGGTATAGTCCCGATAGGGCGCCAAGGTCAATGACAGGCACTGCCCATACTTCGCCTGCTTCTTTGATGGCCTCCACATAGGCATCCAGGTACTCTCCGCATCGGTTGCGATAGTCTTCAGTGCATTGCCAATTGGTATCGTTGGCGTAGAATCCACCGCGATGTATGGGGGTAAGCAGTACGATTTGTTTGGTAGGGAACATGCGCTTGAGTGAGTCCATGGCGATGTTGATACGTCCGCAATAGGTGTCGTTGGTCATGATGGGATAGCGGCGCATACGGTCTTCCATTCGTTTGGTATAGCGGTGCCCATATTCCACACTTTCCAGTTTCTCTTCATACCATTCTCCGATAGGGACTGCATTGTTATAGTCGTTGGTACCCATAAAGATGAGTATGGCATCGAAGTTGTCGCCATGTTCCTCGCGCAACTTGTTGGCTTGACGGGGTATGTCATTCCATTGTCTTCCACTTACGCCATAGACGAGTGGGGTAATCTGTAACCAGTCTTGCAGGAATCCCCAATATTTCTTTTTTGCACCTCGGGTACGTGGATCGGTAATGGAATCACCGAAGTAGGCAACTCGCTTTCCGCTCCATGGGTGAGTGATTACTGCCTGAGACAGTGTAGGAAGTACTGTCGCAAAGCACAGTAGGTAGGTGATGATTCGCTTTTTCATATTCATATCTCTTTATAATTATCTTGGCGTGGGCTTCTGACACGTAGCTTTGAGGTAATTTTGGTATTCGCTCAACATTGTCATCTCGTTGCAAAAGTACGCATTTTTTTGTCTGCTTGAAATGATTTGATAGGAAAAGTAGACAAGGAAGGGTATGTATACACAGAATGGACTACGGCGGTAGCCCATTCCGTGATTTGTTTCAATGTGGTGCCTACATCAAGTCGCGATACTTGAGCAGCGGGTTCTTGGCTGCTGTAGTCTCGTCGAGACGGCGCACGGGCGTGGTGTGCGGAGCGCTCTTCACCATGTCGGGGTCGGAGAGGGCCTCCTCGGCCACGCGGTGCATGATGTCGATGAAGTCGTCGAGTGTCTCCTTCGACTCGGTCTCCGTAGGCTCTATCATGATGCTCTGGTGGAAGAGCAGCGGGAAGTAGATGGTAGGAGCGTGGTAGCCATAGTCGAGCAGGCGCTTGGCGATGTCGAGTGTGGTGACACCGGTGCTCTTGTCGGCCAGGCCATCGAAGACAAACTCGTGCTTGCAGACGGTGTCGACGGGGAGGTAATAGGCATCGCGCAGGCTCTCCTTCACGTAGTTGGCATTGAGCGTGGCGATGGGGCCTACGTGCTTGATGTCCTTGCCCAAACTTAATATATAGGTATAGGCTTTCATCACTACGCCGAAGTTGCCCATGAAGGCGGCTACTCTTCCGCAGGAAGAGTTAAATTGAGAATTGAAAATTGAGAATTGAGAATTGTTGCCATCCGGCTGGTTGCTTTCCATTTTCAATTTTCCATTTTCAATTCTGTATTTGCCGTCGGCAAATGTCACTCTCGGGTTGGGCAGGCAATCAACTAAGTGGGCTGCCACGCCTACGGGACCGCTACCGGGGCCACCGCCACCGTGAGGTGTAGAGAAGGTCTTGTGCAGGTTGATGTGCATGATGTCGAAGCCCATGTCACCGGGGCGTGAGGCACCGAGCATGGGGTTGAGGTTGGCTCCGTCGTAGTAGAGCAAGCCACCGGCCTCGTGTACGAGACGGGCAATCTCCACTACCTGAGTTTCATAGATGCCGAGGGTGTTGGGGTTGGTCATCATGATACCCGCAATGGTGTCGTCGAGCAGGCCCTTGAGGTCGTTGGTGTCGACGGTGCCATTGGCGGTGGACTTCACCTCCACGATCTCGAGTCCGCACACCGCAGCACTGGCAGGGTTGGTGCCATGGGCGCTGTCGGGAACGATGACACGGGTACGCTTGGTGTCGCCACGCAGCAAGTGGTATTGGCGCATCACCATGAGTCCGGTGAGCTCGCCATGTGCACCGGCAAAGGGCGTCAAGGTGAAGTCGGCCAAGCCGGTGAGTTCGCTCAGTGCGCGGGCTGTATGGTAGTAGATGGCCAGTGCACCCTGCACGCTCTCCTCGCTCTGCAAGGGGTGCAAACCGCTGAAGGCGGGGTGATGGGCTATCTCTTCGTTGATCTTGGGGTTGTACTTCATGGTGCAGCTTCCCAAGGGGTAGAAGCCTGTCTCTACACCGAAGTTCTTGTTCGATACGTTGGTATAGTGGCGCACCACATCCAGTTCACTCACTTCGGGGAGCTCGGCAGGAGTCTCGCGAAGCAAGTTGGCGGGAATTGTGAATTGTGAATTGTGAATTGTCAATTCTGATTTGGGGAGGCTATAGCCTACGCGTCCAGGGCGTGAAATCTCAAATATCAGTTTATCGTAGTATTTCATAGCTGTACCTCCTTAATAAGTTTTACAAGTTCGTCAATCTGCCTTTTGGTGCGCTTCTCCGTAGCGCAGAAGAGGATGCAGTCGTCCATACCCTCGCGATAGTCGCCCAAAGCGATACCGGCCATATAGCCTTGCTGGGCAAGGTGTGCTTGCAGGGCTTTGACGGGTAGGGTAGTGCGTAGGGCAAACTCCTTGAGGAAGGGTGCATCGGGGAAGGCGGGGGTGAAGAGACCTGTCTTCACCAGTTCATCGTGCAGGTAGTGGGCGGCACCATAGCTCTGCTCGTTCACCTCGCGCAATCCCTGCTTGCCCATCAGGGCAAGGTAGATGGTGATGTGCAGTGCCATGAGCGACTGGTTGGAGCAGATGTTGCTGTTGGCTTTCTCGCGACGGATATGTTGTTCGCGAGCCTGCAGGGTGAGTACGAAAGCACGCTTGCCGTCTACATCCTTGGTGGCACCGACGATACGTCCGGGCAGCTTGCGCACCAGTTCCTTCTTGCAAGCGAGGAATCCCACGTATGGGCCACCGAAACTCAAGGGTATACCCAAAGGCTGTCCGTCGCCACAAGCGATATCGGCATCCCATGCAGCCGGTGTCTTCAGCACGGCCAGCGATGAGGGGTCGCAATGCATGATTAGGAGAGCCTTGGCGGCATGGATATCGTCGGCAAAGCCAGTATAGTCCTCGATGATGCCGTAGTGGTTGAGCGAGCCTACGAGTACGCCAGCGACATCGCCATCGGCCAGCATGGCTTGCATGGCTGTGCGGTCGGTGTGTCCGTTAGCTTCGGGGATGAGGTCTACGTTGATACCCTTATACTTGGCATAAGTGTTGATGATTGACACCAGCGTGGGGTTTATCGTGGCTGACACCAATACACGGTTTTTCTTCTTGGCCTGAGCCACGGCCATGAAGATGGCTTCAACGGCGGCGGTAGCACCGTCATACATGGAAGCATTGGTGCAGTCCATACCTGTAAGCTCACAGATGTGGCTCTGGTATTCGAATATATACTGCAAGGTGCCTTGCGATATCTCCGGCTGATAGGGAGTGTAGGCGGTGAGAAACTCGCTGCGTGAGAGCAGTGCATCTATGGCCGATGGGGTGTAGTGGTCGTAAGCACCGCCACCGGCGAATATCACCTGTTGTTGGTTCTGCTCGCCCAGAGCCTTGAAGTAGGCACGTATCTCCTCTTCAGACATGGCTTCGGGCAGGTCGTACTCTTTCTGCAGACGTACACTCTCAGGAATATCGGCAAAGAGGTCGTCAATACTGTTGACGCCAATCTTGTCGAGCATCTGACGGATGTCGTCAGGTGTGTGGGGAATGTATTTGTTCATGGTAGGGACCCCCTCTAACTCCCCCAAGGGGGAGGAATTAGTAGGAGGACTTGGTGTTATTTATTTAGGAATGTTGGAGGAGTCAAAGGGAGTTAGAAGGAGATATCACTTCGCTTTCGCTTCGTGGAGGAGATAAAGGCCAATAGTTTTGTGTGGTGTGTGTACATTTGGCTCTTATCTCCCTTTATCTCCTGTTAACTCCCTTTATCTCCTAAAAATTATTACTCACAAATCTTCTCGTATGCAGCAGCATCAAGCAGGCTGTCGAGCTCTGAGGGGTCAGCAAGTTCAATCTTGATGATCCAGTTCTCATAAGCATCCTGGTTGATGAGCTCAGGCTCACTCTCCAGTGCGCTGTTGATCTCGATGATGGTGCCGCTGACGGGTGAATAGAGGTCGCTGGCAGCCTTCACGCTCTCTACGGCGCCAAACTCTTCGCCCTTGCTGATCTCGTCACCTTCTGAGGGGAGGTCTACATACACGATATCGCCCAATGAGTGCTGTGCATAGTCGCTGATACCGATGATACCTACATTACCTTCTACTTTGACCCATTCGTGTGAGTCGGCATACTTGATGCCTTCGATTACTTTGCTCATAAAACTGTTAAATTTAACGGCCTCCCCCTTCCCCTCCAAGGAGGGGTGACTATGTTTGAGGAAGCTGTTGTTAATACTATTATTCTTCTTATCTAAATATATCCAGTTATACTTTGAAAATCCCCCTCCTTGACTTCGGCCCCTTCGGGCGTCGACCTAAAGGTTGGGAGGGGTTAGGGGAGGCCGCCCTTTTTACTTTTTATAATTCTTCTGATAGAATTTCTTCTTCACCACCTTGCCGGCAAAGGTCTTCTTGCGGATACGTATCTCCACAGGAGTCTCCAGTGCGCTGTAGCGTGCATCGATGAGTGCCATGCATACGCTCTTGTCTACCGATAGGCAGTGGTAGCCCGTGGTCACGGTACCAATCTCTTCGCCCTCAACCTCGATGGGATATCCGGCACGAGGGATGGCACGGTCGAGCAGTTCGATGCCTACAATCTTCTTCTTCAGCCCCAGTGCCTTCTGTTCGGCCAAAGCGCTCTTACCGATAAATTCCTCCTTATCGAGCTTGACGAAGATGCCCAGTCCGGCTTCGAGCGGAGTGATGTCATCGCTGAGCTCATGTCCGTAGAGTGGAAGAGCCACCTCGAAGCGCAGGGTGTCGCGGCAGCCGAGTCCGCAGGGAAGCACCTCGCCCGATGCGATGAGCGCGTCCCATACCTTATTTATATAGGCGTGCGAGCCATACAGCTCGAATCCATCTTCGCCCGTATATCCTGTGCGGCTGGCAATGATGGTCTCGCCATCAACGTCTATTTCCTTGAATGTGTAGAAGGCAAGGTCGCTAACCTCGAGTCCCAGCAAGCGTTGTACCACCTCTTCGCTCTTGGGGCCTTGCACGGCCACCTGTCCGTAGTAGTCAGATTGGTTGTCGATGACCACATCGTAGCCCTTGCTCTGCTCTACTATCCAGGCATGGTCCTTATCGATGTTTGATGCATTCACCACAAGCAGATATTTCCCTTCGCCCATGGCATACACGAGCAGGTCATCCACGCTGCCACCGTTGGGGTAGCACATGATGCCGTAGTAGATTTTGCCGTAGGGCGCACCGGTGATGTCGTTGGTGAAGATGTGGTTGACAAACTTCTCGGCATCAGGGCCACTAACGAAGATTTCGCCCATGTGTGATACGTCGAACACACCACAGGCATTGCGCACCGCATTGTGTTCTTCCTTGATGCTTGAATATTCGATAGGCATGTCAAAACCGCCGAAGGGGCTCATCTTGGCACCGAGGGCAGTGTGTTTGTCGTGCAGACAAGTAAGTTTAAGTTCTTCCATGGTAATTTAAGATTCTAATGCCTTGCAAAAATAATCAAGGTGATTGAAAATGCCAAATTTCAACGAGCGAAAGTAATGGAAAAGTTTACTTTTCTATTACTGAGCGAGGCCGAAATTCTTCAGTGGAATTTCAATGATGCTTGCAATGAAATATATCGGGATAATCTTCATAAATCTCGTACCTTTGTAGTATCTTTGCAATGAAAATGCGATAAACTATTGGAAAAACGATAAATACCATGAAGCATCATCCGTTGTTGACCATTATGTTGGTCCTCCTTGCATCGACCTCCTGTACCCGTAGCACGATAGACCTTTCTGGCGAGTGGGAGTTTGCCATGGGCGAGAGTCCCGTATACGATGACCATGTCAGCCTGCCGGGCTCCATGCTCACCAACGACAAGGGATATGACGTGACGGTCAATACCCGCTGGACAGGGTCCACCTATGACTCCTCCTATTATTATAGCCCCCAGTTGGCACGCTATCGTGAGCAGGGCAATGTGAAGTTCCCCTTCTTCCTGACTCCGAAAAAGTATTATGTGGGGCATGCTTGGTACCGCCGTACGGTGCGCGTCCCAGAAAGTTGGGAGGGACGTCCCGTGACGCTCTATCTTGAGCGTCCACATATCGAGACCACGCTCTACGTCAATGGACAGAGGGTCGACCATCAGATATCGCTCAGTACCCCTCACCAGTATGATGTCACGGAATATGTCACCTTCGGTGCCGACAACGAGTTGGCGATATGTGTGTACAATGGCATCGAGAACGTATGCGTTGGGCAGGACTCCCATAGCGTGACCGATCAGACGCAGGGCAATTGGAACGGTATCGTGGGTGTCATCGAACTGCGTTCGGCACCTATTATAAATAAGGTACGTGCTGTGCCCGACCTCCAGGCTGGCGTGGTGCGCATCGAGGTCAACGAGGCCCGCTACGAGTTGCCGCTGGGCAGGGATACTTGTCGCTGGAGCGAGTTTAACCCTAAGGTGTATACTCGCACCGTAGATTATCAGGGTACCCCCGTAGAGGTGACCTTCGGCATCCGTGACATCCGTGTCGAAGGGCGTCAGATACTTCTCAACGACCGGCCCATATGGTTCCGTGGCACACTGGAGAACTGCTGCTTCCCGGCTACGGGCTATGCCCCCATGGATGTGGAGTCTTGGGTGCGGGTGTTCGAGAAGTGCCGCGAGTATGGGCTCAACCATGTGCGCTTCCACTCTTGGTGCCCGCCCGAAGCTGCCTTCACGGCGGCCGATCAGGTTGGTATATATCTGCAGCCCGAAGGACCCTCGTGGCCCAATCATGGAGTGCGCCTGCGTAGCCGTCAATACATTGATACCTATCTCATGGAGGAGACCAAGCGCATCATCGACACCTATGGCCATCACCCCTCGTTCGTCATGTTTGCCGTGGGCAATGAGCCCGCTGGCCGCTGGGTCGAATACTGCAACGACTGGGTAGCCGAGATGATGGCCTACGACTCCACCCGCATCTATTGCGGAGCCTCCGTGGGCGGTGGCTGGGCATGGGACGACGGAAGCCAATACCATGTGAAGGGTGGGGGGCGTGGCCTCGACTGGATATCGCGTGCCCCGCAGGCCAGCGACGACTACTACGCTTCCATCGCCTTCCCGCGCAACTACCGTGACACCATTCCCAACAACAGCCCCATCATCGCCCACGAGCAAGGACAGTGGTGTGCCTTTCCCGACTTGAAGGAGATTGACCAATACACAGGTGCCTACAAGGCATACAACTTCGAGATCTTCCGCGACCTGCTAACAGAGAACGGCATGGCCGACCGCGCCGAGGACTTCCTCCACGCCAGCGGAAAGCTGCAGGCCATGGCCTACAAGTATGAGACCGAGCGCAACCTGCGCACCCCCGACTATGCAGGCTTCCAGCTCCTCGGGCTCAACGACTACAGCGGTCAGGGCAGTGCCCTGGTGGGCGTGCTCAACGTGCATTGGCGCGAGAAGGGCTATTGCACTGCCGAGGAGTGGCGCGAGTTCTGTTCGCCTGTCGTGCCGCTGGCCCGCTTCCCCAAGTTTGTCTTCACCGATGCCGAGATGCTCGACATCCCCGTGGAGGTATACCATGCCGGCCAAGCCCCCCTCTCCGATGTCAGTTGCACCTACACCCTCAGTGGATTGGGCGAGGAGCTACGCGGCCATCTTCCCCTGCGCACCCTTCCCGTAGGCAAGAACATCCAGGCAGGGCGCATCATCCAGCCGCTCGCTGCCATCACCACCCCTGCCAAGGCAACCCTCACCGTCAGTATAGCCGATGCCGAGGGTATCCTCATCGGGCACAACCACTGGGAACTATGGGTGTATCCGGCAGCGCAGGCACTGCCCGAGCCTGGCGACATATACCTTGCCGAGGTGCTCGACGACAAGGCACTCGCCGTACTCAGCCAAGGAGGCAAGGTGCTACTCACATCAGCCGGTAAGGTTACCTATGGCAGCGATATTGTACAGCACTACCTCCCCGTATTCTGGAACACCAGCTGGTTCAAGATGCGTCCGCCCCACACCACGGGCGCCACCATTGACACTTCCCATCCCCTCTTCGCCCACGGCTTCCCCACCGACAACTGGAGTAACCTCAACTGGTGGGAACTGCTCAACAAGGCACAGGTCATCAACCTCACCGACTTCCCCGTCCACTACCAGTCGCCCATACAGCCTATCGACACTTGGCACATCAGCCGCAAGATAGGCATGCTCGTCGAGGCCAATGTGCTGGGCGGCAAGCTCCTGATGACCACGATGGACATCACCAATGCGCTCGACCGCCGTGTCGTAGCCCGTCAGATGCGTAGCGCCATTCTACGCTATATGCAGAGTCCCGACTTTGCCCCCACGCTCACCATCGAGCCCTCCCTCATTGCCGACCTCTTCACCAAGCATGGTCCCAAGGTCGACATGTACACCAATGGCTCGCCCGATGAGCTGAAGCCTGCCATCGTGCGATAGCAACCCATACGAAAAAGCCCCATCAGCACTCTCCTCGGTGATCGATGGGGCCTTTCTCTTGTCCATCGTCCATCAGATGACGCAGTTCGCAGCGCCAGGGTGTGCCTTTCTTCTGTCAAGTTTCGTGCCAACGAGCGCATGAATGCTAGCTTTCATGCTCAGCAGGAGCAGCCGAAACTCGCGTTGTCATCAAAACGCAAAGGTACTACATCTGTTTTAGACATCTCGACTTAATGCAACAGACTGCAACAGAATTTATACAAGCGACTTTATTTCAGTGAAATAAAATTTTATCACAGGTGCGTGGCGCGGCGCTCGCAGGTGCGTGAAAAGTCGTTTGTAGGTCTGCGAGCACTCGCTCGCAGGAGCAACACCAGCACTCTTGACTCTTTCGTGCCATCCCGTGCTGTGCGAGGGATTTCTCATTTCGTTTCCCTTATACTCCCTCAACTCACCCCTGATGTGTTGTCTTCTCCGATATTCAGTTATTCAGTTACTCAGAAAGTGTTTTTTCATGTGCTGCATCTGTAAAGAAAATTTTATAATATAAATATTATAACCTCTATTCCCCTATTTTTAGTGTCGGTATAAAATAACTGAATAACTGAATATTTTTGTGTGTGGAGGGTGTTGAGAACAACGCGATGCGATAATGATGTATTCAGTATTCAAATATTCAGCTATTTTTTTATACCCAAAATGTAGGCCATGCCTTCAAGAGCTTTCTGCACATCCCATATGCAACAAAAAGACCCATCGGCACTGCTACGAGTGTCGACGGGCCTTTTCTTTTCATTTATTTGGTGTTACTTGATGTTCGGTTGCTCCAATCCGTAGCCCTTGCGCTTATCCTCACGCTTGAGGGCGAAGGCGAGCAATAGGGCAATGATGCCAAAGCATGCGAATACACACATCGGCAGGGTGTAGTCGTACTGGATGAAGGTCTGTCCGTCTACTACACGCTCTCCGCTGATGCAGTACTCGTTGAGCAACCAACCGATGAGCAGGGGCACGAAGCCAAGACCGATGTTCTGTACCCAGAAGATGAGGGCATAGGCCGATCCGAGCAACTTCTCGGGGATAATCTTGGGCACCGAGGGCCACATGGCCGAGGGCACGAGCGAGAAAGCTACGCCCAGCACGATGGCGATGAAGGCTGCAAACCACCAGTAGTTGAGCACGGGAAGGGCGAACATCACGTGAACGGCAATGAGCATGGCCGAACCAATAATCATGATCGTGGCACCCTTGCCCTTGCGGTCGTAGATACCGCCGAAGAGCGGAGTCATGATGAGGTTGCCCATGGGAATGAGCGCAGGAATCCAGCCTGCCCATTCGTTGGCCATACCGTACTTGTTCTCCATCAATGAGGTGGCATACTTCATGAAGGGGAACACGGCAGAGTAGAACATGAGGCACAGCAGGGCGATGAGCCAGAAGCCCTTATTGGTAATAATCTCCTTGAGGTCTGCGATGTGGAAGGTGTCGTCATCGCCCTGTTCGGCAGTAATCTGCTTGTCGAGCTTGGCATCCATTACGCAGAACACGCAGTAGGCCAGCAATCCGATGCCGATGAGCACCAAGGCAAAGAGCAGCGGAGCCGACATGCTGAAGTGCTTCACGATGAGCGGACTCACGATCATGGCCAGTGCCGTACCCAATCGGGCTACAGCTACCTGAGTACCCATAGCGAGAGCCATTTCCTTACCCTTGAACCACTTGGCGATAACCTTCGTTACCGTGATGCCGCAGTTCTCGGTACCTACGGCAAAGATGGCATATCCGAGGCTGGCAACCATTACTTGGGTACGTATGCCAAAGATATAACCTGCCTCAGGAGCAGGAGAGATAAACTCTACGGCATAATACTTGATGAAGGCACCGATAACCATCAGTGCGCAAGAGGCCACACCGGTGATGCGTACTCCCAGCTTGTCGAGGATCATTCCTCCGAAGATGAGCATGAGCAGGAATACGTTGAACCAGCAGTAGGCCCAGTTGAAGATGCCGAAATCAGAACTTGACCAATGCATCTCTACTTCGAGCATGGTCATTAGGGGCGACATGGCGTCGGTGAGGAAGTAGCCCCACATCATGGTGAACGATACAATCACGAGCGCAGCCCAGCGAGCCGCTTTCGAGTCGCGCAATGTTTGTTGAATTTGTTGTGTCATGTTGTTATTTATTTTGGTTATTTATGTATCCTTGCTTCGAGGTGTATCCGCTATTAAAGCGCGAAGTTACGGATAATTCTTGAAATATGTATCGTTTGTGCCGATAAACTCTTTGTTTCCTTTGCTGTTCTTTATTATGTAAGGATATAGTGTGTCATGTCCGATTATTTTTCTATCTTTGCATCAAAACTAACGCATATAACATACCATTATGAACTATCTTTGGATTCTTCTCGGCATTTCTTTTGCCATTTCAGCTGTGGGCTGGATTTATTTCATCTATTTCTTTAGTGTGGGCTACGGATTTGCCATCTCGGCATTGGCTGTCGCCTCGGCCATAATCTTCCGTGATGTGCTGTCGATTCCTGCCGCCATCTTGTGTGCAGTACTTTTCATCTATGGCATCCGTCTGTCCTTGTTCCTTTTGCTCAGGGAAAAACGGTCGGCATCGTACAAGAAGATACTTTATCAGCCCGACAATACCAAGAAGAAACCGCTCTTCGCCATGTTTATGATATGGATTTCATGTGCCCTGCTCTATGTGGGCCAGGTGAGTCCCGTCACCTTCCATCTGTACAACATGGCTCATGGCCTCCCTGTCAGTGAAGGTTGGATGTGGGCTGGTGCCATCGTGGCTGCCATTGGCGTTATCATAGAAATGGTGGCCGATGCGCAGAAGAATGCAGCCAAGAAGGTCAATCCTCGTCGATATGTCGACACTGGGCTGTACCGCATCGTACGTTGTCCCAACTATTTCGGTGAGGTGCTCATGTGGACGGGTAGCTTCCTCATCTGCATTGGCTCATGCTGTACGGCAGGGCAGTGGGTAATAGCCTCACTGGGCTATGTGGGCATTGTGTATGTCATGTTTAGCGGCGCACGCCGTCTCGAGTTGCGGCAGACGGAGGTCTATGGTGCCGATCCTGCTTTCCAGGCATATATCAAGAAGACCCCTCTCATCATTCCTCTCGTTCCCATCTATAGCGTAGCCAAGCTCTCTTGGCTCAAGGGGTAATTGTGTAAAACAAAGACTAAGCGTATTATGATAAAGGTATATGTCATGGAGAGCTGCCCCGACTGTACGGTGGTGAAGGCTCTGTATAGCAACAATTCCCAGTATGAGCTGATTGATATCGGCCAACAGGCACGTAGCTTGAAGGAGTTTCTTGCCTTGCGCGACCATCATCCCGCTTTCCAAAAGGTTCGCGAGCGTGGCACTATAGGCATCCCTTGCTTCGTTCTCGAAGATGGCTCTGTCATCATCTCGCACAAACATTATGTAGCTTCGCTCGGTACTGCAGATAATCAAGCGGCTGCCGTTGAGCCTGAATCGCAAGGCGCTTCTTGCAGCCTCGATGGTACAGGATGCTGAGTGCTTTTGCTTGGTAGCAGTAAAGCTCCATCGTAATGTGAAATATGAAAAAAATACATTACTTTTGTATCCGAAATACATTATTTATTATGAAAAGACATACTCTATTGTTGGCACTATGTGCCATTGCGCTATCTATGGCAGCACAAAACGTCGGAGATAAGAAAGCTCCGCTCGAAGATGTGAACAAGGTACGTGACCTCACACTCGACAGTCTGAACAAGGC
>JAZPZS010000144.1:0-18746 GCA_045544835.1 Bacteroidaceae bacterium | reverse complement strand
TTGTCGAGCGTAGCGAAGACATAAAGGCATTCAGGTGGTTATAGTGTCGGGGTTCCACCTCTTCCCATTCCGAACAGAGAAGTTAAGCCCGACCGCGCCGATGGTACTGCGCAAGTGGGAGAGTAGGTAGCCGCCGTTTTTCGGGAGAGGAGCAATCAGCAATGAAGGCTCCTCTCTTTTTTGTTTTTGATATAGGTATGGGGGAGGTATAGGGGTGTACACGGGCGTATGTGTGCGCTAGGCGTATGGGGATGGATGAAAGGGGAGGGTAGGAATCTGCTTATGGATAACGGATGTTGAAGGATGTTTGCCTTTAAGCTGCATTCTTATCCCTATTGGAGGTAGTGTTTTGTCAGATGATATAGGCCACCTCCTTGAACAGGTATTGACGGCGCTTCCCCTCTACGTCTTCGAGAATGAGTCGTCCGTCGGGAAGTACGTGGCGTAGGATGGCTGTGAATACTCCTTGTTCATCGCGGTATTGGGCTGGCACATCGCGACGATAGAGCTGTGCGAGGTAGCTGCGATGGATGTCTTTTTTCGATTTTCTTGCAGAGAGGGGCTCCTCGGATGTTTCTGTATCTAGCACTGCTAGATGTTGTAGTATGCTTTCACTAATGGCTGATAACAGGGATTCTCGATTTATCGCTTTCCCTAATATTTGATGAAGTGATATGGGATTGGGCGCATCGCTGGTGAACCTTGTTTGGTTCACGTTGAGTCCAATGCCGATGATGGTACGTGAGAGGTTAGTGCCTTCGATGTCATGTTCGATAAGTATGCCACCGAGTTTATGGTCGTGGTAGTAGATGTCGTTGGGCCATTTGATTTGTATGCCATCGGTGTAGTGGCTCAATGCTTCGCACAGCGCCACGGAGACTAGCTCGCAGATGACGAATTGCTGAGCCGCAGGTAGGGCGTGAGGATATATGACAAGGCTGAAGAGCAGGTTCTTTCCCTCTTTTGACTCCCATGTGTTGCCGCGTTGTCCTCTGCCTGCAGACTGATGATCGGTGGTCACCAGTAGAACTTCATGCAAGCTGCTGTCCCCCTCAGAAGCAATGGCTCTTGCAGTGCTGTTTGTCGAATCGGTTTCGGGGAGGTGTATACGGCGTATCTTAGGGTTGTTGCTCATAGCTTTCTCTCGTCTTGCGTGGTATCTTTTTATAGACCTCTTCATACGAATGGTCAATGAGCTCGTGAAGGAGCGTATCGGGCACATCGCGGTCCAGATATATCTGATTCCAATATTTCTTGTTCCAATGCCATGCTCCCTCGATACCATTGTAGTGCTCGCGTAGCTCCAATGCATAGTCTGGGTCACACTTTGCTACCACAAGGTTAGGACGATTCAGGTCCAGGCAAGCAAAAATCTTACCCATGACACGGAATACGAGTGTGGTGTCATCGAATGGGAATGCCTCATCGGTGTGAGGCTTCAATAGGCAATATTCACGGATGTCTTCGATGTTCATTTTTTTCTGCTTGTCTGTTGCTGTTTCTTTCCGCAAAGATACAACTTTCCTCTTTTCTCTGCTATTCGTTACCTGCTTTTTCAATACAGTTGTTTGTTTTGTTCGTTTATTCCTATGATCGCCCACCTCTCAGCTACGCATGCTGAGCTTCACTTGTGCCAGATAGGATTGGATGCGATACCACGGGAATGTTTCCCTGATGGTTGTATAGACGATTATTGGGGTTTTCTTGCATGCTCCTTTGCTGTGTCGGAATAATTGTTTACCTTCGCAACTATGAAACTCCGCACCATGATATATACCCTCCTTCTCGCCACCCTCTGCATGGGGTGTGGTGGGCACCTCTCCATGCGTGAGCTGGAGCATCTGGAGGCGCGGATGAACGATGCGCCGGACTCCGTACTCACTGTGCTCACCGCTACCGACATGCCGCGCTGGGGCGAGCGGCGTGCGCTCTATGCATTGCTTACCGTGCAGGCGCAGGACAAAAGCTATATAGAGGTGGCCGACGATTCGCTCATCCGCGTGGCTACGCGCTACTATGACCGCAAGGGCTTGCCACTTCGTCGCCTGCAGGCCTTCTACTATCATGGCCGCGTATATGCCAATGCAGGGTTGAGCCATGAGGCCATGACCGCTTACACGCGTGCCAAGGAGTTTGCGGATGAGGTGGATGCACCGTACCCCGTTGGCTTATTATATTTGCAGATGGGTGTACTCTATGGCAACGACTATGACTATCCCCGGGCATTGGGATGCATGGAGAAGGCGTTGTGCTATTATGAGTTGGCCGGGAAGGAACGTTTGCAGTACATTGCCAAGCGCAATATAGGGTTGATTTATCTGAATATGCTTCAATACCCGCAGGCGGATTCTCTCCTGAATGAAGTTTTGGCATGGAGCGAAGCACATAATGATTCCTATATTATAAATAGTACACTCAATCAACTTCTATGTCTGTATGATGCGACAGCAGATATCGTGTCCTTGGACTATCTTCTTGGTAAATATCCAATAGAAACGGCACTGTGTTCTACTGCCACTTACGGAATTATTGCCCATCATTATGCACTAAAGGGAAATAGGGTTGCGGCCGAGGATGCTTTGGACCAAGCGTGGCAAATGAGCACTACGCTCGAAGATACTGCCAAACTTTGGCAGAAGAGTTATCAGATAAACAAGATTCTTGGCGTTCCCTACGATGCCTTGCGCAGTCATGAACAGTTATTTGCTCATCAAGATTCCATAGTGCGCATCACCCTGCAACAACCTTTGATAGCCTCCCAGCGCGACCACTATGAGACGCGCTTGAAGGTAGAGGAGCTGCGCAACCAGCAGCAACGCTATCTGATGAGAGCTGCAGCAGTGATAGTATTGATGGTGGTTGTAGCGTTGGGCATCTATATACGCAGCTGTTTCCGCCGTAAGCAGGAGGAACTGAATGAATATATGGAATTGGCCGAAGATTTGCGCCATACATTATACAATAAGGAGAAGTCTATCGGACGTATCAGTGAGGAATTGCAATTGTCACATGCGCAATTGGATGATTTGAGGGAACGCGTAGATGCGCATGAAGGCTCTGTGGCGCACATGCAAACGCAGATAACCGAGTTGTTTGGTACATACTCTAGACTACTCAATAACCTGAGTGAAACTTACTATGAGAACCAAGGCTCCAAGTCGGCAATATTTAAGCAGCTTGATAAAGAAATAAAAAGAATCAGCGAGGGTAATATGATTACCGAACTGGAAGCCATCTTAAATACCAACCTTGATAATATCATGGCTCGCTTGCGTGCCGAACTGCCCCATTTGAAAGAAAAAGACTACACTTTCCTTACCTATCTTTATGCCCGTTTCTCAGGTAAGACAATAGCCACTTTTATGAGGCTGGAGCGTAACCACATCTACCAAATCAAGTACCGCCTGCGCGATGAAATCAAGGCTTCGGATGCACCGAGCAAGGATTTTTTCTTGGATAGCATGCCTTAATCATCACATAATCAGCGTCGTTTGTTTGCTATCTTACTCTGGTAAAATACCTCATTTGTTTGCGGGGGGGGGTAAATAGCTGATAATCAACAGAATAAATAATTGTTTATTGACTTTATTCTTTCTGTAAGATTTTTACTTTTCTTACAGTTGCTTATATTGTTGTAAATCAGTATACTTACAATCGTCTCTGTAAGACGGTTTTTTTTCATGCTTTCGCGGATTAGCTTTAACTTTGCGGCATACAAAACCTAATAAAACGACAAGATTATGAAACACACATTTCAATGGTTTTTAGCCGCAGTATGCCTATTCGTTGTAAGCACAGTGCAAGTGATGGCAGATGATAATGAAGAGGTGAAGACCGTCCCCATACCTATAAGTACGGGTAATGTTCTCACGGGAGATGATGCAAGGAATGGAGGAGTTGTTCCTTTTGTAGCCTACTATCAAAGTGGAACTATATATATAAGTACCTCTGCGGAGTTCTCATCTATTACCGTTGATGTAGTAAATGAAACCACTGGTCAGGTATGGAACTCCACCACGGATATTTCCGATGGAATGGGCGAAATTAGCATTACAAGTGGTGGTGCCGGTAGCTATTCTGTGGAGATAGTTACGGAGTATGGTGAATGTTTTATGGGTAGTTTTAACCTATAATTGATAGAGGTAGAGTATGCAGAGGCAGTCATTGCAGCATATTGGGTTTGCTACGCTCTTTTTCCTATTGGTAGCTTCCTGTATGCTGCTTGATATAGCGGTAGTACACGACTCCCGAATCATGATGAAGTGGTTCGGGTGTTGTGTGGTATCCATTCTCTTTGCAGCTTTGCTCTTCTTATGGGGCAGACGGAAACAGGTACGTATCCGCATTACCGATTTGGCTGTAGCGCTGCTTCTGCTCTATATCCTCATATATGACTATAGCCGTGGCGACCTTAGCCAGCCTATTCTTCTACGGATAGCGGCATTGGCGTTGCTATACCTCGTTTTCCGCTAATCCATCGGGGAGAATCTTCTCAATACGTGCTATGCTATATTCCTGATGCTGGCCTCGGTATTGGCCGTTTGGGGTATCGTGCAGTTTGTGCAGGCCGTTTCCCATCACGAGTCTCTGCATACCGCTGTTACTGCGGGCTTCGATAACCCGGCAGGCTTTTCCTTGGCATTGGCCTTGTCACTGCCTGTTGGCATACATTTATTGAGATTGCCAGAGCATTTCAAGTGGCAGAGGTTCTACATTCATGTAGCTTTGACAGTTATCGCGCTTGCGCTTCTGCTGTCCGCTTCGCGTACGGGTTATCTGTCTTTCTTGTGCACGGGCATATATTCCTATGTTCTTTGTCGTAAAAGAAAACGCCGATGGACAGGGCTTTTACTGATGCTTGTGCTCCTGTCGCTCGGCTTCTTGTATTTTTTCAAACAGGACTCAGCCGACGGACGTTCTTATATAGCCCGCTGCACTTGGCAACAGATTACCGATTCTCCTTGGTGGGGACATGGGCGTTATGGTTTCTCAGCAGAGTATATGGGCTATCAGGCAGAGTTCTTGAATGCCCATCCAAACAGCCGTTTTGCTTGGTTGGCCGACAATGTTCGGCACCCTTTCAGCGAATGGCTATACCTTTGGGTACGGTATGGTATAGTGGGGCTTTTGCTTTGTGTAGGCATACTATTGAGTATAATAAGACCGATGGTTTGTTTGCTTTGCAGATGCGATTTCGCAAGATACTATCTTTCCACGGCTTTCCTCGTAGCCCTGTTTCCTTTTACGCTATTTTCCTATCCCATGCAGTACCCATTGGCATGGGTTATACTAATTATGGCTGTAGCCATGCTGGCGCAGTATACCAAGCCCGTAGCTTGCTTACGTGCTAAGTGGCTACTCCCTACAGTCTCTTTACTGGGTGTCTGTAGTGCGTTGCCTTTGTGCTATTGTACTATTCGTGATGAAGTAGTGTGGTACGATGTGGCCACGCGCTCCCTCTCGGGACAGACACGCTATGTGATGCCTCGCTACGAAGAGCTATACACTCGGCTCCGCCACTCTCCGCACTTTCTCTACAATTATGCCGCTGAGCTCAACTATGTAGGTGAGTACATGCGTAGCCAGCAGGTGCTCGATGAGTGCGTGCGTAGGATGGATGATTACGACACCCATTTGCTGGCAGCCTCCAATCACGAGCACATGGGAAATTACGGTTTGGCAGAGCAGCACTTGTACAAGGCATTTGCTATGTGTCCAGTACGTTTCGTACCACTATACAAGTTGGCTAAGCTCTATGGTAAGATGGGGCGATACGATGACCAACGTCGTATAGCGCAACAGATTATGGACAAGGAGGTCAAGGTGTCCTCCCAACGTATTACTGACATCAAGGATGAGATGCGCTATATCCTCGAAGAATCAGATTTTAAGTAACAATATTTTATTAATTTATTAGATTCATTTGTAACATGAAAAGAAAATTTCTAATTTTGTCAGCTACGCTGGCAGTGATAGTTTGTGCAGCATTGCTGCAGAGTTGTAATTCTGAATCCGTGTATGAAGAGCCTGCCTATGGTTACTATACGGTGGAGGAAATTAATGTGATAAAGGCAATGGCTGAAGTGTATGGAGTAGATGTGGAAATCGACACAGAATACTATGGGGAAAAACTTACGTTGGAAGAAATAGAGAAAGACCTTATGAAATTTTCAAATCTCCCAGGAGAGTATGAACTTGTTCCTAACAAAGACAGTACGGAGTATTATTTTGTTAAGAAGGAAGTGTTGAGCAGAACGATGACTCGTTCGGCAGAGTTAGAGAATATTGGAAATTTTGTTATAGCTAACGGAGAATTGCCATTTGGACTAACAGTTTCATGGCGATTTGCCACTAAAAAAGGCGAAAAAGATTACGTGTCGGTTAGTGTTGCGTCTCCATTATATATTCAAGGAGGTGGCTCTGGAGAACTAACTCGATCTTTTATAAGGCTTAATCATACTTATTCATTCTACCGTGGTGGAACAAGATATGGAAGGTATAATATTGCTGGTACGTATTATGCTGAAGGACAAAGAAAAGATTTCAAAATAACCAAGGTGCAAGATTGAGATGCGTATTCTGCATTAAATGCAAGTATGAGGTACTGCTATGTTTTATATAATATATTATTAGCGACATGCATTTTTGCCCAACCGATGAGCAAGCAGGAGCAGATGAGTGCCCTGCTTACTCAGGTGGTACGTGCAAATGCCTTCAATTCATTGTATCCACAGGAGAAGGTATACCTTCATTTCGACAATACCGCCTACTTCTCGGGCGAGACCATCTGGTTCAGTGCTCATGTGGTAGACGCGACCACGGGTGATACGGCGCGGAGCAAGGTGCTCTACGTGGAGTTGCTCTCACCTACAGGCGTGGTTCTTAAGCAGCAGAAACTGAAGGTGGAGGATGGACGCTGTCACGGTTCCTTCGCCCTCATTGATGCGGGCATAAAGGAAGCCAATGCCAAACGCGGTGTATTGGGGTATCCCAGCGGATTCTATGAGGTGCGAGCTTATACCCGTACCATGCTCAACTTCGATGCACATTGCTGTTTCTCCCGAGTATTCCCCGTTTATGATACTCCCGATAAAGAGGGTGATTACGAGCGTCCTGTGATGAAGAGGTATAAGAGGTATGAGGAGATACGTCCCCAGACAAAGAAGGCGAAAAACCTTAATGTGGCGTTCTTTCCCGAAGGTGGACATTTGGTGTTGGGTGTTCCCAATCGCATAGCCTTCAAGGCTACCGATAATCATGGTAAGGGTGTCAATGTCAATGGGATTATGATAGATGGAGAATCTGTTCCAGTCAGTTCCCTGCATCTGGGCATGGGATATTTCATTTACACCCCGGAAGAGAAGAGGCATAAGGCTAGTATTCTGTTGGGAGAGAAGACTTACACATTCTCTCTTCCCGAGGCAGAGGAGGAAGGATATGCCATTCAGACCAATCTGAGTATGGGCGACACTCTGCACGTCACCATCGCTACCTCGCAGCCCGACACCACCAGATTGCTGGCCATGACACTGATGCATGCGGGCAAGATAGAGTATGCCGATACGCTCACCATCGGAGTACCGATTATCCATGAGGCAATACCTACTCATGAACTACCCACAGGTGTATATCAACTATACCTGTATGATGCGGGGGGAGCAGTCCATGCTACCCGTATGCTATTTCTCAACAATGGAATGAGTACACATTCCATTACCATCACCACAGACAAGCCTTATTACCAACCATTCGAGAAGATAGTGATGTGTATCGAGTCAGCAAGTAAGGCAGAGCAGCATGTCTCGCTCGCGGTTCGTGATGCTGCAGACTATGGTATGGGGTACAGCGAAGACATTCGTTCCTACATGTTACTCTCATCGGAGCTGAAGGGTTATATCGAACACCCCGAATACTACTTTGAGTCTAACGATGCAGCGCACCGTGATGCTCTGGATTGTCTGATGATGGTACAGGGATGGAGTCGTTACAATCTCGAGAAGATGCAACGTCCCATATCGTTTGATGAGATACACTACACCGAAGGTTGTTTGGTGCTGGAGGGGCGTGCCCTTCACCCTCGCAAGGATGAGCCGATGTGTGGTGTAGACATAAATCTTAGACTGTATTCTCCTGACCGTAAGCAGGTGCAGGAGATTTCGACCACGAGTGACGAGCATGGATACTGGGGAGTGAATCTGCAGGATTATGAAGGACAATGGGACTTGAATATACAGACTTATCGTGATGGTGAGCCGGTAGTGTCACGGTTGCGCCTGGAACGTTCTTCTGCACCTGAGGTGATGCCTTATGATCTGGTGGAGTTGCAGCTGCAATACGATGTTGACACCACTGCTTTGATTATAACCGATGCAGAGGAAAAGAAGTGGGCACTACCTTCCGAGTCTCGTCTGCTCGATGAGGTCGTAGTAGAAGGCCATCGCCGCTATGTTGACTTTTGCACCTTCCAGGCTTTCGATGTAGAGAAAGACAAGGAGCTTATGATTGACAAAGGAGAGTATACTCATACGGTAGCTGATTATCTAAGGGATAAAGGATACGTAGTCACTTATATGGGGATGGAGGACGATACTCTAAAGCATTCTGCCTACCATCGATGGCTGATGATGCAATATGCCGTCAACGGATACCGTACGTTGTGGAATGTCATTGACGGAAAGAAGAATCTTACGACGCTTTCATATACTCCCGGATTTGATATTGACATTGAAGATGTCAAGAGTGTGCTGATATATGATACCCCTCACAGCTATTTAGGGAATCCCGAGGTTTATAGGGTGTTGGACGAGTCAGATATGCTCTTCCCTCAAAAACCTGATAAGATATTTCCTGCAGGACTATATGTAGTAGAGATACACCTCTATCCTAACCGAAAGAATAATATTGCTTGGTATAAGAACACACGTCAAACAACTTTTGAAGGCTATTCTCCGAAGGTTGAATACTATAGTCCCGAATATCCCGATGGTCCTATTGAAGGCGATAAGGATTATCGTCGTACCCTCTATTGGAATCCCGATGTGAAGATTTCTGAGGGGAGAGCCGATGTGACGTTTTATAATAATTCATACTCTAAACGCCTACATGTACGTGCCGATGGCCTCACCCGCAACGGTGGGTTTATTGTATATGATAGCGAAAAAGAGAACTAGCTAAAGAAAATGAGATGTAAGTTTCTATTCATTGCCGTCTTCTCGGCGGTGATGCTGACAACACTTTGCTTCCTTGTACGCTATGCATCGCACAGTACCGACGACGCGGTGCGCCGCCGTGCGGTGATGGCGTACTACCACACCATAGGTTGCAGTGCCGAGAAGCGCGAGGCAGCACGCTACCTGCTCGACAATATGCCCTATCACTACGGCTATGGCGTGACGGTACGCGACAGCAAGGAGGTGCGTCGCTGGACAAAGAAGACTACTGCTACCTTGCGCGACCTGTTGGATGGGTATGGACTATATCAGATACCCGGTGATACCGTCCGCACCCTCCGTGAAGTGCGCCGTGCCGACAGTCTTGCCATGCAGCGGATAGACCAGGATGTGAAGGCTACCTTCACACCGCTGATGGATGGTGAGCAGGTGACGGCAGCATTCCTCATCCGCCACATCAACCATGCTTTCAAGGTGTGGCGCACATCGCGGTTTGCCAGACATCTCACCTTTGATGAATTCAAGGAATATATACTACCCTATAAAGCGTTCAACGGTTACAGCTTCTTAGAGTCGGGCGACACCTACGCTCGCTTCTTCGGTGGGATGATAGACCTTGACTCCATCACCAATCGGGAAGACTGCATAAATGCCTACAACTACGTGATGCGCACGCTGCGCGACCTCACGGGAAGCAAGCAGTGCGAGGGGCGCAAGGGACTCTACGACCTCTTCTTCTACCGCTCTCATGCCTGTGACGACCTCGCTTCGTATGCTTGCTGCATCCTGCGTTCTTTGGGCGTGCCCATCACGGTGAAGCATAGTGTGGGCTACCGCTCGTTTACGGGTATGCACTACTTTTGCTCGCTCTACGATGCCGCGACTGGGGACTGGGAAACCTACAATCCCGAAACCTATGATCCTACGCTATATTGGGCCGAGGAGGAGAACCTCAACATCTACCGCAACACCTACGGTGCGCAGCCCGGTACGCCCTACTTCCTCCATGCCGAGGGCGAGCATGTGCCCGACGAACTTTATAATCCCTGCATGGTGGATGTGACAGAGCATGTGAAGCAGACGTACAGCACCACACTATCCATTGAAGCATCGTATGGTGCAAACCTTGCCTATCTCGCCACCTTCAACCGCGCCATGCCCGATGCGCTGCTGCACACGACATGGGGCGTTATCGACAAGGAGGCGGGCACGGTGACCTTCGAGCACGCGATGCCGCGTGTGCTCTACTTTCCCGTATGTTATCAAGGGAGGCGGATGAAGGTGCTGGGCGCACCGTTCTATCTTGATGACAAGGGAAGTATCTTGTATCTCCCTCACGTGGATATGGAGAGGGATGAGCAGGAGGACGTGACCCTCACGCGCAAGTACCCCCGCAAGAAGAATATGATACGCGCTGCCGAGGAACTGGTGGGTGGTGTGTTCACTGGCACCAACGACTGGAGCATGAAGCAAGCAGATACACTTTACCGCATCACAGAGGCTCCAGAACCTGTGTTTGCGGAATACAAGTTTGCTCATCCCAAGGCATACCAGATATACCGCTTCGATGCTTCGCCCCGATCGGGCAAGTCGCACATCGCCATGCTCGAGTGGGTGACATCGGCCAAGTATGGCTACGAGAATACGTTGCCTGCTTCGCGAGTACATATCCTTACAGCGAGCGACACCCTTCTGTGTGCCGACACCACGGTGGTGAAGATTCTCGACGAGCCTATCGAGAAGATGCAGCGCAAGGCCGAGTATGACGGCGATATGCAGACCGCCCCCTTGCCATACGGGCGCATCACCTTTTGGCTAAAGCAGCCGCAAGTGGTCACCGCCGTGCGCTTTGCTCCGCTCAATGCCGACAACGGCATCAAGGAGGGCAACCGCTACGAACTGCTCTGCTGGGACGGCACATGGAGGCCGCTCGGTACGGTCGAGGCACGACACGAGTTCCTGTGCTTTGAAAACGTGCCAGCCCATCGCCTTTATTGGCTGCGCAACCTCACCGAGGGCAAGGAGGAGCAGCTGTTTGTTATTGATGCAGAAGGAAGGCAACGATTTGTGTACAGTGACGTGATGGATATACGATGATACGAAGTATTGTAGGAAAGCTATAGGATAAAGTATCGCATCTGAAGATACATATATTCGTAACAGGAGGATTGTGAAAATTTCCGTTGGAGCGTAAAGAGATGTGCGTATATTAAGATTTTAATAATATTTAGATTAGAGATTTATGAAAAAGAAAAACATTTTTTCGAGAATTGCAATTTGGAGTTTCTTGTTATCTCCGATGTTTGTATCATGTACTCAAGATGAGTTCTTTGATGAGAGTTGTATGTATTCTACCAATGCATCGCGTTTTGGTGGTGCTGGTATGGAAATGATGCACACTGTGTCAAAGGCAGGTACATCCTTCTCAGATCATTTAGAAGTAGGAAGTTTGCCAATTAACGAAATTTATGGTACTATAACATTGAGTTGGCCAGGAGGTGAACCTTTTTCATCAATAGATTCTCAAATTAAAGCAGTAGGTGGCGTTGAAATCGTTGCAACAGATAAATATAAATGTTTATCTACAACTAAATCACTCCCTAGTTCGCATAATTGGGTGGCTTCAGCGACTTTCTATGCGCGTATTGAAAGGATAAATAAAAATGGTAAAAAGGATACTGTATCTGTTAGTTTTTCGCACTCGGCAACGATAGAAACTACAGAAGTCCCCATACCTTAATTCTAAGTATTAATTGCAATGAAACGTGTTCTCTCATTTTTATTTTGCTGTGTCCTATTGTTGATGAGCATGACAGCAAAGGTACTACATCATATCGATAATCCAAGGTATGTGGGTGTCAATGATGGAACTATAGAATTGGTATCAGTAAAGACTACGGAAAAGAGTACCACCATCACATTTCGTTATCCTGGCGAAGGATTTGGTGGCTTTTCCACAGAGAGTTATCTGTCCGATGAGGCGGGAAGGCGTTATCGTTTGATTGGGCATAAGGGGTTCTCCGTAGCAGACAGCAGTTATCTTAAAGTTGGGCGTAAAGGTACTTATCGGCTGGAGTTTGAACCGCTCCCAGCAGGCACTAAAGTGTTTGACTTCATAGAAAATTTCTTCTATCCACATGCCACATTTTTCTATGGCATACGGGAGGCTGGCACACCGATGCTTGTATCACAGGTTGTAGAGAGTACTGAGGAGTTCTCTTTTCCCGATATTGACTTCAAGCCCGACAGTGTATGGATACATGGCTACATCACCGACTATGACACTGCACGTTATCAGTTTACCGATGTAGAACAGTTTCTCTTTGGTGGTGAACTGACTGGTAATGATTCGCCCATAGTGAGGGTTGAACCCGATGGAAGCTTCGTCTTGCCATTGAAGATATATGGTCCTACGTGGGCACACTTTAATCTGCATAGCAACAAGCATTTTATTGATTATCTGGTACCTGTAATGCTTTACCCAGGCGACCATATCGAGTTGCGTATTAGCGATATTGACAAAGCGGAATGGAATATCTGGTATACGAGTCGTATGGGCAAGGAATACAGCAATTTGATGCACTGCATCCCGCCTATGTGTCTGAAAATGATTGTCGGAGGCAATCTGCAGGAGGTCAAGCAGGACAGCATCAGATATGAGGGATGGACTCCCGAGCTCATCGACCAGCAGTTCGACTCCTACGATACGTTGGCATCCTATCTTACGGGCAAGTATGCATTGAACAATGTGGAGGCTGCCATGCTGCGAGGTGAACTCACTAACTCTTTAGCACGCGATGTACTGATTGCTACCAACAACTACCTCGCCAGTAAGCACCCTATACACAAAGACCGCGAGGAATGGATAAAACAAGAGTCACCTTACTATAGCTGCCTTTCGAGGGTATATGCCGAGAGTAATGCCTATTTGGCCATCCCTTCATGGCAGCATCTGCAGGCAAGCTTCATTCGTAATGCGATGCCCCGACTCAGCTACGTAAAAGAACAATATCGGCAATCTATGGGTAATCGTTTCTATGACCTCCCTATAGCCAAGACAAAGGAAGAAATGGATGAACAACTATATCAAGTCATCAGAGCATATCGCCAGCCGAAAGGTGATGATATCATATTCGAGCAGGCTGTGCGTTTCAATCTATTGGGTGATGCGCCTTATTGGATATATGATACCAGCAAAGTAACAGAGACAATGACTATGATTCATGAACTCTACAACTACCAGCGTTCGCAGCTCACTCATCCTTCATTCGTGCGTATTGCCAATGATGTTATTACCACATTCGAAGAGAAGCATTACCAAGAGGTTGAGTGCCACATGCGGGGGCATAAGGAATGAAGAGACATCTCGTTTACATCTTTACTATCGTCTTGTTGGGATGCACATTTCCTCCCTTGCCAATTTGTTGGGATGTTCATGTTATTCCCAAATGGTATGGAGCGATGGTCGCGGCCATTCCCTGTATATTGTTTGTAATGAAGTGCTGGCAATCCATTCGGGATATTACCGCTTCTGAATGGATTGCCATTCTTTATGTGCCCTCATCCATCTGTATTTACACTCAAGCATTGTACGCTTTTTATGGTTATTTGTCTTGTACCAATAAAACTATGGTATGTGCTGTCGGCACATACGATACACCTGGAGGGTTGGCTTTTACGGTATGTATGCTGCTCCCTTTCGTCGTAGAGTATCTTGTGAATACTCGTGAGGAAGGCTGCAAGCTATCTTTAGTGAATGCTTGGATTACATTGGTAGTGGCATTACTATTGTTAGTCTTATCCAAGTCAAGAACAGGAGTGATTGCATTGTCTATAGAACTATTGGTTTATGCTTGGAGATGGGTGCCATCTAAACTTATACGAATGTCATCTGTAGGCATGCTTGTGTTAGGAAGCACTTTTTTAGCGTTACAAACAAAGCAGGATTCAACAACTGGGAGAAATTTCATTCTTAAAAGGACAATAGAGATTGTCGCAGATAAACCTTTTGTAGGCTATGGGGGGAATGCTTTCGAACAGGTGTATATGTCTCATCAACAAGATTTTTTCCGTACAAATCCGGATTCTTCCAACGCATGGTTGGCGGACAATATAAGACACCCCCTGAATGAATTCTTTTTCTTGTGGGTGAATTATGGCATTATTCCTCCTTTGCTATTATTTGTATATTTTATCTTTTTAATAGTATACCTATCAAGCAGGCCTATGCGGCTATCTATAGTCGTATTGTTTGTCTTTTGTATGTTCTCATACCCGTTGCATTATCCTTTGTCTTGGGTGCTAATTTTTTGTAGTCTGTTTCTTGTGCTCAGAAACAGTGTTGGATCCTATAAATATTGTGGTTGGTGTGTTATTCTGCTAATTGTTAGTAGGGGGGCGTTGAACTTACCATTTGATATTTTGATGAGTCAGGCAAAAGACTATACAATAAGGGGAGGGCATAGCCATGCGCTGATTTCATACAAGAAGTTACTTGATATTTCCGAACATATTTCTTTTTCTTTAATCTCTCATCATCGTAGGGATAATCTGTTGTATAACTATGCTCACGAATTATATATTATGGGGCATCTTACAGAAGCTAATCGCATTATAGAACTGTTTTCGCAGTATAATAGAAACTACGATTCGGAATTGTTGTGTGGGGATATCTACCAAGCATTAGGATTAATGGAGTGTGCAGTCGAGCATTATCAGAATGCACATTATATGTGTCCCGTTCGTTTTTCCCCTTTATACGGACTGCTTCAGACCTACCAGCAGGAAGGTGATATTATGGCAGCTGATAGTATTGCACAAAAAATAGTTGACAAACCAGTGAAAGTCAATTCGCATAAAGTGGAGAGAATGAAGTATGAGGCATTGCGTTGGTTGGATAATAGAGTAAATGTCTCAGATAATAGAATAAAAAGTAACTTGTAGTTCATATAAATCGAACATAATATACAAACATTTTTTATGGAACATCTAATCAAAGAATTGATTGAGCGCATAGATGCGTTGGAGCGTGAGGTGGCGCTATTGCGCCACAGAATGGGAAAAAATTGAAGCAAGAGTGGCCTCCCCGATGAGGAAAATTAACGATGACGTTAACGATAACGAAAACTACCATCCGGAGGGTAAACATCGCGAAGCTCAGTCTTCGTCTTCGTTAGCGTCTTCGTTGGAAAGGCTGATGCACCACCGCACGCCCGACGGTCGCTACCTCGTCACACGTAAGGTGCACTGGCAGGCGATATTCCGCATATTGGTAGACCGTGGTATCTATCCCGATGGGACAGACTACCGCGGTTTCTGCTGTTATATAGAGGAGGTGTTTCCTACAGCGGAATGTCGCGTGCCGCTCGACTATCATTCGCTGAAAAACATCTCGCAGACTATGTTCGTGCGCCCCTTCGCGGAGTGGCGCTACGATGCGGTCTATGGCATCAGTCGTAAGTCGTATGAGCGGATGTGCTGCATAGCGGCTACACTTGACAAACAATTATCTGAAAATTTTACTCGTCAGTAAAATTTTTGGGGTGCCGCAGGGGAATGGCTTACTTTGCAGCAAAATCAACAAGGTTGATTGTCAACAGACAACAGCCAATGGTCAACAGACTTCTCATCCGGACGGAAATCAAGACTTTTGTCTGTTGACTGTTGGCCGTAGACCTAAAAACGCAGTTTTTATTATGCAAGTAAGTCTATTCAATGGCTTCGCCGACAAGAACCCGAAGCCGATTACCATCCGTGAGGTGGTAGAGATCATTCGCGCAGACCAGCGTCTGCAAGTGTTAACTGAGAACCATCGCCGCTACCGCGCCCTGGGCGACACCGCCCGTGCCGATGCCGAGAAGCAGCACATGCCCTGCTACTCTGTAGCGGTGCTCTTCAGCGGTGGCAAGCAGCAGAAGCATATCGTATCCTACACGGGGATGTCGATCGTGGACCTTGACCATATCCCTGCCGAACGGATGAGCGAGGTGCTCGCGATGGTCAGGAACGACCCGCATACGTTGCTGGCTTATACAACGATTTCAGGGGAAGGGGTACGTGTGATAACGCGCTATGCGCTCAACGACAACGTTAACGATAACGATAACTGCCTGCCGGATGGAAAGTCAACGTCAACGTTTTCTAACTACAAACTCGCCTTCCTGCAAATCAACGAATATTACAAATGCCTCACAGGCTGCGACTACGACGAGAAGTGCAAGAATGCCACACGCATCTCGGGTATGGCATACGACCCTGAGGTTTACTACAACCCCGATGCGGTGCCCATCGTCGTGGATATGACGAAGAAGCCCGTGGGAAGACCGAAGAAAGGGAAGAGTGAAGAGGGAAGAGTGAAGAGATGTGAAGATGCCGTGCTGCGCGACTTGGAGCGGCGTGGGGTGGTGTACGAGGCGGGCAACCACAACAAGTACATCAGCGATGCGTGCTATATGATGAACCGCTATGGCGTGCCCGAGAGCGAGTGCCTGGAGTGGGCACTGGACAGGTTCAGTGACTATCAGGCCGAGGGCAACGACGTGACCTCCATCGTGCGCTCCTGCTACCTGCAGACCGAGGAGCACGGGACGGCGCGACCACCGAAAGCGGAAAAGGAGAGCCGCTATGCCTCCATCAAGGACATACAGGAGTGGCTCACGGAAAATAATATCAGGATAAGGCATAACTTGATTACCCGAAAACGAGAGATGGCCCCCCTCTTATCCCCCCAAGGGGGGAAGACCCCGACCTCGCATTCTGTATCATCCCCCCTTGGGGGGAATGAGGGGGGCCTGGGGTGGTTTGAATTGACCGACCAGCACGTCAACTCCCTCTACTGCCGCTTCTGCTTAGATACGGGGCGTCAGGCGAAGATCTCGGACTTCTACATCATCATCGAGAGTGACTTCTACCCCGACTATCATCCGTTGAAGGAGTATCTGGAGAGTCTGCCTGTGTGGGACGGCATGACCGACCATATCGACCGCCTGGCCTCCACGGTGCACGTGACGGGCTGCACGCAGGAGCTACACAACCGCTTCTTCAAGAAATGGATGGTAGCCATGGTGGCGGCATGGCTCGACGATGGCACCACCAACCACGAGATACTCACCTACATCGGCGAGCAGGGCAAGTACAAGACCTCGTTCATGACCCACCTGCTGCCGCCCGCGCTGGACAAGTACTTTGCCATCAAGCACTTCAACCACTCCATGAGCAAAGACGACCGTCTGGCACTCACCGAGCTGGCACTCATCGACCTGGAGGAGCTGGACAACATGCGCCCCGAGGCGGTGAACCTCCTCAAGGCCATCACCACCGACCCAGCCATCAACCTGCGCCCCGTATGGGAGCGCTATGCCTTGCGACGGCAACACATAGCCTCGTTCTGCGGCACGGGCAACAACCCGCGCTTCCTCACCGACCTCTCGGGCAACCGCCGCTGGCTGCCCTTCATGGTCGATAGCATCGACTCGCCGTGGGAGCGCACCACCGACTACGACGGCATCTATGCACAGGCCTACGCGCTGTGGCAGCAGGGCTTCCGCTACTGGTTTGACGACGCGGAGAATGCCGAGCTGGAGCAGCACAACCGGCAGTTTGAGGAGCCCAACATCGAGGAAGAGCTCATCCTCACCTACCTGCGCAAGCCCTACGGCGACGAGGCGGGCGAGTTCCTCACGGCCACGCGCATCATCGAGCTCATAGGCATGTATGTGAAGTGTCCGCTGTCGCCCAAGCGCGTGGCGTTTGCGATGAACAGATTAGGTTATCGCCAACGCCGTGTGGGCGGTGTGCGTGGCTACAATGTCATCATCCTCACAGGCAACGACATCAAGGAGCAGCAACGTCTCAATGCACGAGAGAGTACCATAAATGAATAATCATTTACCGATTTACCGATTTGTTTCTTATATATGTCCTATACATTTAAATAATTAATTAAATTATTTTTATATTTATAATTATTTATTTTTCATATATATCGGATATAGAAAATGAATCGGTAAATCGGTAAAAACAAATCTTCGCTCTTGGCCAATCAATGATAACGTTAACTGTTGTCTGTTGACCGTTGACTATTGACAAGAAAAACATCAAACAAATATGGAACATGATAAACTCCGCGCCTACGGCAAGGCCGAGCTGGCGCAACTCTACAGTCCCGGTGCCTCGCGTGCCTCGGCCCTGCGGCTGCTCAACAAGTACCTGCACGCTACCGACGGATTGCTCGAAGCGCTGCAGCGCACGGGCTACACGCGTGGCTCACGCCACTTCACCCGATATCAGGTGAGGCTGATATTTGAATATCTTGGCGAGCCGTAAAACTAATTGAAAATTGAACCGAAGGTCGACGCCCGCAGGGGCTGAAGTCAAAGTTGAAAATTGACAATGAAAAAAGTACATGCATGTACCGCGCGTGGTGCATGCATGTAATTTTTTTGGTACAAGGTTGTACCGAAATGGATTTATTGTTCGAAATTTATAATGATGTCGTCCAGGAATTCGTCAGAGACACTTGGCATTTCACTTTTGTCGTAGATGTATAAGAATGACAGGCATGTTTCTGTCATGGTC
>JAZPZS010000143.1:0-19119 GCA_045544835.1 Bacteroidaceae bacterium | reverse complement strand
CCTTTGGAATCAAGACCCTGGAGAGCAAGTGGATCACCGCTCGCCAGATCGAGGCAGCCCGTGTCGCCGTGACGCGTTACATGCAGCGCCAGGGTCAGATCTGGCTCCGCATTTTCCCCGACAAGCCTTACACTCGCAAGCCTGCCGATGTCCGCATGGGTAAAGGTAAAGGTGATGTTGCAGGTTACGTCGCTCCCGTTCATCCCGGTCGCATCCTCATTGAGGTTGACGGTGTGAGCTTTGATATCGCCAAGGAAGCCCTGCGCCTCGCCGCACAGAAACTCCCCGTGGCCACTAAGTTTGTCGTTCGCCGCGACTATGATCCCACTCAACTCGTTTAATATTTTGACCAGATTATGAAAAAGGAAAATATCAAGGAACTGACCGATAAGGAATTGCAGGATCGCCTCGAGCAAGTACAGAAAGAGTACATCCAGGAAAAGATCCAGCACACGATTTCCCCGCTCGATAATCCGGCCAAGATCACGCTTGACAGGAAGTTGATCGCGCGAATCAAGACAGAAATCCGCGAACGTGAACTCAAGAACAAATAATCCCAACAACCAGTACAATGGAAGAAAAACGTAATTTAAGAAAAGAAAGAATTGGGGTTGTTTCTAGCAACAAGGGTGATAAGACAATCACTGTTGAGATTAAGTGGAAAGAGAAACACCCAATTTATGGTAAGTTTGTCAATAAGACAAAGAAGTATCATGCTCATGATGAAAACAACGAGTGTTCAATCGGCGACACAGTGCGTCTAATGGAAACTCGTCCATTGAGCAAGACTAAGAGATGGAGACTTGTTGAAATAATCGAAAAAGTTAAGTAATTATGATACAGAGTGAATCACGTTTGACAGTAGCAGATAACAGTGGTGCAAAAGAAGCACTTTGTATCCACGTACTAGGCGGTACAGGTCGTCGTTACGCATCAGTAGGCGATATTATCGTAGTTTCGGTTAAGAGTGTAATCCCTTCATCAGATGTTAAGAAGGGTACAGTATCAAAAGCGATTGTTGTTCGCACAAAGAAAGAAATTCGTCGTGCAGATGGTAGCTACATTCGTTTTGATGACAATGCTTGTGTGTTATTGAATAATGCAGGTGAAATTCGTGGTAGCCGTATTTTCGGCCCTGTAGCGCGTGAATTGCGTGCAGTGAACATGAAGATAGTATCACTTGCTCCAGAAGTTCTCTAATCAGCTAAAGAATTTAAGTAATGGCAAAATTACATATTAAAAAGGGTGATATCGTTTCTGTCCTTGCAGGTGATGATAAGGGCAAAACAGGACGAGTACTCTCTGTGCAGGTTAAGAAAAACCGTGCAATTGTAGAGGGTGTTAATATCGTCTCTAAGAGCACAAAACCTAGTGCTAAATATCCACAAGGTGGAATCGTGAAAATAGAAGCTCCTGTACACATTTCTAATCTTAATCTTGTAGATCCTAAGAGTGGCAAGCCTACTCGTATCGGTCGTAAGTTGAATGATGCAGGTAAGTTAGTACGTTATTCAAAAAAATCAGGAGAGGAGATTAAGTAATGAGTAATACTGCAAGTCTTAAGAAAGAATACAACGAGCGCATTGCGCCCGCTTTGATGAAGCAATTCCAATATTCTTCACCCATGCAGGTTCCTGTATTGAAGAAGATTGTGATCAACCAAGGTTTGGGTATGGCTACAGCTGATAAGAAGATTATCGATGTTGCTATCAACGAGATCACCGCTATCACAGGTCAGAAGGCCGTAGCTACTATCTCTCGTAAGGACATCGCAAACTTCAAGTTGCGTAAGAAGATGCCCGTTGGTGTTATGGTAACACTTCGTCGTGAGAGAATGTATGAGTTCCTTGAGAAGCTCGTTCGCGTGGCTCTGCCCCGTATCCGTGACTTCAAGGGTATCGAAAGTAAGTTCGACGGTATGGGTAACTACTCACTGGGTATCCAGGAGCAGATTATCTTCCCCGAGATCAACATCGATAGCATCACTCGTATCTTGGGTATGAATATCACTTTCGTAACAACGGCTAAGACCGACGAAGAGGGTTATGCTCTTCTCAAGGAGTTCGGTTTGCCTTTTAAGAACGCTAAAAACGATTGATAGTATGGCAAAAGAATCAATGAAAGCTCGCGAGGTTAAGCGCGCAAAGATGGTTGCTCGTTACGCTGAGAAGCGTGCCGCTCTGAAGGAAATCGTAAGAACAGGTGATCCTGTAGAGGCTTACGAGGCTGCACAGAAGTTGCAATCTATTCCCAAGAACGCTAATCCCATCCGTTTGCACAACCGTTGTAAGCTGACTGGTCGTCCCAAAGGCTACATCCGCATGTTCGGTATTTCACGTATCCAATTCCGCGAGATGGCTTCTAAGGGCTTGATTCCCGGTGTGAAGAAAGCTAGCTGGTAAGTAATTTTCGAGATTGTTTAATAAATATTGTCAGGAGAGTCCTGATTAATTTAATTAAAAAAACTATGACAGATCCAATTGCAGATTATCTGACGAGGTTGAGAAACGCAATCAGTGCAAAGCACAGAATTGTTGAGGTTCCTGCCTCAAACTTGAAGAAGGAGATTACCAAGATCCTCTTCGACAAGGGTTACATCTTGAACTACATGTTCGTAGAAGATGGTCCTCAGGGTACTATCAAGATTGCCCTGAAGTATGATGCCGCTAATAAAACTAGCGCAATCAAGAAGTTGATTAGAGTATCTTCACCCGGTTTGCGTAAGTATACCGGCTACAAAGATATGCCGAGAGTTATTAATGGATTGGGTATTGCTATCTTATCTACATCCAAAGGTGTAATGACTGACAAGGAGGCTGCTGATTTGAAGATCGGTGGTGAGGTTCTTTGTTACGTATATTAATAAGGAGGATTTGCTATGTCTAGAATTGGTAAATTGCCTATCGCTATCCCTGCTGGTGTTACAGTAACACACAAGGATGATGTGGTTACCGTTAAGGGACCCAAAGGTGAGTTGAGTCAATATGTAAATCCCCTGATCACTGTTACCATCAATCCCGGTGAGGTGATTGTTTCTCGTAGCAGCGACGAAAAGCAGGAGCGTGCTTTCCATGGTTTGTATCGCGCTTTGATCAACAACATGATTGTTGGTGTTTCAGAAGGCTACAAGAAGGAGCTTGAGCTCGTAGGTGTAGGTTTCCGTGTTTCTAACACTGGTAACGTTATGGAGCTCGCTTTGGGCTTCACACACCCCATCTTCATGGTATTGCCTCCTGAAATCAAGGTTGAGACCAAGACCGAGAGAAATAAGAACCCGCTGATTACATTGGAGTCTTGTGACAAGCAACTGCTTGGTGCAGTATGCGCTAAGATTCGCTCTTTCCGCAAGCCTGAACCGTATAAGGGCAAGGGTGTTAAGTTTGTTGGTGAGGTTATCCGTAGAAAGTCGGGTAAGTCGGCCGGCGCTAAGTAATTAACTCTTTAAAAGAAGTACGATTATGATTACAAAACAAGAAAGACGAATCAAAATTAAATATAGAGTACGTAATAAGATTTCAGGTACTCTGGAGCGTCCCCGTATGACCGTATTCCGCAGCAACAAGCAGATCTACGTTCAGATTATCGAGGACTTGAATGGCCGTACATTGGCTGCCGCTTCATCACTTGGCATGGAGAAGATGCCTAAGAAGGAGCAGGCTGCTAAGGTAGGTGAGCTTATCGCTCAGAAGGCTCAAGAGGCAGGTATCACTACTGTTGTATTTGACCGTAACGGATACCTCTATCACGGGAGAGTAAAGGAAGTGGCTGATGCCGCACGTAAAGGTGGACTTAAATTTTAATCATCATGGCAGTAAATAGAGTTAAGATAACTAACGATATCGAGTTGAAAGATAGACTCGTTGCTATCAACCGTGTTACTAAGGTAACCAAAGGTGGACGCACCTTCACATTCGCTGCAATCGTTGTTGTAGGTAATGAGGATGGCGTTATCGGTTGGGGCTTAGGTAAAGCTGGTGAAGTTACTGCTGCTATCTCTAAGGGTGTTGAGGCTGCAAAGAAGAATCTTGTGCGTGTTCCCATCCTTAAGGGTACTATCCCTCACGAGGTAGAGGTTCGCTTTGGTGGTGCTCAGGTATTCCTGAAGCCTGCATCTGCCGGTACCGGTGTGGTAGCTGGTGGTGCTATGCGTGCCGTGCTTGAGAGTGTTGGCGTTACTGACGTTTTGGCTAAGTCAAAGGGCTCTTCTAACCCTCACAACCTTGTGAAGGCTACTATTAAGGCTTTGGAAGAGTTGCGTGACGCTAGAACCGTAGCTCAGAACAGAGGTATCAGTTTGGAACGTGTATTTAAAGGATAAGGAGGAACAGAAATGGCAACTATTAAAGTAAAACAAGTAAAAAGTAGAATCGGTGCTCCCGTAGATCAGAAGAGAACTCTCGATGCTCTCGGTTTGCGCAAGATGAACAAGGTAGTTGAGCATGAAGCTACTCCCTCTATTTTAGGTATGATCAACAAGGTTAAGCACTTGGTTGCAGTTGTTGAGTAATTTAATTAATGTTAAAGATTACAGTTATGAAATTAAATAGTTTAAAACCTGCAGAAGGCTCAACAAAGACTAGAAAGAGAATTGGCCGTGGTCCCGGTTCTGGCTTGGGTGGTACCTCTACCCGTGGTCACAAGGGTGCTAAGTCACGCTCTGGTTACTCAAAGAAGATTGGCTTCGAGGGTGGTCAGATGCCTTTGCAGCGCCGCGTTCCCAAGTTCGGCTTCAAGAATATCAACCGTGTTGAATACAAGGCTATCAATATTGGTGTAATCCAAGCATTGGCTGACGCTAAGAATTTGACAAAGGTTACTGTTGCTGACCTTATCGCTGCAGGCTTTGTTTCTTCAAAGCATTTGGTTAAGATTCTTGGTAATGGCGAGATTACTTCTAAGCTTGAGGTAGAAGCTCATGCATTCTCTAAGAGTGCAATTGCTGCTATCGAGGCTCAGGGTGGTAGCGCAGTAAAACTCTAATTTATGCATCCATTATTAGTAGTATTAATAATCGTAGCTGTTCTTGCGCTTTTCGCCTTTTGGAAGCGCAAGGCAGTTATGAATATGATGAAGATTGAGGACTTGAGAACGAAGATTCTTGTAACCATAGGTTTCATTGCTATCTATCGTTTCGGTACTCAGATTGTGCTCCCTGGAATTGATCCTGGAATGTTGGTTCAGTTGCGTGAGCAGACTGGTACTGGTCTTCTTTCTCTCCTTGATATGTTCTCCGGTGGTGCATTCTCCAATGCTTCAATATTCGCATTGGGTGTGATGCCCTACATCTCTGCCTCTATCGTTGTGCAGCTCTTGGGTATGGTTATCCCTTACTTCCAAAAGATGCAGCGCGAGGGTGAGAGTGGCCGAAGAAAGATGAACCAGATAACCCGCTATCTGACTATCGCAATTCTTTTGGTTCAGGGTCCTGCCTACCTTTTGAACTTGCGCTATCAGGCGATGGGGGCTATCAGCGAGTCCATCAACTGGACAGCATTCATGATTACTTCTACCATTATTCTTGCTGCAGGTAGTATGTTTATCCTTTGGCTGGGTGAGCGCATTACTGACAAGGGGCTTGGTAATGGTGTATCTCTGATTATCTTGGTAGGTATTATCGCTCGTCTGCCTGAGGCATTCATACAGGAGTTTACCTCTCGTATGGCTTCTCCTGGTGCTGGTGGTATGGTTATGTTCCTTCTTGAGGTAATAGTGCTCTTCTTTATCATTTGTGGCGCTATCATGCTTGTTCAAGGAGTTCGTAAAGTGCCCGTACAGTATGCAAAGCAGATGGTTAGCGGTAAGCAGTATGGTGGAGCGCGTCAGTACATTCCCTTGAAGGTGAATGCTGCCAATGTGATGCCTATCATCTTTGCCCAGGCTCTCATGTTCATACCTTTGACATTCATCAACTATTCAAACATTGAGAGCGCTCCTGAGGTTCTCCGCCTGATGGTTGATATGAACAGTTGGCTTTACAACCTCATCTTTGCTATCCTGATTATCGCGTTTACGCTGTTCTATACAGCCATCACCGTTAATCCTACTCAGATGGCAGAGGATATCAAGCGTAACAACGGTTTCATTCCTGGCGTAAAGCCTGGCAAACCTACGGCAGATTACATTGATACTATTATGTCTCGTATCACATGGCCGGGTGCTTTCTTCTTGGCTATTGTGGCTATCCTCCCCGCTTTCGCATCTATGTTTGGTGTTAAGGCTGAGTTTGCTCAGTTCTTCGGTGGTACCTCACTCCTCATCTTGGTGGGTGTAGTACTCGATACATTGCAGCAGATTGAGAGTCATTTGCTCATGAGACATTATGATGGTTTGTTGAAGACCGGTCGTATTAAAGGCCGTTCTGGTGCTGCCTATTAAGAATTATTGTAGATGATATTTCTTAAGACACAGGATGAGATAGAACTACTTCGCCAAAGTAATCTCCTTGTTGGGAGAACTTTGGCGGAGATTGCCAAAATAATCAAGCCGGGTGTGACCACTCGCCAGCTCGATAAGGTGGCCGAGGAGTTTATCCGCGATCACGGTGCAGAGCCCACCTTCAAGGGTTTCCCTCACTATGAGCCGGGCTATCCCGCATTCCCCGGTACCTTGTGTACCTCGGTCAATGATATGATTGTTCATGGCATACCCAATGATATCGAACTGAAGGATGGCGACATCGTTTCAGTAGATTGTGGGACCTATATGAATGGATTTTGCGGTGACTCTGCATACACCTTTTGTGTAGGTGAGGTTTCGGAAGAGGTGAAGGAACTTCTTCGTGTGACCAAGGAAGCGCTCTATTTAGGTATTGAAAATGCTGTTCACGGCAAGCGCCTTGGCGATATAGGATACGCTGTCCAGAAGCATTGCGAGTCGCACGGATATGGTGTCGTTCGCGAGTTTGTAGGACACGGTATCGGCCGTGAGATGCACGAAGATCCCCAGGTGCCCAACTATGGTAGCCGTGGTCGTGGTACACTGCTCAAGCAAGGCATGTGTATCGCCATCGAACCGATGATAACCCAGGGTAGCCGCAAGATCAAGTGGCACAACGACGGTTGGGGCGTTTCTACAGCTGATGGCAAGTGTGCAGCTCACTTTGAGCACACCGTTGCCGTAGGCATGGGTAAGGCAGATATTCTGTCTACGTTCGAGTTTGTTGAAGAAGTATTACGTAATAAAGAGAATTAATATGGCAAAGCAGACAGCTATTGAACAAGATGGTACCATTGTAGAGGCATTGTCCAATGCAATGTTCCGCGTTGAGTTGGAGAACGGACATGAGATTACCGCTCACATTTCAGGAAAGATGCGTATGCACTACATCAAGATCCTTCCTGGCGACCGTGTGAAGGTGGAAATGTCTCCGTATGACCTTACAAAAGGTAGAATCAGTTTCAGATATAAATAAAACAAAATACGAATATGAAAGTAAGAGCATCATTGAAAAAACGTTCCGCAGATTGCAAAATTGTTAGACGTCACGGAACTTTGTATGTTATTAACAAGAAAAATCCTAAGGAAAAGCAACGTCAAGGATAATTTTTTAGTAATTTTGCAGAAAATTTAGATAATATATGGCTATAAGAATTGCTGGAGTAGACATACCTCAGAATAAAAGAGGTGAAATCGCACTGACCTATATCTATGGTATCGGTCGCAGCAGTGCAAACCAGATCTTGGAGAAGGCTGGTGTAGATAAGGATGTTAAAGTAAAGGACTGGACCGATGATATGGCAGCTGCTGTCCGTGAGGTAATCGGCGCTGAGTACAAGGTAGAGGGTGATCTTCGCTCTGAGGTTCAGCTCAACATCAAGCGTTTGATGGATATCGGTTGCTACCGTGGTGTCCGCCATCGTATTGGCTTGCCTGTTCGTGGTCAAAGCACAAAGAACAATGCCCGCACACGTAAGGGCCGCAAGAAAACTGTTGCTAACAAGAAGAAAGCCACAAAGTAAGAATTAAAAGTTGAAATATAAACTATGGCAAAAAAATCAGTCGTAACAAAGAAAAGAAATGTGAAGGTTGATGCAATCGGACAGCTTCATGTTCATTCATCATTCAACAACATTATTGTTTCGCTTGCTAACGGTGAAGGCGAGGTTATCTCTTGGTCTTCGGCAGGTAAGATGGGATTCCGTGGTTCTAAGAAGAACACACCCTATGCAGCCCAGATGGCAGCAGAGGATTGCGCTAAGGTAGCTTATGACCTTGGCTTGAGAAAAGTGAAGGCTTATGTAAAGGGTCCTGGTAACGGACGTGAGTCTGCTATCCGCTCAGTACATGGAGCAGGTATTGAGGTTATGGAAATTATCGACGTTACACCGCTGCCCCACAACGGTTGTCGTCCTCCTAAGAGAAGAAAAGTATAAAATAACCTATTCGCGACTGACATTCTGCATTGCTTTTTTGGATTGTACTCTTCCTATCTGCAATCGCGGCTGTAAGCAATGCTGAATGAACGTTGGGAATGCTAAATTGAAAAAGAAAAATGGCAAGATATACAGGACCAAAAACAAAGATTGCCCGTAGATTTGGTGAGCCTATCTTCGGACCTGATAAGATTTTAGCTAAGAGAAACTTCCCTCCCGGCCAGCACGGTAACAACAAGCGTCGCAAGACCTCTGAGTACGGTGTCATGTTGGCTGAGAAGCAGAAGGCTAAGTACACATACGGTGTGTTGGAGCGTCAGTTCCGCAATCTGTTCGACCACGCAGCGCGTAAGAACGGTATTACTGGTGTTATCCTTCTCCAGAGCCTTGAGTCACGTCTCGACAATGTAGTATACCGTTTGGGTATTGCTCCCACACGTGCTGCTGCCCGTCAGCTTGTATCTCACAAGCACATCGTGCTCAACGGTAAGGTGGTTAACATCCCCTCTTGCGCTGTTAAGCCCGGCGATGTAGTTGGTGTTCGCGAGAAGTCTAAGTCTCTTGAGGTGATTGAGGCTGCTTTGGCTGGTTTCAACCACAGCAAGTATCCTTGGATTGAGTGGGACGAGTCTTTGAAGGCTGGTAAGTTCCTCCACGTTCCCGCACGTGAGGACATCCCCGAGAACATCAAGGAGCAACTGATTGTAGAATTGTACTCTAAAAATTAATAATTTATTCATGGCGATATTAGCATTTCAAAAACCTGATAAGGTTATAATGTTGGAGGCCGACTCGAAGTTTGGTAAGTTCGAGTTCCGTCCCTTGGAGCCCGGTTTCGGTATTACCATCGGTAACGCACTCCGTCGCATTCTCCTCTCTTCATTGGAGGGTTTTGCCATCAACACCATCAAGATCGAGGGCGTTGAGCACGAGTTTGCTACCGTACCTGGTGTAAAGGAAGACGTAACCAACATTATCTTGAATCTGAAGCAAGTTCGATTCAAGCAGATTGTAGACGAAGTTGAGACGGAAAAGGTTAGTATTACCGTTGAAAACGTAACCGAATTCAAGGCTGGCGATATAGGCAAGTGCTTGAGTGGATTTGAAGTGTTAAATCCTGAATTGGTTATTTGCCGTTTAGATTCCAAAGCTACCATGGAGATAGAGCTCACAATCAATAAGGGTCGTGGCTATGTACCCTCAGAGGAGAACCGCGTGTTCTGCACCGAGGTCAACACCATCCCCATTGACTCTATCTACACTCCGATCCGTAATGTCAAGTACGCTATCGAGCAGTATCGTGTCGAGCAGAAGACCGACTACGACAAGCTCGTACTTGAGATATCTACCGATGGTTCCATCCACCCGAAGGATGCCTTGAAGGAGGCTGCCAAGATCCTTATCCACCACTTCATGTTGTTCTCTGACGAGAAGATTACTCTCGAGGATTCAGAGTTCGACTCTAACGAAGAGTTCGATGAGGAGGTACTCCACATGCGCCAGTTGCTCAAGACCAAGTTGACCGACATGAACCTCTCTGTTCGTGCCCTCAACTGCTTGAAGGCTGCCGAGGTTGATACACTTGGCGATCTTGTACAGTTCAACAAGACCGACCTTCTCAAGTTCCGCAACTTCGGAAAGAAATCGCTCACCGAGCTTGATGATTTGCTCGAGAGTCTGAATCTGTCGTTTGGAACTGATATTAGTAAATACAAATTAGATAAAGATTAATTGAAATGAGACATAATAAGAAATTCAACCATCTGGGTCGTACTGCTTCTCACAGAAGCGCTATGTTGGCAAACATGGCTTGCTCCTTGATCAAGCACAAAAGAATCACTACGACTCTCGCAAAGGCCAAAGCACTGAAGAAGTACGTTGAGCCTCTGATCACCAAGTCAAAGAACGACACTACCAACTCTCGTCGTGTAGTATTCAGCTATCTGCAGGACAAGTATGCTGTTACCGAACTCTTCAAGGAGATCGCCGTTAAGGTAGGCGACCGTCCCGGTGGCTACACCCGTATCATCAAGCTCGGCTCACGTATGAGCGATGCTGCTCCTATGGCATTCATCGAGCTCGTTGATTACAATGAGAATATGGCTAAGGTTGCCAAGAAGGCTACTCGTACCCGTCGTTCTAAGAAGAGCGCAGCAGCTGCTCCGGCTGTTGAGGCACTCGCTACCGAGGCTCCCGCAGCTGAGGAGGCAAAGGCAGAGTAATTATATTATAGCTATATCAGTGACGAGGCGCAACGTGAGTTGCGCCTCGTCTTTTTTTCTGCCAAAGGTTTACATTCGTTCAGGATGCCATCATCGCGGTTTTTTCTGTATTATGGGTAAATTCCAATGCTATTGCCTTAAAAATAAATCTTTACCTTTAATCCGTGCGTGCACGTCTTGAAGGTAGGCTGCGCTTCAGAAATATTTAAATAAATTTGGTATTTCGTTCGGTTTGCACTATCTTTGCATTATCCCTCGCCGGTGCTTTGATTCATTTGTGCGGGTCAAGGAGGTCGGGTGGGGATGACATTGTGGAAAGGCGTTTACTTGGCGCTTTGGTTTTTACGTTCTAAGAACTTCGCAACTTCAAACGATTGTTAAAAAACAAAGCAACAGTAGATGCCACGGGATATGTAATTTGTATCCAGTTGTTATATCATACTGCAACGGCAGTAGGTATGTCAGCTAGGTTGTATATGTACATATCGGCGTGGGGTCTGCGTTGCTCGTTTCTAACAATCGGGTAATGCGAAGACCTTTAGAACGTGAGACGGGTAACAGGTACAGGTTCTCACGCTTTTCTTTTATATTTAGGTATACACAGACCGCCGAATCTGGAGAACTTATAGGCTTTGATAGTGAACGAATCTATTTATTAACCTTAAGTTTTTAGGTATGGAAAGAAAATTCTCTTTTTTATTGGTATCCCTGCTTCTCGTAGCAGGTACTATGTGGGCAGTTCCTGCTATGCCGTCTGTTGAATCCGATACAATTATTGCACCCGACATTTCTGGGGACGGTGACGATTTGGATGAAGTTTGGACTGATGTCTCTGATTGTATTGTGAATGCAGATTTTGCATCCATTGAGGGATGGACTGTTGCTGTTGACCATGTTGGTGAGTCTTATGGTGGCACTTACTACAACTTGGATGTCAATACTGACCCTAACACGGTTGAGGTATACCATACATGGAGCAACAGTTCTGTGCTGCTCGCTCGGACTAAGAATTTCAAGTTCTCGCAAAAGGTAATGCTCTCTGCCGGTGAGTATTGTCTTAGGTTGAATGGATTCTATCGTGAGGGCTTAGAACAGAATGAGGCTACAGAGAAAGCCTGGCTCTTTGTAGGCGACAACACGCAGTATCTTGTAGGTATAGGTGCCTGTGGTGCCAATAGTATGAGTGATGCGGCATCCGTATTTAGGGATGGTGGCTGTCTCAATGAGTTCAACTTTATTCTCGCGGAAGACAGTGAGGTAGAGATAGGAATTCAAGGTTATATCAGTACATCTCTCTCTTGGGTAATTTTTGGTTCCATGACACTTGAGCGTAAGGTGTCTTCCGAGGATGAATTTATGGATACTGCGATGGAGTTTGCCGAGTTCGGTCAGAGTAGTATGGCAATGTATAGCCTTAGTGCGTTGCAGGAAGAGTGGGTCGAGGTGATGGCACTCGTTGAGCCTCTCTATAGTCGTGTGAGTATGGGCGAAGAGGTATCCAATGTGGAGCTTGTTGATGCAATAGAATTGATGAAAACGGTAATGCCCAGAATGAAAGCCGTAACAGCGTACTACGATGGTGAATTTGCCGAAGCAAAGTGGGGAGTGTACGACATTCTGGATAATTCTACTGCAAACTCGGACGAGGTACGCGTTGCATTTGATAATGTTCTCGCCGCAGCACTCAATGTGTCTGCTGTAACCACAGTAGCCGAGCTCGCGGCTAAGGTGGCCGAGATGGAGGTTGCTCGTCAGCGCTATGTGATGAATGCTGTGCCTGCCGAAGGCTTCTCGTTCGATTATACTTTTTTGGTAGTGAACCCCGATATGGAAGGTGATATTTCCGGATGGGCTGGTGGCTGGGGATATATTGGAACTACATATACGAACGGTGATGCTATACTCAGCAAGTTCCAGGAAAAATGGGTGTCTTCCACTGGAAAACTTGGTACCACTTCCGCCTATCAGACAATATATAACCTCCCTGTCGGTATATATAGCATGACTGCCACCGTGAATGCGACTTGCCAGAAGGCGGATGATCCTAAAGGTGCCACTACAGGAGTCTACCTGTTTGCAAACGACAGTGCTGTAGCTGTGGCTACTGGTGACGGTATGCCTGAGGTGTTCTGTGTCGAGAATGTTGTGGTGGCAGATGGCTACCTTACGTTGGGAATCAAATGTGTAGAGACCGAAGCGAACTGGGTAGGATTTGATAATGTCAGACTCTCATACACGGGGGCTTTGCCCGACAGTATTGTTGTTCCCGATATGCCCAGGGAGCCTCAAGATTCTGTCAAGGCGTCAATAGAGTTTGACAAGGATGCAACGACCGGTTGGATTCAAGGTGCAGCATGGTATGATGAGGCAAATAAGATTGTTGGCTATACCTCTCCATTGTATCATTTCCAAGGTAAAGTAGAGGTGCTCCGTATTGTTGTTATGCGAAACAAAGTCAACGAACGATTTTTCTGTCTTTCAGAACTGGAGTTCTATGATGGCAGTGGTCAGAAGATAGAGCTGTCAGAGACTAACGTCACTTCAAATGCCGACCACAATGCTTTGAATCCTACAGCACCTGATGGTGGTGGTATCGCTGCCCTCTTCGATGGCAATACAGGGACTTACTTCCATTCCGCATGGAAAAATATCCCGGATGAAGTACACTATCTGGAGGTGACGCTGCCCAATGGCGGTTATGATGTGTTCAGTTTTAGAATGTTATCTCGTGCAAAAGACAGTAATGACCATAATCATACTTTCCCTGCGAAAATGTTGATTACGAATGGTGATTATCATCAAGTCGTTCTGGAAGATTTGCTTGAGATGACATCGTCAATCGAGCTGTCGCCTGTCCCCGAGATAGGTTACTGCTCTGGTGACCTCAGCTATATGAGCAATGTGATTTCTGAAGCTTCTAGTCTGGTTGCAAACAATGCATCGGATGCTGAGTGCGAGGCTGTGGTCTCTGAGTTCTGGCAGGCGGTAGAGCAATATTATTCTGCTGATATGGCACGTATGCCCGAAGCCGGCAAGGTATATCACATCATTTCGGCTTTCCAAGGTTTCCATAACAACCAGTTGAAAGAAAAGGCAATCAGCATCAATGATACACTCAATCTCCTTTGGTGGGAAGATGTGTGTGCCGATGACCTGCGACAGGGATTCATGCTCGAACCGATACTGAACGCGGCCGGTAGACCTGTTTTTCAAAACATGACGATTACCCGTGGAAATAATGTCACGTATGAAAGGCACTATTACTACACCATGAAGAGTGCAGCTACAGGTCAATATGTAGACTACGACGATGCCGGTCGTTTCCATCTCGTGGAGCAGCCTTGCACATTGCGACTCAGCTTGCCGGATAAAAACCCTAAGGGTCAATTCCATATTCTGACCCATCGTCATGGCGGAGGTAATTTTTACAATTTACAGAATCTGTATGCTGGTAGTTACAACAATGGATTCGTTACCGATAGTGTGATTTATGATTTTTATGGAGGAATCCCGGGTGTAAGTGCGGCAGTAATATCTGGATATGGTTCGTATGGCTCTCCTGCTACATGGTTTATCCGTGAGATGCACGAGTTGCCCTACACGATGCCCGTTTCTGATGCCGTGTTTAAGTCTGGATTCATTCACTTCGACGCAACCGATGTCATTACATTGACAGCCGATGCGGAATGCTCATTTGCCGGTCTGGCACTCAGGGATGAATATGGCAACTGGCTACATTCTATAGAAAGTGAGGTCTCGGGCAATACAATCACCCTCACTTTGGAGAGAAAGATTACATCTTGTGCATTCCAGTTCACCAATTACGAGGGTGTGTCTTCTGTGACGTTCAACGCTGGAACTCAGAATGAAGAGATCTCTACTGATTATGTAATGAAAGCACAGGATGTAAAGGGTAGAACTTCAAGTGTAGTGAATATCCCCATCGAGATGGACAATGTTACAGCGGTAAATGCATTCCAGTTCGACCTGTATCTGCCCGAGGGCGTTTCTGTGGTATCTACTATGGAGGATGATGAGGTGCTTTATGACATCGCATTCAATAAGAACCGCTCGAAGAGCAGTCACGTACTGGCCGTTGAGCCTCAGGATGACGGTGCCCTGAGAGTAGCGGGATACTCGACTTCCAATGCTGCATTCGTGGGCAATAGCGGAGTGCTTGTCAATGTCGCAGTATCTGTAGGCGATATAGCCGAGGGCGACTATTCGGTTGTGATGCGCAATATCCGCATGGTGACGGAGGATGAGCTGGGTAATGCTGTGGAGAAGTTAGGCGCTGATTGCACGGCAACACTCACCGTCGAGAACACACTGCTTGGTGATGTCAACAGCGATGGCAACTTCACGATGATTGACGTGGTGATGGCTGTCAACGCCGTATTGGAGAAGGAACAGGCCGGATTTAACGCTGCTGCAGCCGACCTGAACGGTGATGGAGCCATCACGATGGTCGATGTCGTAGGCGTATTGCGCTTGGTGTTGACCGATGGCTCAGCCAAGGCTCCCGTGCACCGTGAATCGCGTAGCGTAGTGGCAATGCCCGAGCTCAGTATTGGTGATCTTGCGGCTATGGGCAATGGCCGCGTAGTGCTCCCGGTAGCCTTGAGTAATGATGCAGACTATAGTGCCTTCCAGTTGGATGTGACGCTTCCTGCTGGTGTAGAGCTTGCCGAGGCTACCTTCACTGGCCGTGGCAAGGCCAGCCATGCCGTTGCATGGAACACCCTGACCGACGGCTCGGTACGTATTGTGGCATACGCTATGGATAATGCCGCCTTCCGCGACAATGAGGGCGCGTTGCTCAACTTAGTGCTGGAGACCACCGACGAAGTGTCTGCCGATGCCGTGCTGACCCTCGCTGACGCCCTGTTTGCCACAGCCGGCGGTGCCGAGCATCGTGCGGCAGACATCAGTGTGATGATGCGCAGCGGAGCTACTGGCGTTGAGAAGGACTATGCAGCTTCGTTCCGTGTGTATGGTGTCGAGGATGCTGTAGTCGTGGAGAGCTCCGCCGATAGGGAAGTAAGTATCTATGCTGCTACCGGCAAGCTCGTAGAGCAGACCGTGGTAAAGGCCGGTAAGAATACCATCGCTCTGCCGGCAGGAGTATATATGGTGAATGGTAATAAAGTAATCGTAAAATAAAGCATATCATATCATGAAAAAAGTATTTAGTATGTTTATAGGACTTGCAGTGGCACTCGGTGCCCTGCAGGCCCAAAACACTGTAACGGTCAGTGATGTGGAACTGAGGGAGGGAGAATCTGTGCTCGTATCCGTAGAACTTACCAATGAATTGGCGTTCTCGGCATTCCAGATGGACTTGAAGCTTCCCGATGGCTTCAGCGTGGCGACCATGATCAACGAGGATGATGAAGAGGTGCTTGATATTGAGCTGAATGCCACCCGCAAGAAAACGACCCACTTGCTAACCTATAATGTCTTGGATGATGGCTCTATCCGTATTGCCTCGTACTCCAGTGCGAATGCTGCGTATAAAGGGACATCAGGAGAGATCGTTCGGCTCCGCATTGTGGCTGCCGATGAAATGGTGGCAGGTGACTACACCGCAAGATTCAGCAAGGTACTGTTCTCCACATCCGAGCCTGTGGCGGAGTACGATTTGGGCGAGGTAGGCTTTCATATCAACTACTCTAAAGGAGGAGAAATCGTCGTTCCTAACCGTAGTGTCGAGGTGCATGCAGGCCAGTATGGCCGTTGCGTCTTCGAGGGCAATGTGATTGAGCCAAATGGGTCGTATGCTCTTCCCAATGCATTTGAGGATGGCACTGCCATCAAACTTCTCTTTGCCCCTCTTGATGGTTACAAGGCAAGTAGCATGAAACGTAATGGCGTGAGTGTGGAGATTCGCGACAACATGTACGGAGAGACGGTGTCCGAGGATGTGGTGTTCTCGGATGTAAGCTACAGTACGATTGTTGATACATTGGTTGTTACTGAGACTGTTGTTGAGGTTGACACTGTAGTCGTAACTGAGACAGTCGTAGAGGTTGACACCGTTGTGGTGACCGAGACGATTGTTGAGGTTGACACCGTTGTGGCGGAGAAAGTAGATACTATTATCATCACCGAAATCGAGGAGTTGCCCACACCGGTTATCACCTGCGACAATGGTGTGGTGACCATCACCTGCGAGGAATCCGATGTCACCATCCTTTACGCCATTAACGGCGACCCCTTGGAGGGTCGCGTTTATGCTGCTCCGTTCGAGGTGGCTGAGGATGCCGTGGTGAGTGCCGTGGCCGTACGCAGTGGCAAGAAGGCTGAGCTGAGCGTGAAGGGCACCAGCGTGGCACAGTCCCAGATGCGCGTGGTATCTCGCCGTTATTATAACGAAAACGGTGTGGAGCTGACATCTCCTGAAGTTGGCGTTACCATAGTGGCTGTCGAGTATGAGGACGGCACTACACGTGTATATAAGATGGTAAGGAGATAAGTAAAGTCTTATATATGTTACAGGAAGGAGGGAGCGCCGTTTGTCTGGCGCACCCTCCTTCTTACTCTTGCGGACAGCCCCTCACCTGCAGAAGCTTCTGAGTCAGTATCAACTTTCATTTCTGATGTCATGTCTGTATAATACAATAGGAATATATATCTTTTTCATACACAAACAAACTACTCTCTCGAATATGAAATGTCGCAATTCATTGAATATCTTGTTCCTTATTTTGTTGGTATCAAGCTGCTCCTCGCAAAGAATAATCACTGATTCCCGTATTCAATTGGAACCATCAGTGACCGCGAGGTAAGAGTGTATACTGATGGGGAACCTGTCCCCAACTCGGCCGTGGAATTGGGTGAGATACGGGTGACGGATAGGACTTTCTCGGCTACTGTTCCTTATGATACCACTCCCCATTGGCTCAATAACAACATGAATCGCGGGTTATATGGCAAGATGTTGCTGACTAAAGATACCGTCATTTTGGGCGGTTGCCCCAATCCTTTCAGTGAGCAATATACGGCCTATCAAGATGGATTGGAAAGAAAGCAGATGTCGCCTCATACAATACACGTCGGAGCGGGTTATTCACATGTAGTAAGTGGAATATTGGCTTGGGGAATATGACGAGGAGCGAGAACGTTGGGAGGGTATCGCCAACTATGGTGTATCCGCGGGGGGGGGGGTAACCTTCATCTATAATCTTACACCCTATTAATTATAATACATTATGCAGGGGAGCAAGCCCGAATTCTCGGCTGGCATGAATTTCAAACTGACATTCTAGCGGTTTGCTGTTCAATGAGTTTTCCGCTTGTTGCGGGGATGGTGCTCAATAATCTCGGAGCGTAGGCGGCTGGCGTCGATGTGTGTGTATATCTCCGTGGTGCCAATGTCTTCGTGGCCGAGCATGCTCTGTATGACGCGGAGGTTGGCTCCTCCCTCGAGGAGGTGGGTGGCGAACGAGTGGCGTAGGGTGTGTGGGCTGATGTCCTTCTTGATGCCTGCCTGCTCGGCCAACTCCTTGATGATGTGGAACATGGTGATGCGCGACATACGTTTCTTGAAATGGGCGCTGACGAAGAGGTAGTCCTCATGGCCGGGCTTGATGTCTATCTCTGCCCTGTCGGTCATGTAATCCATGATTTCGGCTATGGCCCGCTCGGATATGGGCACCAGCCGTTGCTTGCTCCCCTTGCCCTCCACCTTGATGTATCCTTCGGTGAGGTAGAGATCCGACAGCTTGAGGTTACACGCTTCCGATACACGCAGGCCACAGCTATAGAGGGTCTCTATGATGGCACGGTTGCGTTGCCCTTCGCGCTTGCTCAGGTCAATGGCATCGATGAGCATGTCGATCTCTCCGATGCTGAGCACCTCGGGCAACCGCATCCCTATCTTGGGCGACTCGAGCAGTAGGGTAGGGTCGGCTTTGATGTGTCCGTCGAGCACGAGGTACCGATAGAACGAGCGAATACCCGACAGCATGCGTGCTTGGGAGCGGGGACGTATCTTCTCGTCGTGCAGACTGGCCAGAAAGGCTTCCAGGTCCTCTAGCTTGGCAGCTAATGGGTCGGTCCCTGTGGCGTGCAGGTATTTGAGCAGTTTCTCCACATCATGTACGTATGCTTCCAGGGTGTTTGGAGATAATGCTTTCTCAAACAGGAGGTGTTGCTTGAACTTGGTCAGCAGTTTGCTGTTGTTTGTATGTGTCGTAGCGCTCATCTTGGCGTTGTTGATTACGCAAAAGTAGTCAATTTTGTTGATTATTTCTTTGTTTGTTGTCGTTTTTATCCTACTTCGTTGTATCTTTGTACCTATTAAAATATGATATGGCAGGAATGCTTATGTATGATATAGCCCAGATTCGTAAAGATTTCCCCATCCTCGGTCGCGAGGTGTATGGCAAGCCGTTGGTATACCTCGACAATGGTGCCACCACGCAGAAGCCGCGCACGGTGGTCGATGCCATCACCGAGGAGTACTACTCGGTGAATGCCAATGTGCATCGCGGCGTACACTTCCTCTCGCAGGAGGCCACGCG
>JAZPZS010000142.1:0-31296 GCA_045544835.1 Bacteroidaceae bacterium | reverse complement strand
GTAGCGCAGGCCCAGGCGGGTGTACTCCTCGAAGAGTTTCTCGTCGATGCGGCCGTCGTCCTCGAGCATGAAGGCATCGTAGGGGTTGGCTACCAGGAGCACGTTGAACACGCGACGCGCCATCAGGTTTACAAACGAGGTATCCTTCAAGAAGGGATTGAACTGTGCCAGGTGCTTTTCCATACCGAAATACTTAATCTTAGGAGCAAAGGTAAACAAACCGATTGACAAAGTCGCAACAATGAGGGAAATATTTTTACAGAATCTACCACCACCCTACATAATAAAAAAGGGAGAGAAAAATGAAACAACTTATTCCTTGTATCCATTTTTATCCTGCTGTACAGAAGAGAAGATTAGCAGTGTTCGGAAAAACACATATAAATAATTTGGTTTTTCGCTCGCCTTGCAGTATTTTTGCTCCAAAAGAAGTTGTTATGGATATATTGCTGTCATCTGCCTATCTAGCCCCAGTGCAATACTATACCAAACTAGCACAAAGCAAGGATAAGGTATACATAGAAGCCTTTGATAACTATATCAAGCAGACTTACCGCAATCGCTGTATCATAGCAGATGCCAATGGTCCGCTTGCCCTCACTATTCCGACCGAAAAGGTCTCTCAGGAAAAGGTCTTGATGCGCGACATACGTATCAGTGACCACGGCAATTGGCGACATCAACATTGGAATGCTCTTGAAGCAGCCTACAGACATACACCCTTCTTCCTTTATTACGAAGACGACTTCCGTCCATTCTACGAAAAGAAGATAGAGTTTCTGTATGACTTCAACATGGAATTGACACTGATGGTTTGCAGTTTGATAGGCATAGAAATCACTTTATATCCAACCAAAGAATATACTCCTACATCCGCTTCTGAAGACGATTTCCGAGAAATCATTCACCCCAAGCACGATTGGAAGAAAGATAAATCGTTTATACCTCAGGAGTATTATCAAGTGTTCAAGAGAAAACACGGATTCATACCTAACATAAGTATCATTGACCTATTGTTCAATATGGGTCCTGAAAGTATTTTAGTACTACATGAAAGTTGTCGCTGACGATAAGATTCCCCATTTGCAGGAAGCATTGACTGCCATGGGTGTTGAGGCCGAATACATCTCTGGCAACAAGATAGATCATGCTGCTGTGCGCGATGCCGATGCGCTCATCGTGCGCACACGAACTAAATGCGATGCCACGTTGCTCAAGGATAGCCGAGTGCAGTTTATTGCCACAGCGACTATAGGGTACGACCATATTGACACCAATTACTGTACTTCGCAAGGCATACACTGGACCAATGCCCCAGGCTGCAATGCAGCCTCAGTACGACAATATGTGCAGTCTGTCCTCCTGTTGTTACAAAAGGAGTGTGGCTTAAAGCTTAAAGAAAGCTGTATAGGTATTATCGGCGTTGGGCATGTCGGTTCCTTGGTAGCAGATATGGCTACTAGATGGGGTATGAAGGTGCTGCTTTGCGACCCTCCACGAGCCGATCGAGGAGAACAAGGGTTCGTTTCTTTAGAGGAAATAGCCCGCAAGGCTGATATAGTGAGTCTCCACACCCCTCTTATCCATCAAGGGCCCCACCCTACCTATCATCTAGCCGACGAGAATTTCTTCACCAGCCTACAGCGTAAGCCTTACTTCATCAATACATCACGGGGCGAGACTACCGACACGCGAGCATTGCTACAAGCATTAGAAAGAGGCGATATCGCACAATGCATCATCGACGTATGGGAGAATGAGCCGAATATCAACCTTCAACTTCTCGACCATTGCTACATAGGCACCCCGCATATTGCAGGATACTCTGCCGATGGCAAAGCCAATGCCACACGCATGGCACTCGAAGCGCTCAGACAACACTTCATGCTGGGAGAGATGCCCCCCATATATCTTCCCATGCCTACAGAGCCAATAATCTATGCTACTAGCCGCGAAGAGACATTACTGCAAATCTACAATCCGCACAATGACAGCCTTGCGCTAAAGAGACACCCTGAGTGGTTTGAACAATTGCGAGGCAACTATCCACTACGCCGGGAGGAAACAGCCTACATACGATAATGAGCTTCAGCCTTTTCTCACCTTACACTTCTCGTATGACTCCACGTAGCGTTTGTACTTGTCGGGATAAATGTCGGCAGCGGTGATGATCATGGCCGTGTCGTAGCAGTCGCCGAAGTCGGGGTCGAAGGTGGTGCCGAAGGTCTTCATCGTGGGAGATAAACCGATGTAGAGATGGATGAAGGGAGGGATGCTGTCGCCCAAGGATTTCACATAGTTATTGAGGATGGCATAGTTTTCCTTGTAGTCGGCACCGGTGAACAGTTCCTTGAAGAAGGCCGCCTGCTCGGGAGTACAGGTCTCGGGATTCTTGGAGGTGATGAGTCCCTCGCGGTCACCAAAGCTCATGTCAAGATAGTAAACCATCGCCTTACGGCTCATCTCAGGGCTGGTGCTGTAGATGGTGACCTTGCCCGAAAGATACTTCACAGTGGGGTCGGTGGCGATGAGTCCGCCAATGCCATCCCACAAGTTGTCGAGGGCGAAGAGCGCCTTGCGGCCTCCTGCCGCGCTCTGATACTTGGGCTGCACAAAGGCACGAGCCATCTCGATGCAATGGGGAAACTCATTGTCGAGGAACTTCTGTGAGAAGTCGAACAGGTGCTCTGTATTTACATAGGGCTGGCCGTTGGGATGGAACGAAGCCATTTTCCAGCGTGTGAAACGATAGCCTCCGATGATTTCATCGGCTTCGGGATTCCATACAATGAGCTGGAAGCAAGCAGGGTCTTCAAGGTCGAAATGGTCGAGGTCGCAGTCCTTGCCGCTACCACCACCCACAGCGCGGAATGACACTTCGCGCAGACGGCCAATTTCACGCAGCACGTTGGGAGCGGTCTCATTGTTCACTACATAAAGTTCATTGTCTCCGCGGTTGGTAGTGCGGAGGAAGGTATTGTCGTTGAGTTCGCTCTTGAGTAACTCTACGCTTACGGGGTCAATAATAGGGGGTATCATCTTTATTGCTTTCTTACATATTCATTACACATCCATTACCTTCGGCCAGCTTTGCCACCTTATCCTTTACCTCGGCGGCCCATTGGAGGTCGGTCTTGCTGCGGTCGAAGGTGGTATAAGGAATTGGTTCGCCGAAGGTGATGACAAACTCATTGCCACGCTGCTTGAAGAGCTCGTCTACCAGGTACAGCATACCGAGATTTACCTTCAGATTGAAGAATCGGCTCACCTTAGACAAGAAGAAGAACCACTTGGAATTGTGTCCAGAGATGTGTACGGGCACTACATCGCGTTCATGACGACGCGACTGCGTGATGAACATCTTCTTCCACGGCATTTCGGTGATCTTGCCCTTAATCTTGCGGGCACAGAGTCCTGCCGGGAACACCAGCACTTGCTTGTCCGACTCGAACATCTCCGCGATACGTGTACCAAGGTCGCGGCTCTGCTTTGACGACAAATTGTTGACCGGCACAAAGAACTCCGTCAAAGGCTTCAGATGTGCCAAGATAGGTGTTACGGGCACCTTGAATCCATCGCCATACAGTTTGTGAAACACCGAACCGATAATCAAGGCCTCGGGACCTCCAAGCGGATGGTTACAAGCAAAGAGATACTTCTTGCCAAGGTCCAAATGCTCCTCGCCACGTGTACGGAAGGTTATATTGAGGTATTTGAGTGCATCATCGAAGAAGCCTGCACCCACAGGGCACTCGGCCTGCATGATGGCCTCATTGATGTCGTCCTGATGCAAGCGGCGCTTGAGGAAGTTGATGGCAAAGCGCGGCAATTTCTTGCGCAGCTTAGGCCCCAGTATCTTGTCTATGTCTACGAAGTAGCTTTCTCTTTCGTTGTATTTCTCCATAGTTCTTACGTATAATCCAATAGAAAACAAAACCAATAGCAATCCACACCAGCAATATCACACGGCTCTGGAATGACAGGTAACCGGGCATACCGGGAATGAGCAGCAGCGACAGGAAGAAGAGTGAGAACACGCATCCCACGATGCCAATCCACACCTGCCTGGTGTCGCCAGCCTTGCGTGCCATAATGGCCGCAGAGCCTGTAGTGTAAGCAAATACGATGGCTGCACCAACACTGGTCATATCGACAATCCAGTTGAGTACCTCGCGACCAAACCACGGGGCAAACAGACTCATCACCATGACGAAAAGGATGGCGTTGCGCGGGGTACCGTGCTTGGGCGAGAGCTGCTTGAACACCGCAGGCAGACTGCCCTCATCGGCCATCGCATACATCAGGCGCGAGGTAGAGATATAGAAGGCGTTCATACCCGACACCACAGCACAGAACATGGCAATGCCGAGGATTACCAGGCCCACGAGCCCCAGCATCTTGCGCACTACGAAACCCGTAGGCCAGTTTTCACGCGCCGCCAAGAGGTCCTGCCACGGCATCACTCCAGTAGCGGTCACCGTGCACACAGCAATATAGAGCAGGGCAGCGATGAAGATGGCCAGCACCATGATACGTGTAGATTTCTTATGGTCGAAGTTATACTCCTCGGCACTCTGCGGTATGCAATCGAAACCTATGAATGCCCAAGGTGCCATAGCCACAATGCTGAATACACCCTGCCACCAGTTTGTACTCTCGGGAAAGCCCGGAGCCAGATGGCTCCAGTCGGCCATACCCATGATAAGGCACGTAATGAGGCAGATGCACCCTACGAGCGTGAGCGAGATGGCTGTCTGCAGCCATGCCGCCTGCTTGATGCCCTTGATGTTGATGAGCGCCATGAGTATGATGAATACCGAAGCCAGCACTACCTCACCGGCATATACATCCCAACCGGCCACTTGGTAGAGCAGTCCGCGCTGTATGATACCCGGAAACAGATAACGGCTGATAAGTGCGAGTGCCGTGGCATTGAGCGGAATAAGGCTCCAATAGGCCAATATCATACCCCAACCACACACGAAGGCATTGCGTTTGCCAATAGCCTCCTTGGTGTAGATAAACTCACCTCCGCTGACGGGAAACTTGCGGATAAGATAGCCGTAGCTGAGTGCTATCACGATAATTAGTAAGGCACCGATGAGCATACCCAATGCTGTACCCAGCGGACCGGCTTTCGGTAGAAATGCGTTACCCGGGAGCACGAAGCATCCCCAACCAATAATTGCACCCAATGCCAAGGCCCACACATCTATAGGACGCATCGAGCGCTTGAATTTACCATTTGCTTCAGACATAAATGTAACTCCTTTTCACTGCCCATACATCACGGTTCCACACCGCATATATGAAGACAATTTGCATATTATTTGCGACAAAGGTAGTAATATATTTTATATTCAAAGGATTTAACAAACTTTTTTACTCCTTCACTAACTTTTTTTTTCGAGAAACCGCATATCTTTTTGTGAAATGTGCAAAATAACAAACACCTATTATAATATAATCAGTATTAGCTATAATATTTGTAAGTAATAACAAAAAAAAGTATTTTTGCAACAGAATCCGTGAGAGACGGGCATATCCGGCACCATGCCGGGCATGATAGCACGGACAAAACGCCAATCAAAAACTATACGATAATGAAAAACATCCTCATCACCCTCACCGCCATCCTGGCATCATTGACCACCGTATATGCCGCCAATGGGCAGTACGACGTGCGAACCTTCGGAGCCGTAGGCGACGGAGTGCACATCGACTCTCCCGCCATCAATGCCGCCCTCGAACAGGCCGCTCGCGATGGTGGAGGTACTGTGGTGCTCCCCCCGGGCACCTATCTCAGCTACTCGCTACACCTGCAGAGCAATGTCACCTTGCGTATCGAGAAGGGTGCCAGACTGAAGGCCGCCCCCGTGACCGACAGCCAAGGCTACGACGAGGTCGAACCCAACGAATCGCGCTACCAGGACTTCGGACACAGCCATTGGCACAACTCGCTCCTCTGGGGCGATAGCCTGCACCACGTGACCATCGAGGGCGAGGGACTCATCGACGGCACCGACGTGCTCAGCCGTGGCGAACCCCGCCGAGGATATACGGGTATGCCCCAAGCCAACAAGGCCCTTGCCCTGCGCGATTGCCACCACGTGACGATACGTGACGTGAGCTTCCTCGCCTGCGGACATTTCGCCCTGTTGCTCACGGGGGTCGACGACCTGCTCATCGAGAATGTCACGGCCGACACCAACCGCGACGGCTTCGACATCGATTGTTGCGAGCGCGTGGTTATCCGTGGCTGCCGTGTCAACACCGTCAACGACGATGCCATCGTGCTCAAGTGCTCCTACGCCTTGGGATGGGCCAAGCCCACCGAGCATGTGCTCATCGAGGACTGTGAGGTCAGCGGCTACGACGTAGGTTCGCTCCTCGACGGCACCCGCACCACCCAAACGCTCAAGGCTCCCGACGGTGACGGCCCCACAGGACGCATCAAGCTGGGCACCGAGAGCAATGGCGGCTTCCGCCACATCACCATCCGCCGTTGCACCTTCGAGCACTGCCGTGGCTTGGCCCTCGAGACGGTCGACGGTGCGCCCATGGAGGATATCCGCGTGAGTCACCTCACCATGAACGACATCTGCAACTCGCCCATCTATATCCGCTTGGGCGACCGCATGCGCGGTCCTTCCACCCTGCCGCCCTCCTCAGTCAAGGACATCCGCATCAGCCACGTCCGTGTCACCGATGCCGATTGCCGCTATGCCTGCCTCATCGCCGGTATCGAAGGGCATCCCGTGCGCGACGTGCGCATCAGCGACCTCACCATCGGCTACCGCGGAGGCATCACGCTCGACGATGTGGCCCAGCAGCGCGGCTGCAACCCCTTCTTCTACGAGCCTGCCCGCAAGGACAAGAGCCGTGGTGTGCGTAGCTATCCCGAGCCCTCTGCTCATGGCCTGCAACCCGCCTGGGGCTTCTCCATCAACCATGCCGAGGACATCACCCTCCGTCGCGTGCGTCTCAGCACCGCCACGCCCGACGAGCGCCCCTGGCTGTATGAGAACAATGTCAAGAGACTGAAAATGCGTAACCTAAAAGCGCAGAATTAGGCATATTCCTATCCCTCTGCGAGATCCTTCCGCCGCTACGCTTTGTCAGGATGACACCATCGCGGGTGAATTCGCCTTCATGGATAACATTATAGTATTGCTTTCATAATTAACTTCGTTGATACTTGGCTACACTCGCTGAGAGATTGCAAGCCAGCTTGCATCTCGCTCGTTTGCGCAAGTATTCACAATTCAAAATTCAGAATTAAAAAACATGCGTTTCCTCCCCCTACTCCTCGCCCTCCTGTGCACCACGCACCTCACCGCACAAGATCCCACCAATACCACCCGACGTATCTACCTGAGTGGCACCGATGCCGAGCACACCCGCACCTGGGACTTTTACTGCTCGGGCGGACAGCAGAGCGGCAAATGGCGCACCATCGAAGTGCCCAGTTGCTGGGAGTTGCAGGGGTATGGCGAGTACACCTACGGCCGTTTCTACAAGACCAAGGGCCTCGAACCCTCCACCGAGACGGGGCGCTACCGTACCACCTTCAAGATGCCCGCTGGCGATGTCTACAAGCTGGTTTTCGAGGGCTCCATGACCGACACCCGCGTATGGATCGATGGCCAGCAGGTGGGCCCCGTGCATCAGGGCGGCTTCACCGAGTTTGCCTACGACGTCACCCCCTACATCCGTCCCGGCAAGCGACAAACCCTCGAGGTGCTCGTGAGCAAGGAGTCGGCCAACTATAGTGTCAACTCCGCCGAGCGCCGTGCCGACTGGTGGCTCTTCGGAGGCATCTACCGCCCCGTATACATCGACATCCTGCCCCAGAAACATATCTCCCATGTGAGCATCGATGCGCGGGCCAATGGCGAGATATACGCTCAGGTGACCACCTCCCTGTCCGCCACGCAGGAGACGACACCTCCTGTCACTCTCACCATCGACGGCACTCCCGTACCTTATAATAAGGAGAAGGGTTGCTGGGTATACCCCAACCCCAAGACCTGGGACCCCGAGCACCCGAACCTCTACACCGCCACCTTCACGCTGGGCGACAATCGGCATAGCGTGAGCCATCGCATCGGCTTCCGCACCATCGAGGTGCGCCCCCACGACGGCATCTATCTCAACGGCACCAAGCTCGTCGTCAAGGGCACCAACCGCCACTGCTTCCATCCCGAGACAGGGCGTGCCCTCAGCCCCGCCATGAGCCTCAAGGATGCCCAGCTGCTCAAGCAGATGAACATGAATGCCGTGCGCTGCCACTACCCCTCCGACCGCCATTTCCTCGAGGTGTGCGACTCCATCGGCCTGCTCTACTTCGATGAGCTTGCCGGCTGGCAAACCCGCTACGACGACACCACCGCCATCCGCATGGTGCGCGAGATGGTGATGCGCGATGTCAACTACCCCTGCGTGTTCATCTGGAGCAACGGCAACGAGGGCGGATGGAACCGCACCGTTGACCCCCTATTTGCCGAACTCGACATACAGCGCCGCCATGTGGTGCATCCCTGGAGCGACTTTGGCGACATCGACACCCACCACTATCCCGCCTATCAGACGGGCACCTACCGCCTCCACAACGGACAGAAGATTTTCATGCCCACCGAGTTCCTCCACGGCAAGTACGACAAGGGTCAGGGCGCTGCCCTCGAGGACATGTGGAGCCACTGGACACGCTCGCCGCTCTTTGCCGGAGCCTTCATCTGGGCCTACGTCGATGAGGCCGTACGCCGCACCGACCTCCCCACGGGCAAGTCCGCAGGCAAGCACTTCGGCCAGCGCGGTTTCAACATCAAGGACTGCATCCTCGATAGCGATGGAGGCCACGGCCCCGACGGCTGCATGGACCCCTACCGCCAGCCCGAGGCCAGCTTCTATACCATCCGCGAGGTGTGGAGTCCCATCTATATCGACCGCCTGCACATCACGCCCTCGTTTGACGGGCGTGTGCTCGTCACCAACCGCTACCTCTTCACCCACCTCGACGAGTGCAGCATGCGCTACCGCGTGAAGGCCCTCGATGGCCGACTCGTCCACGAAGGCGAAGTGGCTCTCCCGTCCATCCTTCCGGGCGAAAGCGGCTATGCCACTTTACAGGAGTTCACACGTACGGACAACAGCTCATCCGCATCGACCTTCTGGCAGGGCGACGTGCTCGAGCTCATCGCCTACAACGCTCAGGGCGAGGAGGTATGCAACTGGAGCGCTCCCATCCACCGTGCCGACGAGCAGACCTTCCGTCCTCAAGCCACGGCATGGCACCCCGTCACCTTCGACGAGCAGGGCCTCTTCCGCACCGATAGCCTCGTGGGGCCCTTCCCCGTGGGCATGAAGGCCGAGGTCACCCGCCACAAGCAGTACACCGAGCCCGACGGCACCATCGTCAACACCTTCTGGTACATGGGCGGCATCGATAGCATACAGTGGCGTCAGACCCCCGACGGCCTTCTCCACATGGATGCCGTGATGCTCAACGACGAGCGTGGCCACGGCATGCGCTCCTTCTTCACCGACGACAGCAAGTGGACCATCGGCCTCACCTTCACCTACCCCGAGCAACAGGTCGACAGCATCCGCTGGATAGGCCGCGGCCCCTACCGCGTATGGCGCAACCGCCTCAAGGGACAGCACTTCGGCCGTTGGTCACTCGCCTACAACAACACCGTCACGGGCGACTACAACACCCCCACGCCGCCCCTCTACCCCGAGTTCAAGGGCTACCGCAGCGACTTCCGCTGGATGGAGCTGCTCACTCACGACGGCTCCACATGGCGTGTAGGCACCCTCAACGAAGGCCTCTACCTCCGCCTGTTCACCCCCGAGGAGGCCGTTGACCAGACACCCGGTGAGATGGGCGGATTGCAGGAAACCGAGCCCCGCAAGCAGGAGCGCAGCATGGTGCGCTTCCCCTCGGGCGACATCTCCTTCCTGCTATCCATTCCACCCATACAGAGCTACAAGCCCCTCGAGCAGTTAGGCCCTCAGAGCCAGCCCGACAACATCCGCATCAAGTCCGGCGACGAAGGCTTCCACATCCGCCTCGTCTTCGACTTTACGGATTGAGCGACTCTTAAAAAATCATTATTTTTAGGTATTGCAAAGATAATAGGTATATTGTAATTTTGCATTCACTAAGAAATGAAGTGATATGCGAATATCCGAGATGCACATCGGCCAAAAGGGCTGCATAGTAAAAGTAAAAGGGCACGGAAGCGCAAGAAAACGCGCTGTAGAGGCCGGATTTTACAAAGGAATATGCGTTGAGATACTGAGCATGACCAATGGGCAGTTCAGCATTGATGTAGAGGGGACCACACGCCAACTTCCTTTTGCAGAGGCTTCCATGATAGAAGTTCTCACCACTGAAGAAGCGAGGCACGAACTGGGGACAAGTGAGGTGACCATAGAGAGGCTCAAAGAACAAGCCCATAAGCACCGCCACCATATAAAGATAGCTCTTGTGGGACAACCCCTTTCAGGCAAGAACTCACTCTTCAACACTGCTACAGGAAACACTGCTGCCACATCGGCTGTGACAGATGACATACAGCAAGGAGTACGCCACTTTCAAGACTACTACCTTCACATCACCAATCTGCCAGACACCTACTCGCTCACGTCACAGACTGCCGACACATGGACCGTACGCAAGCATCTCATCGATGATGCTCCAGACGTAATCATCAATGTGGTGGATGCAACCGATCTGGAGCGCAGTATGCAAGTGACTGCGCAGTTGCTCGACATGAACTTGCGTGTCATCATCGTAATGAACAAATACGATGCCATGCAAGCCTCCGGTGCTCGGCTCGACTATCAGACTCTGAGCCGTTTGCTGGGCACGCCAGTAGTACCCACCATTGGTCTGAGCAGCGAGGGACTGGAGCATCTACTCCACCTTACCATCAACATCTACGAAGGAGCCGACTTCCTTGACGATGACGGAGAGGTTAACCCTGAGGTGATGCGTGAGTTACAGGAATGGCACCGCAACATCATACATACCGACGAACATTCAGAGCATCTTGCCGACTTCACCCGCGACCACACACTCGATACTCGCTACAAGAAGCATGCCTACCGACATATACACATTTACCATGGCACAGAACTTGAGCAAAGTATCGAGACACTTCGTACTGAGGTATGGAAGAGCGAAGCTACACGCTACCGTTACTCGACCCGTTTCGTTGCTATCGGTTTACTCGAGGGAGATAGCGAGATAGAGCAATATGTGAGAACAGAAATGCCTAACAGCAAAGCAATTTTTGTTCTGCGCGACAAGGAGCGGAAACGCTACTCACGCCTGATGGGCGAAAAGGTTATCGACGCCATTCGTACAGCCAAGCAAAGCTTCATACAGGGTGCACTAAAAGAGACCTATATACCAGCTCCAGCAAACGAACCAGCCAACCAGCGATTCACCCAACAGCTCGACCACATCGTCACACATAAAGTCTGGGGGGTAATCATCTTCCTCTTCTCGTTGTTCATTATGTTTGAGGCCACCTTTGTACTAGGCGAATATCCCATGCAAGGTATCGAATGGTTGGTTGCCAAGCTGGGCGAACTCATTGAGCAGTTCCTACCCGAAGGTCCCATCAAGGACATGGTAATCGACGGTATCATCGGTGGCGTGGGCGGTGTCATCGTGTTCCTTCCCAACATACTCATACTCTACTTCTTCATTTCGCTGATGGAGGACTCTGGATATATGTCACGTGCAGCCTTCATCATGGACAAGGCGATGCACAAGATGGGACTGCACGGCAAGTCATTCATCACACTCATCATGGGTTTTGGATGTAACGTGCCCGCTATACTGGCCACACGCATGATAGAAAGCCGAAAGAGCCGACTTATCACCATGCTTGTCACACCGCTAATGTCATGTAGCGCCCGACTACCAGTATACATCATTTTCGTAGCAGCATTCTTCCCCCATCAGTCAGGTATCGTGCTTATGGGACTTTACCTCACGGGGATTATCCTTGCCGTACTTGTGGCCCGACTGCTGAGCCACACGGTGATGCGTGGCGATGAGACACCCTACGTGATGGAACTCACTCCCTACCGCCGACCGGTATGGAAGGTGATATTCAAGCATACCTGGGACAAAGGATACGAATACCTGAAGAAGATGGGCGGAGTCATCCTCATTGCTTCCATCGTAGTCTGGTTCCTCGGCTACTACCCTCGTGGAGAACAATATGCCACTCCTGCCGAGCAGCAAGAACACTCTTACATAGGATATATAGGCAAGGCCATAGAGCCTGCCATAGAACCGCTCGGATTTGACTGGAAAATGGGCATCGGTCTTGTCAGCGGCGTAGGTGCAAAAGAGCTCATCGTAAGTACTCTAGGCGTACTCTATGCCAACCAAGAGATTGACAGCGCTGAGAGTGAGGCACAGATTGCAGCCGCACTAAAAACCGTTACCACGGCTCCATCAGCCCTCGCCTATATGGTGTTCGTACTCATCTACTTCCCATGCTTGGCCACCCTCATTGCCATCAAGAAGGAGACAAGACAATGGGGATGGGCCATCTTCACAGCATTGTACACTACCGCTTTGGCATGGATAGTGGCATTTGCTGTGTACCAAATTGGATGTTTATTATAGTACAAAGCCTCTAATCATTAACTACCATGCAGCATCTCATCGTAGCTATAATCTTTGCCATATGCCTCTACCTTGTCATACATCGTGTGGCACGCACCATCTCACGTGCAAGAAAAGGCGATTCTCGATGCGACACCTGCACCGAGACGAACTGTCCACTCCACCAAGCCAATGAGCACTCCTCGTGCAATTGCGGTTGCAAAGATATACAGGGGAACAAACATAAAACTGACATTAACCTAAAAAACTGCAAAAAAACACGATTATAAGTTTGCCATTCCAAAAATAAATACTACCTTTGCATTCGCAAACCACAAGGGTACCTTGGCCGAGTGGCTAGGCAACGGTCTGCAAAACCGTGTACGGCGGTTCGAATCCGCCAGGTACCTCAACTGACGAGGAGAGATTTTCAACTCTCCTCGTTTTCATTATACCCCAATTCTACACCATATTATATATAACGCAAAAGAAAATCCTAAGGGCATCCTTAAAAGCATGTTGTAAAACATAAAAACGAATTGTCATTTTCTTTGTCTGTCCGATGAATATTTAGTACTTTCGCACCGTTTCTCGTAAAAGTGTACAAGGAACTATGTAGTTTTAACTAAAAAATACAATACTATGAAGGTTTATAAAACTAACGAAATCAAAAACATTGCCCTTCTTGGCAATGACGGTTCAGGTAAAACCACCCTCACAGAAGCGCTGCTCTATGAGAGTGGGGTTATAAAACGCCGTGGTAGAATCACTCAGAAGAACACCGTCAGTGACTACTTCCCCGTTGAGCAGGAGTATGGTTATTCGGTATTCTCTACCGTATTCAGCTGTGAATGGAATAACAAGAAATTGAATATCATCGACTGTCCGGGTAGTGACGACTTTGTAGGAGCTGCTACATCGGCCATTACGGTGACAGATACCACCATCTTGCTGCTCAATGGCCAGTATGGCTCTGAGGTGGGTACACAGACACACTTCCGCTACACCGAGCAGTTGGGCAAGCCCGTCATCTTCCTCGTAAACCAGCTTGACAATGAGAAGTGCGACTACGACAACATCGTAGAGCAGCTCAAGAGCATCTATGGCCAGAAGGTAGTGCCCGTACAGTATCCCGTACAGACAGGCCCCGACTTCCACGAACTCATCGACGTTCTCTTGATGAAGAAGTATTCTTGGAAGCCCGAAGGTGGCGCTCCCATCATCGAGGATATCCCCGCTTCAGAGATGGAGAAGGCTAAGGAATGGCACAAGGCACTCGTGGAGGCTGCTGCCGAGCATGATGAGGGATTGATGGAGAAGTTCTTCGAGACCGAGTCGCTCACCGAGGATGAGATGCGCGAAGGTATCCGCAAGGGTATGGTAAGCCGCGGCATATTCCCCGTATTCTGTGTATGTGCAGGTAAGGACATGGGTGTTCGTCGTCTGATGGAGTTCCTCGGCAACGTGGTTCCCTTCGTGGATGAGATGCCCGCAGTGGTAAATACCAAGGGTGAAGAGGTGAAGCCCGATCCCAATGGCCCCACATCGCTCTATTTCTTCAAGACAGCTGTAGAACCCCATATCGGTGGTGTACAATACTTCAAGGTACTCAGTGGTAAGGTGCGCGAAGGCGATGACCTCACCAATGCAGACCGCGGCTCTAAGGAACGCATGGCTCAGCTCTTCTGCTGTGCCGGTGCCAACCGCTTCCCTGTAGAGGAGCTCGTAGCCGGTGATATAGGCTGTACCGTTAAACTCAAGGATGTAAAGACTGGAAATACCTTGAACGGCAAGGATTGCGACTGGCAGTTCGACTTTATCAAGTATCCTAACGCCAAGTACTCACGTGCTATCCGTCCTGAGAACGAGGCCGACATGGAGAAGATGATGAGCATCCTCAACCGTATGCGCGAAGAGGATCCCACATGGGTAGTAGAGCAGTCTAAGGAGTTGCGCCAGACGATTGTTCATGGTCAGGGTGAGTTCCACTTGCGTACCTTGAAATGGCGTTTCGAGAACAACGAAAAGCTCCCCATCCGCTTTGAGGAGACACGTATTCCTTATCGTGAGACTATCACAAAGGCTGCCCGTGCCGACTATCGTCACAAGAAGCAGTCGGGTGGTGCCGGACAGTTCGGTGAGGTACACCTCATCGTAGAGCCTTACTACGAGGGTATGCCTATGCCCGATGTATACAAGTTCGGTAACCAGGAGTTCAAGATCAGCGTGAAGGGTCAGGAAGAGCACACCTTGGAGTGGGGCGGCAAGCTCGTGTTCATCAACTCTATCGTGGGTGGTAGCATCGATGCGCGCTTCATGCCCGCTATCCTCAAGGGTATCATGAGCCGCTTGGAGCAGGGCCCGCTCACCGGTTCTTACGCTCGCGACGTACGCGTTATTGTATACGACGGTAAGATGCACCCGGTAGACTCCAACGAAATCTCCTTCATGCTGGCTGGCCGTAACGCCTTCAGCGAGGCCTTCAAGAATGCAGGCCCGAAGATTCTCGAGCCTATCTACGATGTAGAGGTTCTCGTGCCCTCTGACAAGATGGGTGACGTGATGGGTGACCTCCAGGGCCGTCGCGGTATGATTATGGGTATGAGCAGTGAGAAGGGTTACGAGAAGCTCGAAGCCAAGGTGCCCTTGAAGGAGATGTCATCATACTCTACCGCTCTCAGCTCACTCACCGGTGGCCGTGCATCGTTCAGCATGAAGTTCTCAAGCTACGAACTCGTGCCTATGGACGTACAGGAGAAGCTGGTTAAGGAGTTTGAAGCTAAGCAACAGGCTGAAGACTAATAATTAGAAGCACATCATATCCTCTTGCAGGATAACAATAATAGCCACCCTCGCAAGAAGGGTGGCTATTATGTTTTACAGGAAATATCATTCGACATGAAAAAACTATTATCCACACTGACCATGCTAATGGGATGCATGGCACTGATAGCACAGAACCAAGTACACCAAAGCGACGTGCGCTTCGTGGCTGTTCCCGATCACGCCGATTGGAACTACCGCACAGGAGAGAATGCACGCATCGACCTGCAAGTGTTTGCCTATGGAGTACCTTATGATGGCGCAGAGGTGAGCTACGAGATTGGCCCCGAGCTGCTGCCAGCCGATACCAAAGGCACGCTAACTCTGAAGAACGGGCGCGCTACCCTATCGATGGGAACAATGAAGAAACCTGGATTCCGCGATTGCCGCTTCACGGTGAAGCATGGTGGAAAGCAATACAAGCATCACGTAAAGGTGGCTTTCTCGCCTGAGAAGATAGTGCCCACAGTGAAGATGCCTACCGACTTCGAGGAGTTCTGGACACGCACTAAGGAGGAGGCCGCCAAATGTCCGATGACGGTACAGCGCACCTTCGTGCCCGAATACAGTAATGAAAAGGTCGATTGCTACCTCATCAAACTTCAATGCTACCGCAAGGGACAATATGTATATGGCTACCTCACCCAACCCAAGGCCAAGGGAACCTATCCCGTGGTGTTCAATCCGCCCGGTGCAGGCATCAAGCCCATGGACCCGTTGAAGACGATGTACTTTGCCGAGAATGGCATCATCTGTTTCAATATGGAGATTCACGGCATACGGCCCAACCTCGACGCTGCTACTTACAAAGAGGTGAGCGCCGCTTTCGGCAATGGCGACAACAGCTATCTGGTCAATGGTCTCGACAATCGGGATAATTACTATATGCGCAAGGTGTATATGGCTTGCGTGCGTGCCCTTGACTACCTCACCTCACTTCCCGAATGGGACGGCAAGAACCTCATCGCACAGGGCGGCAGCCAAGGTGGAGCCTTGGCCATCATCACGGCAGGCCTCGACAAGCGCATCACCCAATGTGTAGCCAATCACCCTGCCTTGAGCGATATGGAGGGTTATCTGCACGACCAATGTGGTGGCTACCCTCACCTGACCAAATACAATGAACAATTGACCAAGGAGAAGGTTAGAGTATTGGCCTACTACGATGTGGTGAACTTTGCCAAACAACTTACCGTGCCTACCTACCTCACGTGGGGCTACAATGACAATACCTGTCCTGCTACCACAAGCTATGCCGTATACAACAGCATCACGGCACCGAAGGAAGCGCTCATCACGCCCATCAACGAGCATTGGGTGTCGACAGAGACAAGGCACAACCAGATGTATTGGATAAAAGATCATCTAAAATAAAGTTTTTTTGAAAAAATATCGCACAAACGTGCGAGTTTATAAAAAAACGATTAACTTTGCACTCAACAAAGATGAATTTGTAAGCAATGCACAACTTTGGCTTTACATATTATACCTATTTTTACTTTTACTTTAGCACGAAGTAGAGCGGGATAGGTTATGTAGCAACAAATAGTTATGTAAGATATATAATAAAGATACACGCAAGTCCCGCTCAGCAATGGCGGGACTTACTTATTAAATATATATATAAGGATTATGAACGAAGCAAGCAAGACATACGCGATACAGCCGGCACAGCGCCTCGAGTCGGTGAGCGAGTACTACTTCTCGCGCAAACTCAAGGAAGTAGCCGCCATGAACGCTGCCGGCATGCAGGTGATAAGTCTGGGCGTGGGCAGCCCCGACATGCCGCCCTCGGAAGAGACCGTAGAGACACTCTGCACCGAGGCACACAACCCCGACGGACACGGCTACCAGCCCTATGTGGGCATACCCGAACTGCGCGAGGCCTTTTCACGATTTTATAAGCGTTGGTACGGCGTGGAGCTCGACCCCAAGAGCGAGATACAGCCACTCATCGGCTCCAAGGAGGGTATACTGCACGTGACGTTGGCTTTCGTGAACCCTGGCGAACAGGTACTTGTGCCCAATCCAGGCTACCCCACCTACACTTCGCTGAGCCGCTTGCTCGGTGCCGAGGTGGTGCACTACGACCTCAAGGAGGAGAATGGATGGATGCCCGACTTCGATGCACTGGAGCGTATGGACCTCAGCCGTGTGAAGCTCATGTGGACCAACTATCCCAATATGCCCACAGGAGCCAATGCCACGCCCGAGCTGTATGAGCACTTGGTCGACTTTGCCCGCCGCAAGGGTATCGTCATCGTCAACGACAACCCCTACAGCTTCATCCTCAACGACAATCCACTGAGCATCCTCTCCGTAGAGGGAGCCAAGGACTGCTGCATAGAGTTCAACTCCATGAGCAAGAGCCACAACATGCCCGGATGGCGCATCGGCATGATAGCTGCCAACCCCACCTTCATCAGCTGGATTCTCAAAGTAAAGAGCAATATCGATAGCGGTATGTACCGCGCCATGCAGCTGGCCGCCGTGAAAGCACTCGATGCCGAGGCCGATTGGTACGAAGGCAACAACGCCAACTACAATGCCCGCCGCAACACAGCAGGAGCCATCATGGATGCCCTGGGCTGCACCTACGACGAGAATCAGGTGGGCATGTTCCTCTGGGGCCGCATCCCCGATCACTACACCGATGTGGAAGAGCTCACCGAGCGTGTACTGCACGAAGCCCGCGTATTCATCGTGCCCGGATTCATCTTCGGCAGTAACGGTAGCCGTTACATACGCATCTCGCTGTGTGCCAAGAACGACAAATTGGAAGAAGCGCTGAAGAGAATTAAACAATTGACAAATGACAAATAACAAATTTTACATCATATGGAACTAAGACCCATCAAACTCGCAGGCATTGAGGACAAGCGTCCTCTCGTGATAGCAGGTCCGTGCAGTGCCGAGACCGAAGAACAAGTGATGAACACCGCCACCCAACTGGCCAAGAAGGGTGTCAAGATATTCCGCGCAGGCATTTGGAAGCCACGCACCAAGCCCGGTGGCTTCGAGGGCATCGGCACCGAAGGACTCGGATGGCTGCAGCGCGTGAAGCGCGAGACTGGCATGTACGTGACCACCGAGGTAGCCACTGCCAAGCATGTAGAAGAGGCCTTGAAGGCTGGCGTAGACATCTTGTGGATAGGCGCCCGTACCTCGGCCAACCCCTTTGCCATGCAGGAGATTGCCGACTCACTGAAGGGCGTTGACGTGCCCGTATTTGTAAAGAACCCCGTGAACCCCGACCTCGAGCTGTGGATTGGCGGCATGGAGCGTCTCAACAATGCCGGTATCAAACGCCTTGGTGCCATACACCGCGGATTCAGTACCTATGAGAAGAAGATCTACCGCAACCTGCCCCAGTGGCATATCCCCCTCGAGCTGCGCCGCCGCTACCCCGACCTGCCGCTCCTGTGCGACCCCAGCCATATCGGCGGTAAGCGCGAACTCATCGCTCCGCTCTGCCAGCAGGCTATGGACCTCAACTTCGACGGTCTCATCATCGAGAGCCACTGCTGCCCCGACAAGGCATGGAGCGACGCCTCACAACAGGTTACTCCCGACTCACTTGAGTATATCCTTGAGATGCTCGTCATCCGTGCCGAGACACACAGCACCGAAGACCTGGGACAGCTGCGCAAGCTCATCGACGAGTGCGACGACAGCATCATACAAGAGCTGGCCAAGCGCATGCGTGTAGCCCGCGAGATTGGTCAGTTCAAGAAGGAGCACGGTGTCACCGTATTCCAGAACACCCGCTACAACGAAATCCTCGAGCGCCGTGCCGCACAAGCCGTACAGTGCGATATGAGTGGCGACTTCATGAAGAAGGTCTTCGAAGCCATCCACGAAGAGTCAGTACGCCAGCAGATGGAGATACTGAACAATTGACAAGTGATAAGTGACAAAGCTTGCGCCAACGAACAAGAGGTAAGTTTATTTAGGCTCTTGCGGTAAGCACAGCCAAGCTTCAGTAGAACAAGCAAGACTCCCAACATCCCCGTAATAAGAAAAGAGATTCACCTTCTCTGCAGAGAAGGTGAATCTCTTTTTTGGAAGCCGTAAGAAAATCCACGACATATTCCTTCGGGCTGTTTAAACAAATTCGTCGATGATATATTTGGAATTATGCAGCAAAAACATTATGTTTGCAGCGCATAATAATTAGAAACATGAAATTCGTTGACAGAATAGATGAAACAGCTCGCCTAAGAGATGCCCTTTTTAGGGAAGAGTCTACATTCGTTGTATTGTACGGAAGAAGACGATTAGGCAAATCGACGCTTATAAAACGGGTACTAACGGATAATGATGTGTATTTCTTAGCAGATCGTTCCGAAAGCCAACATCAGAGAGCATTGCTCGCAAAAGTTATTGCACAGATTTTTCCTGATTTCGACAAACTCACCTATCCTGATTGGGAATCGTTGTTGCGTGCAGCAAACTACCGTACTGAGCGCCGCTTTTCTCTATGCTTAGATGAATTGCCATACCTTGTAGAGCAATCGCCCGAGTTACCGTCAGTACTTCAGAAACTACTCGACGAGAAATCTCTTAAGTATAATATAATTGTATGTGGATCTTCTCAGAACATGATGTCGGGCATATTCCTCAACTCTACCGCACCACTATATGGCCGAGCTAATGTCATCATGAAACTTGCCCCTATAAAGCCGCCATTCATCATAGAAGCATTGGGATTAAGCGCAATCGAAGCTATAGAAGAGTATGCGGTATGGGGTGGTGTTCCCCGTTATTGGGAACTCAGAGAAGGTAATACATCGCTGCACGATGCATTATGGCATAATATCTTATCAGTTAATGGCACACTGTATGAGGAGCCCACCAAACTATTCCAGGATGACGTAAAAGATATTGTAAAGACCTCAACCATTATGTCATACATAGGTAGTGGTGCCAACCGACTTTCCGAGATTGCATCACGTTGCAATGAGCCTGCAACCAACCTATCCAGACCATTGAAGAAACTTATTGATTTAGGGTTCTTAGAACGCGAAGTGCCATTTGGTACAGATGAGAAGAGCTCCAAAAAAAGCCTATATAAAATAACGGATTCCTTTATGGCTTTTTACTATCAGTTTGTCGTCCCCAACAGATCGTTTATCGAATTAGACCGACGTCTTCCTATTGAGCAAGCAATGGATATGCATTTCTCAGAATTTGTTAGCAAGCTATGGGAAAGGCTTTGTCGCGACAGTGTAACAGGCAATCTCATAAATAATGTTTTATACGATAAAGCCAAACGTTGGTGGGGAACTGTTCTCAATGAGGAGGGCAAGCCTGAACAAGTTGAGATTGACGTAATCGCCGAATCGCTCGACAAGAAGTATCTACTTGTCGGGGAATGCAAATGGACAACACTGGAGAACGGGAAGTTGTTGACAGCAGAGCTGCTCCGTAAAGCCAACCTGTTACCATTTGCAGAGGGGCACACAATAGTTCCTATGTTATTCCTCAAAAATACGCCAAGGAACGACATAGGCAACACATTATTGCCAAGCGATGTCATAGACTTGTTGAGTTAACTTTGCGGTTCTAAATATCCCCCACACTACACAACGCTATCGCTTCGCAGCCATGAACATGATTGCCGACGTATGTGTGAACTAACCATGAATTTTCTATAAATGGTTATGGGCTAACCTCGATAGAATAAAGGTTAGAGCATGAAAAATGACCATGGACGAGAATCTATAATAAAATTGGAGGACTCAGCCACGGCTGAGCCCTTCAACACTTCATGCAGACTGCAATTTACTTCACCACGAATTTCTTTCCATTCTGTATATAAATGCCTTTCTGCAACTCCTTGCGGCTGCAAGCCATGCGTTCGCCCTTCATATTATATATAGGAGCATCGGACACATCCATCGTGACATCTTCTATTCCCGTCGAGTCAAACTCCTTGATGGTCCAGAAGTTCTTCCATACATCAGCTGCTTGGTAACGCTCGAGCGATCCTTCAGGTACATATACCGTGGCGTTGCGGTATACTTTGTTGGCAAACTCGGTAGTTTCTAAAGGCATAGGGCTGAACAGAGTGATGCTAATGAGCTTATCAGAGGGGACTGTGGGCATCACACTTCCCATTACCGTCAGCGTCTCTACTGCCGTACATCCCTCAAATGCTCCTTCGCCATAGGTCTCTATATTTGCGCTACATGACAGACTCGACAGTGCACTGCATCCACTGAAAGCCTTCTCGCCAATAGCCGTCAGGCTCTCGGGGAATGAGAGGGCTGTGAGACTTGTGCAGTTCTCAAAAGCATTGTTACCGATAGTATCTATACCCTCTTTGAACTCGACAGAGGCAAGGCTACTGCAACCAGCAAAAGCGCTATTCCCTATTGTAGTCATGTTCAGAGGAATCACGATGGAAGTGAGGCTTACGCAGTTCTCGAATGCGTTATCCTCTATGGTCATCACTCCTCGTGCCAGTGACACTGCTGTAAGATTGTCACAACCGGCAAAAGCACTCTTTCCGATAGTTCCTACGGTTTGGGGTATCTCTATCGAGATAATACTATCATTGTTAATAAATGCCATCTCACCAATCAGATAATCATCCCCACTATAGTCTTCTGGAAGAACCATTGCGGTATCCTTTCCTGCATAGTGTTGTAAGTAGTGGGTGTTATCTTCTGCGGTATAGAAGTAATAGTCACCAATCTGATCATCGGCCTTTATCACTTTCTTTGCATAGTAAGCCACATAACCATGATTCGTGCTACCTTTTTTAATATCTAAATCCGAGAAGTTGATTACTTCTGATAGTTTTTCACAGTTTTCGAAAGCACGGTTCCCAATACTCGTCATACCCTCAGGAATAACGATGGAGATAAGGCTAATGCAACCAGCAAAAGCACTACTCCCAATACTCTTCACACTCTCGGAGATGGTGATGGAGGTAAGGCTGCTACAACCATAGAAAGCATAGTTCCCAACACTCGTCACATTCTCGGGGATGGTAATTAAAGCCAGACTGGTGCAACAATAGAAAGTACTGTTTCCAATGTTTATCACACCCTCGGGGATAGTGAGGGAGGTGAGACTGGTGCAACCATAGAAAGCATAGTTTCCAATACTCGCCACATTTTCGGGGATAGCGATGAAGGTCAGGCTGCTGCACCCTCTGAAAACATAGTTCCCAATGCTCGTCACACTTTTGGGAATAATGATGGCGGTGAGACTACTGCAACCATCGAAAGTTTCGTCTTCAATACTCGTCACACCCTCGGGGATGGTAATGGAGGTGAGACCGCTGCAGCCATCGAAAGCATAAGGGCTGATACTTACCGTACCCTCTCTTACCTCTATAGATGTATTCTCTGACATTTCACCTTTGTAATCATAGAGTACTTTACCCACATATACCACACCATTGGGCTGGTCATTGTACCATGCGGTACTATAGAAAGCATCGTATCCAATGCTTGTCACACTCTCAGGAATAGTGATGGAGGTCAAGCTGCTGCATCCATAGAAAGCTTCATCTCCAATGCTTGTCACATTCTCGGGGATATTGATAGAGGTGAGGCTGCTGCAACCATAGAAAGCGTCGTCTCCAATACTCACCACACTCTCGGGGATGGTGATTGAGGTGAGACTACTGCATCCATAGAAAGCAGCAAATTCAATATCCTTCATACCTTCGGGGATAGTAATGGAGGTCAGGCTGCTGCATCCATAGAAAGCCTCGTCTCCAATATTCATCACACTCTCGGGGATAGTGATGGAGGTGAGGCTACTGCAATTATAGAAAGCAGCGAATTCAATATCCTTCACACCCTTGGGGATAGTGATAGAAGTCAGGCTGCTGCAACCATAAAAGGCATAGTATCCAATGCTTATCACACCCTCAGGCATAGTGATGGAGGTCAGGTTGCTGCAATAATAGAAAGCACTATTCCCAATGCTCCTCACACCCTCGGGGATAGTGATGGAAGTCAGGCTGTAGCAACCTTGGAAAGCATAAGGACTAATACTTACTGTACCCTCTCTTACCTCTATAGATGTGTTCCATGGCATTTCGCCTTTGTAATTATAGAGTACTTTACCTACATATACCACGCCATTGGACTGATTATTGTACCACGCGGTACTATAAAAAGCATCGTATCCAATGCTTGTCACACTTTCTGGAATATTGATGGCTGTGAGGCTGCCACAGCCATAAAAAGCATAGTTCCCAATGCTCGTCACACTCTTTGGAAGGACAATGGAAGTGAGGTTGCTGCACTCATAGAAAGCACTTTCTCCAATACTTGTCACACTATATGTGTTATCATTATAGGTGACAGTAGAGGGGATAGTGACCACTCCGCTATAGCTATTACCTGAATTTCCGTTATACGTCACCGCTACTGTCAGGCCGGTATCGGAGGTGATGTTGTAGTAAATGTTGTCCATCTCAAAGTCGTGGGCACTTGCCATGAGGCTGCCGAGTAGCGCTGCTATCGTAACCAGCCAGAGCTTTGTTTTTCGCATAGTTTTGTTGTGCTTATAGTTAATAATAGAAATAGTCTTCGTTCTTTCTAATCGCCTATAAGTCCCCCAAAGTCAGCGTTAATAATGTATTTGATTAACGGATGCAAGAAAAGCGTAGAGACTTGTCGAGCTCATCGTACATCTGGTATCGCCAAACACCACGAGAAAATGAACTGAGAAACAAATACCCCACGCTGTCGTATATACCTTGTGAGGTACAGCAAGGGCTGTACGTGGGATATACAAACAGAATGAGCGTTGCACTGTTTCCACCCTTCTCTTAGAAATTGGCGATTTCGATGTACGGGTAAAAGCAAGAAACGCATTCTTGACCCAAGGATTTCTCCCCTCGGATGCTGCAAAGATAGTGCAAGGCGAGCGAGAAGCCAAATTTATTTGAACTTTTTTCAGCGAGCCGCAGCCTATCTTCAGATTGCGCAGCAAGCTAAAAGTATAAAATAATTAGGAATTAGTAGTTATGAAACGCAGTTCGACGCCCATAGGGGCTAAAGTCAATTAGGAATTATTTTCTTAACACTACCCCAAAATCTTTCATACCTCTCATTTCGCAACCTTGCAAACAACGCAAACGCTCTGAGATAGTCGTTTCTCGGAAGCAAAGAAAAGGTATTTACAATTAAAAGCCGATATTGATGCATAAAGGCTATTGATGGTGTGGACATATTTCAACAATAATTATCGTAAATTACCTGCAAATATTCTACAAAAAACGTGTTTCCGCTTTTCATCTGCCACCATCCGCCAATATCTATTAACACCATGGATATGTGATGCTTAATGGCGGACACTGCGTACAATCATCCACGTAAGCCAGTATCCGCCATACGTAAAGAGGATGTTACTCAACAATCATGAACGAACCTGATTATGGGAGTATCATCAACGCGTTCTTACCATAACAAACGTTCATTTTTATTTACCGCTGCACAACGGCAACCTTACTCTTGCCCAACAGCAAGGTTACCTTTGCGCAACAGCAACCTTGCCGTTGCCCAGCAGTAAATAGTATTGATTGTAACAAACTGGGATTGACAAGCAAAAGATGGAGGAAAAGACCTTGCCGTAAAGCTACTCCCGATATCATTTCTTACGGGTTATGGCTGACACTGAAAATCGTACGCAGTGTCCGCCGCTACCACTCAAAGAAACAGGCGATTAGGATGCATTGGCGGACACTGGCAGATGGAAATCGAAAAAGCCATTTATGAAGGCAATAATATAGATGTTGTCCTAAACGTCTCGTGTCATTTCGAGCAAAGCGAGAAATCTCGCAAACGTCTCATGCAAAGTTCGTGCCAGCGAGTGAATGTAAACTTGTTTACAAATTCTCAGCGAGTGCAGCCGAACTAAATGGCAACATAAAGTTCGTGCCAGCGAGTGAATGTAAACTTGTTTACAAATTCTCAGCGAGTGCAGCCGAACTAAATGGCAACATAAAGTTCCTGCGCGGGATCCCTCGGCGCTTCGCTTTGTCGGGATGACACCAACGCTGAAATTTTAGTGTTAATGGACAACTGCTATATTATCTCCTTTATGAATTCTTGAACGCTTGCCCCACAAGCCTCGGGATAAAAAATAAATAAATTTATTTTGTTCTCCGTTCGGCTTGCAGTACCTTTAATCTGCTTCGCAGCTTGAAATTAGGCGGCGCCTCAGGAAATTGCAAATAAATATGCATCTCCGTTCGGCTTGCAGTACCTTTAATCTGCTTCGCAGCTTGAAATTAGGCGGCGCCTCAGGAAATTGCAAATAAATTTAACTTTGTTGAATTTCGGCCTCGCTCAGCAATAGAAAAGTAAACTTTTCCATTACATTCGCTCGTTGAAATTTGCATTTCCGTTCGCCTTGCACTAATTTTGTCGCCATTATGAAGATACTGATTCTCGGAGCCGGCAAGATGGGCTCCTTCTTTACCGACCTGCTCAGTTTCCAACACGAAACGGCAGTATATGACATCGACCCACGGCGCTTGCGCTTTGTGTACAACACGTGTCGCTTCACCAAACTGGACGAGATACGCGAGTTCCGCCCCGAGCTCGTCATCAATGCCGCCACGGTGAAGTACACCATCGAGGCCTTCAAGCAGGTGATACCCGCCCTCCCGCAAGACTGCATACTGAGCGATATCGCCTCCATCAAGACGCAGCTGCCCGAGTTTTACCGCGAGAGCGGCTTCCGCTTCGTGAGCACACACCCCATGTTTGGCCCCACCTTCGCCAGCCTCAGCAACCTGAGCAATGAGAATGCCATCATCATCAGCGAGAGCGACCACTTGGGCAAGGTGTTCTTCAAGGATCTGTACCAGAGCCTCGGGCTGAACATCTTCGAATATACCTTCGACGAGCATGATGAGACCATGGCCTACTCGCTCTCCATCCCCTTCGTGAGTACCTTCGTGTTTGCCGCCATCATGAAAAAGCAGGAGGCACCGGGCACCACCTTCAAGAAGCATATGGCTATCGCCAAGGGACTGCTCAGCGAGGACGACTACTTGCTGCAGGAGATTCTCTTCAACCCCCGCACCCCGGGCCAGGTGGAGAACATACGCCGCGAGCTCAAGGAGCTGCTGCAGATTATCGAGGAGCACGATGCCGAGGGCATGAAGCGGTATTTGACAAAGATTCGTGCCAAAATAGAGTGAATGCACTTCACATATCGAAAATTTGCACTATCTTTGTCGGATATTTGACAAAAAAGTATATTTGGATATGATAAGCAAGATAGAAGCACTCATGGCTGAGGTGGAAACCCTCACCGCCAATAGCGCAGAAGAGCTGGAAGCGCTGCGCATCAAGTACCTGAGCAAGAAGGGCGCCATCAATGACCTGATGACTGACTTCCGCAACGTTCCCGCCGAGCAGAAGAAAGAGGTGGGCATGCGACTCAACGCACTGAAGACCCGCGCCACAGAGCGCATCGCCGAACTCAAAGAGGCCTTCGAAACCAACGACAGCGGTGCTGCCGAGATGGACCTCACCCGTACGGCCTACCCCATAGAGCTGGGCACACGCCACCCGCTCTCCATCGTGAAGAACGAGATCATCGACATCTTCGCTCGCATGGGCTTCGCCCTGGCCGATGGTCCCGAGGTGGAGGACGACTGGCACGTGTTCTCCTCGATGAACTTTGCCGAAGACCACCCTGCCCGCGACATGCAGGACACCTTCTTCATCGAGGCACACCCCGACATCATCCTGCGCACCCACACCTCATCGGTGCAGAGCCGCGTCATGGAGACCAGCCAGCCCCCTATCCGCATCATCTGCCCCGGACGCGTATACCGCAACGAGGCCATCAGCTACCGCGCACACTGCTTCTTCCATCAGGTAGAGGCACTCTACGTGGACAAGAACGTGTCGTTCACCGACCTCAAGCAGGCCCTCCTGCTCTTTGCCAAGGAGATGTTTGGCGAGGACACCAAGATTCGTCTGCGCCCCTCCTACTTCCCCTTCACCGAGCCTTCGGCCGAGATGGACATCAGCTGCAACATCTGCGGCGGCAAGGGATGTCCCTTCTGTAAGGGTACCGGCTGGGTAGAGATCCTCGGTTGCGGTATGGTAGACCCCAACGTGCTCGAAGCCAACGGCATTGACAGCAAAGTATACTCAGGCTATGCCCTCGGCATGGGTATCGAGCGTATCACCAACCTCAAGTACCAGGTCAAGGACCTCCGCATGTTCTCTGAGAACGACGTCCGCTTCCTCAAAGAGTTTGAAGCAGCGAATTAGAGGGTTGAGGGTTTATGGTTGAGGGATGATGGTTGAGGGAAAGGCTAAGAGGTATATGCATAATTTCGAGAAATTGGATGTATGGCATATTTCCCGTGAACTGGTTGTAAAGACGTATCAGTTATTGAAGGCTTTCCCCGTAGAAGAAAGATTTGCCCTATGCGACCAAATCCGCCGAGCTGTCATATCGGTACCCTCCAACATTGCTGAGGGTGGAAGTCGTGTGTCACCTAAGGAGCAGACGCACTTCATTGAAATCGCATACGGCTCGTTAATGGAAGTATACTGTCAACTGACGATCGCAGTAGACTTAGGGTATCTGCAGCATGACAATCCCGAAGTGACAGAGGTAAATAGGTTAATAAACCAAACAGCGCGAATGCTGAGCGGATTAAAGAAATCGCTCATCCCCAAAACAGCCCCCAAATAACCCTCAATAGCGAAGCACTTGGCTCGTCCAAGAACCATAAACCATCATCCCTCAACCATAAACCCTCAACCAAAATGCTCTTCACCCCCAGCTACTGCCTCATGCTGGCAGCCAATTTCCTGATGTTCTTCGGATTTTGGATGCTGGTCCCCGTGCTCCCCTTCTATCTGGCCGAAGTGTTTGCGGCCGAGGGCACGCTCATCGGCATCATCCTCTCGTGCTACACCGTCTCGGCACTCTGCATACGTCCCTTCTCGGGCTATCTCATCGACATGTTTGCCCGCAAGCCCCTCTACCTCCTGGCCTATGCGGTGTTCACAGCCATCTTTGCCGGGTACAGGTTTGCCGGCACGCTCACCCTCTTCGCCCTCTTCCGCGTGGCCCACGGCTTGGCCTTTGGCACCACCTCGGTAGGCGGCAGCACCATCGTCATCGACATCCTCCCCTCGGAGCGTCGCGGCGAGGGACTGGGATACTTCGGCCTTACAAACAACTTCGCCATGTCCATCGGCCCCATGCTCGGCCTGATGCTCCACGGCAGCGTCTCCTACGACGTCATCTTTGCCATTGCTTTTGTTGCCGCCTTCATTGGCTTGGTAGCAGCGGCGCTGGTGAAGACACCGCCCAAGCCCCGTGTGGTGCGCGAACCCCTCTCCTTCGACCGCTTTATCCTCAAGAAGGGCTTGCCTGCGGGCCTCAGCCTCCTGCTCATGTCAGTCCCCTACGGCATGACTACCAACTACGTGGCCCTCTATGCCGAGCAGATGGGGTTGGCCGTCAACACCGGCCTCTTCTTCACCTTCATGGCCGTGGGCATGGCCATCTCGCGCATCTTCTCAGGCCGCCTTGTCGACCGCGGACGCCTCACCCAGCTCATCGCATGGGGCATGTATGTAGTGCTCGTATGCTTTGCCTTGCTGGCCGCCTGCCGCTATATCATCGTGTGGAATGCCACGGCCTGTACGCTCATCTTCTTTGCCACCGCCCTGCTGTTGGGCATAGGCTTCGGCACCATGTTCCCTGCCTACAACACCCTGTTTGTCAACCTCGCGCCCAACTCCAAGCGCGGCACTGCCACCTCTACCTACCTCACCTCATGGGACGTAGGTATCGGTATCGGCATGCTCGTGGGCGGCTACATCGCCGAGGTGTCATCGCTCAGCTACGGTTACCTCTTCGGTGCCCTGCTCACGCTGGGCTCGCTCATCTATTATAACAAGATTGTAGCGCCGCACTACATCAAGAACAAACTGCGGTAAGGGAGGCTCCTATTTCAATTCCAAGAGTACCACGTTCTCCACATGATGAGTGTGGGGGAACATGTCGACGGGTTGCACGCGTGTGACCCTGTACTTCACGTCGAGCAAGCTGAGGTCGCGAGCCTGCGTGGCGGGATTACAGCTCACATAGACGATGCGCTTGGGCTCGGCAAAGAGGATGGTGTCGATCACGTCGTTGTGCATGCCGGCACGTGGAGGATCGGTGATGATGACATCGGGACGGCCATACTCGTTGATGAACTCCTGATTAAGGATATCCTTCATGTCGCCGGCAAAGAAGAGCGTGTTGTCGATACCGTTGAGCGCCGAGTTTACCTTGGCATCCTCGATAGCTTCAGGTACATATTCGATACCTATGACCTGGCGTGCCTGGCGCGACACGAAGTTGGCTATGGTGCCGGTGCCAGTGTAGAGGTCATAGACGAGTTCGTTGCCCGTGAGACCGGCAAACTCACGTGCCACCTTATATAGATTATAGGCTTGGCGAGTGTTGGTCTGGTAGAACGACTTGGGGCCGACCTTGAACTTCAGGTCCTCCATCTGTTCGATGATATGATCGTCGCCCTTGAAGGTGTGCACAGGCAGGTCGCCGATGGTGTCGTTGCACTTATTGTTGATGACATACATGAGCGAGGTAATCTCGGGCCACGTATCGGCCATATATTGCAACAACTGCTTCATCTGCGCCTCCTCGGCAGGGGCTACGATCTTGAACTGCATTACGACCATAAGGCCAGAGAACTTTTTGGAGTTCTGGGATAGTCCTTTCGCGGGATTTTCATCAACGCAATCACCAGTCGTCACATTTGTCTGCACTCCTGTAACTCCTGAACTCCCGAACTCCTGACAGGCATCGCCTTCGGCAATCCTTATCATCATGTTCCTGAGCATACCCTCCTGAGTGCGCAGGTCGAAGAAGGTATAGCCGTGCTCGTAGGCATAGTCGCGCACCCCATTGCGGATGCGGTTGCATATATCATCCATCAGGTGGCATTCGTCGATGGCAAGCACCTTGTCGAAGGCTCCGGGGATATGGAATCCCACGGCATTCATCTGGTCGTACTTCACATCCTGCTCCACCTCTTCCTGAGTGAGCCAGCGCTTGTTACTGAAGGTAAACTCCAGCTTGTTGCGATACTCGTGCGTCTGCTCCGAGCCTAAGATAGGAGATATCTCTGGCAATTCTATCTTGCCTATGCGAGTGAGGTTGTCGGTCACCTGCTTCTGCTTGTAGCGCAACTGTTCCTCATACTTAAGGCATTGCCACTTACAGCCTCCACATATACCGAAGTGCTTACAGAAAGGCTCGCTACGCAGTGGTGAGTATTCATGAAACTTCACGGCCACCGCCTCGGCATAGCTATGCTTCTTGCGTTTCACCTGAAGGTCCACCACGTCGCCCGGCACCACATAGGGCACAAACACCACCATATCATTTACACGCGCCAACGCCTTGCCTTCGGCCGCCACGTCCGTTATCGTCACCTGCTCCAAGAGCGGAAGTTCCTTTTTCTTTCTTGCCATATATAAGCTACTGTAAAACCAAATTTTCCTAAGTTTGGCAAAAGTACATAAAATATCGGGATAATGGCAAAGAAGCGAAAAGAAAATACAAATCATCCTTTTCCGTACATCTTTTTAGCTTGATAATTTCTTAAATTCACAAAAATGCTCTATCTTTGCTCTGTTAATAGGCTACGTATACCATGATTTATATATGACTATTACACAACTATCATATTTTACACTTAATAATTAACTAAAATTATGAGCGAAAAAAGAGTTTACTTATTCGGTAACGGTAAGGCCGAAGGTAAGGCAGACATGAGAAATCTGCTCGGTGGTAAAGGTGCCAATCTGGCT
>JAZPZS010000141.1:0-27564 GCA_045544835.1 Bacteroidaceae bacterium | reverse complement strand
CGCAGTAAAGGGCGTGCCCACTCTGGGTGCCATTACTGACATTGATGGCAAGTTCGTGATTGAAAACCTTCCAAGTAGCGCGAAGACTTTGATTGTTTCTTATGTGGGTATGACCACACAGGAAGTGACCATTCATCCCTATGTAAAGGTGTACATGATGTCTGACGAAGAGGTGCTGGAAGAAGTTATGGTTGTAGCTTATGGTACAGCCAAGAAATCGGCCTTTACTGGTTCTGCAGCTGTAGTTGATGCTGGCGAAATCGGCAAGATTCAGACCACTAACGTAGTGAATGCGTTGAACAACAAGGTGGCTGGTATCCAAATGAATACTGCATCAGGTCAGCCTGGTCAAACAACTCCCTCTATCCGTATTCGTGGTATCAGTTCTATCAACGCTGGCAACGACCCGTTGGTAATCTTGGACGGTGCTCCTTACGACGGTGACTTGAACAACATCAGCAATCAGGACATTGAGTCTATGACTGTATTGAAGGATGCAGCATCCAACGCTTTGTATGGTGCTCGTGGTGCTAATGGTGTGATTATCATCACCACCAAGAAGGGTAAGGCTGGTAAGGCTCGTATAACTGTAGATGCTAAGTATGGTATGAACGACCGTGCTACACGCGACTACGACTTTGTGACCAATCCCGGCCAGTACTACGAGATGTACTATGGTGCATTGAGAAACTACTATCAGGCTAACGGCCAGTCATTTGCTGCAGCACATGCTAATGCAAATACCAATATGTTGGGTAGTGGTAGCTTTGGACTGGGTTACAACGTATATCAGATTCCTGAGGGTGAGTATTTGATTGGTACAAATGGTAAGTTGAATCCTAATGCAACACTTGGAAATATTGTAAAGTATGGCGATGACGAGTATTTGCTGACTCCTGATAATTGGATGAACGAGGCTTATCGCCAGAGCGCACGTCAAGAGTATACCGTAAGCGCTTCTGCTGGTACCGACAAGTCTTCTTTCTATGCTTCTGTAAACTATCTGGACAATCAGGGTATTACGGTGAACTCTGACTACGAGCGTTTGAGCGGTCGCCTGAAAGCTGACTACAAGTTGAAGGATTGGCTCAAGGCGGGCGCCAACATGTCGTACACACACTTTGAGTCCAACTCATTGGGTGAGGACGGTTCATCAGGTTCATCAGGCAACATCTTCGCATTCGCCACTCAGGTTGCTCCTATCTATCCTTTGTATGTGCGCGATGCCAATGGTAACGTCATGAAGGATGCCAACGGCTATACCATGTATGACTTTGGTGATGGCATGAATGCAGGTATGGGCCGTCCCGTTCATCCGGGAGCTAACCCCTACTTGTCTAATGTTCTTGACAAGAGTTTTGCTGAGGGTAACGCTATGAATGCTTCAGGCTTCTTCGATCTCACCTTGGCCAAGGGTCTTGTGTTCTCTTGGAACAGTGGTGTAACTGTTGATGAGACACGTTCAAACAGCTTTACCAACCCTTACTATGGTCAGTATGCTGAGTCGAACGGTATTTCTTATATGTACCATACACGCTCAATGGCCTACAACCACCAACAGTTACTGAACTACACCGCAGAGTTTGGTTTGAATAGTCTGAACATCATGGTCGGTCATGAGTATTATCGTCGCCACTACTACTACCTCTATGCTGGCAAGTCAAACTTCTTTGACCCCAACAACACTGAGTTGGAAGGCGCTATCACAGAGAAGGGCGGCACCTCATACCAGACAGATTATAACACCGAAGGTTTCTTCGGTCGTGCGCAGTATGACTTCGATGACAAGTACTTCTTCTCTGGTTCGTTCCGTCGCGATGCCTCTTCACGCTTCCATCCCGAACACCAGTGGGGTAACTTCTGGAGTGCCGGTGGTGCATGGGTTATCAACCGTGAGAACTGGTTCAACTCTACCAAGTTCGATCTCTTGAAGCTGAAAGCCTCATACGGTCAGCAGGGTAACGACAATATCGGTAACTACCGTTACACCAGTACTTATAGCATTGTAAACTCTAACGGTTCGCCCGCAGCTGTTCCCAGCACCTTGGGTAACAAAGAGATTACTTGGGAGACCAACGGTAACTTCAACGCCGGTGTTGACTTCGAAATGTACAAGGGTCGTTTCAACGGTACCATCGAGTACTTCTATCGTAAGACCTCTGACATGTTATTCTCATTCCCCTTGCCTCCTTCATTCGGTTACACCTCTTACTATGCTAACGTAGGTGACATGGCCAACAATGGTGTTGAAGCTGAGTTCAAGGTTACTCCTATTCGTACCAAGGACTTCGAGTGGAACATCAACCTGAACCTTACCCATTACAAGAACAAGGTAACTTACCTCCCCGAGGAGCGTAAGACTATGGAGTGCAGCGGTGTTGAAGGTTTCTCAAGCGGTAACTACTTCTATGGTGAGGGCATCTCATTGTATACTTTCCGCATGAAGCAATATGCAGGCGTTGATCAGGAGACTGGTGAGGCTCTGTATTATATGGATTTGACTGACGATGAGGGTAATGTTACAGGTCGTACCACTACAGCCGAGTACAACAGTGCTACCGATTATCTTTGTGGCACTGCTCTTCCCGATGTATATGGTGGCTTCGGCACTTCATTGAGCTACAAGGGCTTCGACTTCTCTGTTGACTTCGGTTATCAGATTGGTGGTCAGGTATACGATGGCGACTATGCCGGTTATATGTCATCACCCACATCTTCATCCAAGGGCCAGAACTTCCACAAGGACTTGCTCAATGCATGGACTCCTGAGAACAAGAACACCAACATTCCTCGCTTCCAGACTGAGGATGTGTACACCACTTCTACTTCGGATCGTTTCTTGACCGATGCTTCATACCTCAGCTTGCAGAACGTAAACCTCGGCTACACCTTGCCCGCGAACTTGACTCGCAAGGCTCAGATTGAGAGCGCACGTTTCTATGTATCAGCTGACAACATCTTCGTTTGGTCACAGCGTAAGGGTCTCGATCCCCGTCAGAGCATCACTGGTTCTGTTACCAACTCTTATTATGCACCTATCCGTACTATCTCTGGTGGTGTAACATTAACATTCTAACCAACCTAAAAGAATTATCAATATGAGAACAAAAATATCAAAATTGCTGCTTGCCGTTGGTTGCTCTGCATCGTTGATGCTGCCGACCAGTTGTATTGAGGAGACATTCCCCACTGATGCAGCTACGGCTGAACAGATTAGTGCATCTCCCAAGGCCTCAGAAGCATTGCTTTGGGCTATGCCGGCTTTCTTTATTGACCATAACACACTTGGCCGCGACCAGCACTATGAGTGGGGATATGGCGCCATGATGCATATCCGTGACGTGATGACCCAAGATATGTCTGTAAATGACCCTGTCGGTTATGACTGGTTTGCTCGTTGGGCCAAGAACCTTTACCAAGGAGAAGATTATATTTTTGGTCAGTTTATTTGGAACTACTACTGGAAGTTTGTGCAGACCTCCAACAACATGATTTCGGTTATTGACACAGAAATCGCGACAGAGGATCAGCTCGGTTTCCTTGGCGCAGGTTATGCTTTCCGTGCTTTGGCTTATTTGGATATGGCTCAGATGTTTGAGTTCCTCCCCAACGATGCTGTGTCTGGTGTAAATGCTGCTGGCAACCGTGTAGACAGCCTGACCGTGCCCATCGTAACAGAAGATATGGACGAAGCTGCTGCCCGTAACAATCCTCGTGTACATCGCAATAAGATGGCAGCCTTTATCCTTGATGCATTGAGTAAGGCCGAAGAATACATCGTATACTTGCAGCCAACCACCAAAACACTTCCTCATTTGGATGCAGTATATGGTCTTTATGCTCGTTGCTACATGTGGCTCGGCGACTATGAGAATGCCAAGTTGTATGCCCGTAAAGCTATTGACAACTCTTCAGTGCAACCCATGTCTGAGGCTGAGTGCTTGAGTCTTACTAACGGATTCAACACATTGGATGCATGGATGTGGGGTGCACAGGCTCAGGCTGAAGATGATGTAGTAAAAACTGCTATCATCAACTGGACCTCATTCTTGAGTCCTGAGGCAACATTTGGCTATGCTTGTGCAGGTGCCCATGCAATGATTGATGCCAGCCTGTACGATAAGATTAGCGACACTGACTTCCGCAAGAAGATGTTCAAGGCTCCTGCTGGAACTGCTTTGGATGGTGCAACTCAGTACAACGTAGATGCAAGTGTTGTTGCAACCTTCCCCACTTACACTTCGGTTAAGTTCCGTCCTGCTGGCGGTGAAACCTCAGACTATAGTGTAGGTGCAGCATCTGCATTCCCTGTTATGCGTGTTGAGGAGATGTATCTTATCGAGGCTGAGGCTGCCGCTCACTTGAACGATGCAGAGGGACAGGCTCTCATCAACAGTTTCATGACAACTTATAGAGATGCAACGTACAACACAACAGCTACCGGCGATTTCTTGATTGATGAGATTCTGCTTCAGAAGCGTATCGAGCTGTGGGGCGAAGGCTTGACATTGTTTGACGTGAAGCGCTTGAACAAGTCTGTTACTCGTGGCTATCCTGGCACCAATTTCGAGGAGGCTAAGCGTTTCAACACTGTTGGTCGCCCTGCTTGGATGAACTTCTGTATTGTACAGACTGAGAAGAACAACAACAAGGCATTGGTTGGGTATGAGAATCCCGACCCCACTGGTTGCTATCAGGCTTGGGAAGAATAAACTAACTTATTGTGATTAATAACGAATAGCAAAACAATACGGCTCACCTTCGGGTGAGCCGATAAAAAGAATTTAGAGATATGAAGATTTTTAATAAATTGGCTATCGTAGCAACTATAGCTGCTGGCATCGGCTTCACTTCGTGCCAGAAAGAGTTGCCTTACGAAGTGGGTGCCCCTGCAGCTCAAGACAGCGCAGTAGTTTATTTTACTGACAATATCAGCAATGTGGTTCTGCAGATTTCTGATTCTACACTTCAGCTTGGTGTGGCCCGCTATGCAACTGAAGCTGCAACCTATAATTTGGATGTAACACTCGAAGAGGGTATTGATGGTGCTATCACAGTGCCTGCAACTGTTTCTTTCGATGAAGGAGACTTGGATACAACTATCACAGTAACCATCTCCGATGTAGAATTGATGGAGAACTACAGAGTAAAGATTGCTATCGATGCAGCTTGGGTAAACCCCTATGCTATCGGTGACAACACTGTACTCTCATTCAACATCATGCGCGAGGACTTTGCCCCTTATGCAGAGGGCACATATGTAGATTACTTTCTCTACACTGACGCTGAAGGTAATCCCCAACCTTATGCACAAGTATTGGAATATTCTCCATCAACAGGCGTTTATCGTATTCAAGATTGCTGGGGAATGGGCGCAAGTCCTCTCACTTTCACATGGGACGGCAGTGAAAATATCAGCGTAATTCCTAGTGCTATTGCTACTGGTTACGTTCATCCCAACTATGGCATGGTTTCTGCCAACTACTTGGATGCCGAAGTCGTTACTGAGGGCAATATGGTACAGATGGTATTCTACATCAATTGGACTGTATCTGTCGGATCATTCGGTGAGTATCCTAACCTCTTCGTATTCGAGAAGCCTGCTGAATAATAACGACACTTGACAGTTGATTATTCATATTACGAGAGGCGCATCCATAAGGGTGCGCCTCTCTTTGTGATTATACAATGCTTAAGGCAATTCTGTGAATTGCAGAAAAGGAATTATCACAAATAAGGAAAATGATTTGGCCGTTAAAATAATTAGTCCTGCTTTTGATGGCATTGTGAAGTTCAAAAAAATAAGTAATCCTTACACCTATTATATATATTCAGGGCACCGACGCATCGGTGCCCTGTTTTTGATAAATTCGGTGGATAATGACAATTTGGCCTCATTAAATTTGGTGGATAATGACAAATAGGGTCTAAAACATTTAAGCAAACAGGTCGTCAAGCAGCACCTCACTCTGAACGATACCGCTATGTGCATTTTGTTTTACACCATGTGTGGTAACCATTGTCAGTATGAGTGATTTTTTTGTACCTGTTTCTTCTGCGAAAAGAGTCAATTTGTTCTGTAGCTTGGCTTCATAGTCCTTGGTGATTTCAAACTCGTCCTTGGCATATTTCATTTCGCAGATATTGACTGTATCGTCCTTACGATCGATGACCAAATCAATCTGCGCTGTGGCGTTGCGCCATGAGCAGGCCAAGGTCTGCACTCCTACTATGCCTAACGAATGCTTGATTTGGCGGATATGGCTCAGACAAAGCCTCTCGAATGAAAGCCCGCACCACGTATTGTGCATCGGGCTGTGAAGTGAAGTGGTCCAGAAATGTTCGTCCTGATAGCGGTTGTTCTTCACAAAATTGAAGTAGAAGAGCGTATAGAAATCTGTCAGCTGGTAGATGGTAGCGCTCTTCTGTCTTTTGTCACCTGCTATACGTACGTTCCCGAAAGGTTCATATAGCCGTATGAAACCACATTGCTCCAATTCGTCCAGAACGACACTAAAGGCTCCGTTGTCAGTAATGCCCGTAGCATCGAGAATCTCTTGGCGGGTGAGACCGCGGCTCTTGGTAGATAGCGCTGTGACAACGTCGATATGTGGAGCTGCATTCTTGAAGAGGGCGCGGTAGAGGTCGTTGAACTCGTCCTTAAGCGGAGCATTGGGGGCAAAGAATAGCTGATCGATATTTTGGGCAAGGCTCATCGAACGGTCCATCATTGACATGTAGTAGGGAATTCCTCCCATTGCCATATAGCATTCAGCTATCTGTCGGCGAGAGAATGAAAAACCGTACGCCTTGAAATATGCCTCGCATTCCTTCAATGTGAATGGCTCCAACACAAGATAGTGGGTTAGGCGATTGTGTAGCCCTCCCCGGCTGCGAATAAGATTATTAATCATCCAAGAGGTTGCAGAACCACAGACAATGAGTTTGATGTCATTCCGCAACACCGCCCAACTGTTCCAGAAGTTCTCCAGTGCAGCGATAAATCCTGATTTTGCAGTGTCAAGCCAGGGCAACTCATCAATAAAAATAACCTTAGGTCCTTCAGGCAGAGTCTCCAAATAGCACGACAGCTCATAAAAAGCCAGAATCCAGTTCTTGGGGATAGACAAGCGCTCTCCCTTCGATGCTTTCTGATAGGCGATAGCAAAGTTGGTCAGTTGTTCTGACTTGGAAGCATTATGCACACCTGTCAAGAAGAAAGCGAACTTCTCGTCTGCGGCTTTGCGTATGAGAAATGTCTTGCCTACTCTTCGGCGACCATAAACCGCTACAAACTCCGATTGACTGGACGTAAGATACGTCTTCAATGCGTTCAATTCAGATTCTCTACCTATTATTCCTTGCATGAACCTATGATTTTCTGCGCAAATGTAGGAAAAACGTTGCGTTTGCGCAAATTATCGCCGGATAATTCGCGCAAATATGCAAAATTTTCCCCGTTTGCGCGGATTATTTATATATAGGAATGATGATTTTATTGTAAATATAATAATTATCCTGGTAATAAAACAAGTCTGTATGAGGGATAATGGCGTCTTTTATATCTTTGTGGTAAGCCACGAAGATACTTTAATAGGGCTGCAAGCAGCACTCCTTGGGGAAACTAAAGGTAATGGTGCTAAAGCACACTCCTCTGGGGGAGATAAACCTCCCCTCCGTCGCAAGCAGCGCTAATGCTCCGCGCTGCCGTCGCAACCGACGCTCATTTCGCGTTGGCGCTGTGAAAAATATTGAAGTGAACTTGATATTTCTCGCTCGTTTATTCGTATCTTTGAAATAGATTTCGAAGATATTTCCGTTCGCTGAAAGAAATATTCAAGTAACTTGATATTTCTTGCTCACTTATTCGTATCTTTGTGCCTCATAAATTCTTGAACATAAGTTAGTATATGAAAAGATTGTTTTTCGCGTTGATGGTATGTGCTTGTATCCTCCAGACATGGGCAGTACCGGCCAAACGCATATCCTTCACGGTGGCTCAGCCCGACGGAACGGAGTTGACACTGACACAACGAGGTGATGAACACTTCCATTACTTGATGACCGAAGATGGGCTGGTGGTAAAGCCCTGTGGGAATGGGTATTACTATGCCGATGTCGCAGATGGAAAAATCGTGGCGACCAAGCATCTGGCTCATGCTCGTGAGGAGCGTAGCGGGGCGGAAAAAGAGTTTGTGGCACTTTTGCCTACAGTGGCTCAGCTGCACGATGTGGCGATGCGAAGTGATGACGTGGCACAGCGTGTGCGGGCTTCCCGTGCTGCACAAAAGGCTGCAGAGGTGCCCACGAAGGGGGAGGTGCATGTGCCGGTTCTCTTGGTACAATATACTGATGTAAAATTCTCTTCATCGGACCCTGCTGCCGCTTTCGAGGGACATATCAATGGCGATGACTATAAGGCCGAAGGGGGATATGGCAGTGTGAAGGAATATTTCGAGGACCAGTCGGAGGGACATTTCCTTCCTCAGTTTGAGATCATTGGCCCGCTTACACTTAGTCATGAGATGAAATACTATGGGGAGAACGATAAAGAGTCGGATTCTGACATGCGTCCCCGTGAGATGGTGCAGGAGGCCTGCCGATTGGCTGCGCAGAAGACTTCATTCTCAAAATTTGATAATAATAAGGATGGCTATGTCGACATCGTCTACGTTATATATGCAGGATATGGCGAGGCCTCGAATGTCAATGTGTTGCAAAATACCATCTGGCCTCATCAGTGGCAATTGGAAACTCCGCTTTCGATTGATGGCGTGAAGATCAGTCGTTATGCTTGTAACAATGAGTTGGACGGCTATCAAGGTGAGGTTCTCGATGGTATCGGCACGTTCTGCCATGAGTTCTCGCATTGTCTTGGCTTACCCGACTTCTATGACACAGGTGACCAAGGCGCTTTTGGCATGAATGCCTGGAGCTTGATGGATTATGGTTGCTACAACAATAATGGGCATACTCCTTGTGGATATACTGGCTATGAGAAGGACTTCTTGGGTTGGAAGCCACTGGTTGAGCTTAGTACGCCCAAGAATGTATCGCTGCAAGCCATGAGCGAGGGGGGCGTGGCCTACAAGATCGTGAATGAGGAAAATCCTAACGAGTTCTATGTGGTAGAGAATCACCAACGTACACGATGGGATCAGTTCGCTCCAGCTGAAGGTATGTTGGTCATCCATGTCGACTATTTGGCTTCTGCTTGGCAAAATAATAACCTGAACAATGTGCCTTCGCATCAGCGTATGACGATTATCCCCGCAGACAATAAGTTGACAGCAAATACATTGTCGGGAGATACTTATCCCGGAACATCAGGGAACACTTCGCTTACTTCATCTTCGAAACCTGCTGCCCAAGTGTACAAGGGGGAGTATATGGAGAAGGATATCACGAACATCTCCAAGGATGGCCGTATCGTTTCGTTTTCGTTCATGAAGGGCGCACTGGTTCCTCCAGTGTTGGATGAAGTCGTAGAGGTGTCCCAGACTGGCTTCACGCTGACTTGGGGAGCGGTCGAGGAGGTCAAGGAGTATGAGGTCCGACTCGATTTGCTTGAAGAAAACCCCTATCTGCTAGATGAAGATTTCGATGAGGTAAAGAAGAATAATAGTGATATCGGTGGTTCGCTTGACATTTATACCGGTCAGCCTGGCTGGTATGGACAGGGCATTTATGGCCTTGATGGAGCAATTCGTATAGGTAGTACCACATCAATAGGTGCACTCATTTCACCGACATTCTCGTGCGACTCGTCGGGAGTAACCCTATTGTTTACCGTGAAGAAGAGTGAGTCGACAGATAAGAATCCCTTTATGGTGATAGGCATTGGCGACCAGGCATGGGGCAATGGACTGTTTGGAGGAACCCTCTCGGTGGAGAGCGAAGAGTGGGTGACCTATGTCGCGTCGATAGACACGATAGGAGAAAACACGTTCTTATATATCGACACACGTGACAATGACGAGACTGCCGAGAAAGAGACTACTCGCATTGACTTGGATGCAGTGTATGTGCTGCCCGGTGACCGCAGAGAAGAATTGACGGATGATGAGTCAGGTGCGAACATCCGCGCCCATGCTACCAAAGTGTTGCTTCCTGCTCAATGCAAACATCTTGAGATGCAGGGTAATGCTCAACGAGCTAGACAGATGGAAGAAACCAAATCGGATAGCACGGCCGAAGAATCGGCTGAAGAAAAGCGGTATCTGGTGAAGACCGTGTTTACCGGGCGTACGGCGGAGAACCGTTATGTGTTTGACAACCTTGAGGGTGGACTCTATAGGTGTAGTGTCCGTAGTGTGAAGGATGGAGTGTTCTCGCACTATTCCAAGGCTGTGGAGGTGGAAGTGGTGGACTCGCTGTTGCCTAAGACGGATACGATACCTTATATATATATTGACAAGGATAGCATGTATATGGTGACCGTTGATTCTGCTGCTCTCTATTATACGACTGACGGTTCGCTCCCGACGGCTTATAGCCAACGTTATGTGGCGCCTATACCGCTGAACCGCAAGGTGAATGTTCGTGTGATTGCTCGTAGGCCAGGACACCGCAGCTCTGACATCGTGGAGAAAAGCAACTGGTTCGTGCATGATGGCGCGGTATATCGTATATTGTCGTCCGTGAATCCGCAGGTAGTGCTTACTGATGCTGTTGATGGCAATGGCACTTCCTATTATAGTGGTCATTATAGATTTGGCGATTCGGTATATTCTGATTCTGTTGCTTATGTGCTGAGGGGTATTGATGCTGGCGCTTTCAGCTATGCGACCTCCCTGCGTAGTGTCGTTCTGGAAAATGACTCCTTGCGCACTGTCGGTGATAGCCTATTCCATGGATGTACTTCACTGAAGGCGGTCGTTTGGAATGGTAATCAGCCTTTGGCGCCTACTGCCTTTGATGAGAAGAGCTACACCCATCTGTTGGTGTACCTCCCGGAGAGAATGGAGTTTGAGCATCCGCTGATAGAGTCTGGCCATATGGCTTTGATAAAGGATGGGCAATGCAGCTCGCTTACTTTGCACGATTTGAAGCCTTTCTACTGTCCCATTCCTTTTACGGTCGGTCATGTGGAGTATAAGCACTTCTATGCTCAGTCCACAGGATTGGGCTCTTCGGCAGGCTGGGAGACTTTGGCTCTGCCTTTCGATGTAGCGAGGATTAGGCATGAGGGCAAGGGTGACATTGCTCCCTTTGGCGTTGATGCTACATATAATTTTTGGTTGGCCGAGCCTGCCGATGGAGGTTTCGACCCGACAATAACCATACGGGCAAATAAGCCGTATATCATTGCAATGCCTAATCATACGGCGTATGGCAATGACTTGCTGAACGGAAATGTTGTGTTCTCGGCCGATAATGTGCTGATACATGCTACAGATGAGCTTGCTCCCTATCATGGGACGGAATATAGCATGATTCCTTCGTTCGATGAGATTAAGCGTTGCGATTCGGTGTATGCTCTCAACGTATCGCTCAAGTTTGATAAATATGCTGCTGGTAGCGTGTTTGCACCCAACAGAAAGGATGTGATGCCTTTCTCGGCCTATATGCTTCCTGCGGTGAAGAACCAGGGAGCACCGATGTTCAGAATACAGATGCGGCCCGAGGCAGAGGATGTCGTTTACAGCTTATCGGTGACTGTAGCTGGTGGTATCGTATATGTCACCTTGCCTGAAGAACGTGCCATTACCGTTTACGATATGGTGGGCCGCAAGGTATGTGTGATTGATGGAATGGAGGGTGTCAATGAAATATCGCATCTCCCTCAAGGCATGTATATGATAGAGAAGACCAAGGTTTATGTGAAACGTTAATGCTTAGCCATAATAGATATGAAAAAGATATTATTCCCCTCGTTTGTCGCTTTGTTGATGATGATGACCTCTTGTGAGCAGGTTGTCCCTCCTGTGCTTGGAGCACTTGAGGTGGAGGTCTCCTCGGAGCGCATCTCGTGTAGTGTAGAGGTTGTTGAGGGTACCATTGACGATTGTGGGTTCTACTATTCCACTTCGAAGGCGAGTGTGATGAACAACAAGGTAACCCCAGTGCCGGGGGGATGCTCTTATGGAACCATTCAGGGCGAGATTGTTGGCTTGTCTCCCAATACTACCTATTATATCAAGGCGTACGGTATGAATGAAAAGGGACAGGGACAGACCGAGGTGAAGCAGGTGAGGACCTTTTCGCGTAAGCCCAATATGGAGGATAATCAGTATCCTGATAAGGTGGAGTGATAGACCTGTAAGTTCTGTGACTAATACCTCTTTCGTAAGGTTACAACCACCACATCGGTTGGGGCAAACATGCGGATGGGGCGTCGTGAGGTGCCTAAGCCATTTGAAATAATGATGGGGACTCCTCGGCGACTACGCTTGAGCCCTGAGCGATAGCGCATGCCGTACTTGGATGCAGTGATAGGGGCGTAAAGACCAAAGAGCGTGACTTGTCCGCCGTGCGTGTGCCCTGCAAGGGCAAGGTCGGCTGTGCTGATGTCGGCATCGTCTACATAGTCAGGTGTGTGCGTGAGCAGTATAGTGAAGCCCTCCAAAGTAATGATTTCTTTTGTCTTGGCCTTTGGCTTGCTAGATGAAGGGTATCTGCCAGCATAGGGATTGGCTCCCCATATTACTATGTATTCCTCTCCTCGGCGGATGGTATCCACCTCCTCTTCGAGCAGGCGTATGCCGCGCTCCTGCATTGCTGTACGTATCAGTTCCGTGCAACGCTCATAGTCGTTGTTGCCCAATACGGCATAAATGCCATCGGGTGGGGTGGCCTGTGCCAAGGCTTCGAATAGAGGCCCTACATATTCGCATCCTTCTTGATAGTCTCCGCCCAGCATGAGTACATCGGGGGAAATAGCTTTCAGTGCCTTCACTGTACCATGCAGCTGACGCTCCTTGAACTTACTCTCCAAATGAAAATCTGAAGCGAAAGCGATGCGATATCCGTCGAAGGCTTCAGGAACATCGGCCGAGGCTATATCGTAATTGCGTATACGGTTTACTCCCGTGTAGCGCAGCGAGGTACACGAGGTGAAAGATAATAAGAGGAGCGACAATAGCAAACCATGGCGGTGTACTTTCCGTCCGTTCAGATGTGTCGTTTGCATCATTGCTTGCGCTCTATTGCTCTATTAATCCTTTTCTATCAGTACAGTGGCATAGGCTGATATGCCCTCCTCACGTCCTGTGAAACCGAGCTTTTCGGTTGTGGTGGCCTTGATGGTGACATCCTCTTCATCGATACCCATCACATCGGCTAGTGTCTGCTGCATGAGGGGGATGTGGGCTTTCAGTTTGGGACGTTCGGCACAGATGGTGGCATCAATGTTACCTACACGGTAGCCTTTCGTGGCGATGAGTTCTATGGTGCGACGAAGCAGTATCTTACTGTCGATGTTCTTGAACTCACCCGCATTATCGGGGAAGTGGTAGCCGATGTCGCGCATGTGGGCTGCACCCAGCAGCGCATCGCAGATAGCGTGGATGAGCACATCGGCATCAGAATGTCCCAAAAGACCTCGGTCATGTTCGAGCTGTATGCCTCCTAACCAAAGCTCACGGTTCTCGGCAAATTTGTGGACGTCAAATCCGAATCCTACACGTATTCTCATTTACAATTCTACTATTTACAATTTACAATTGATTTACAATGTGGTTACTTGACAATTTATAGAACCGCGACATTGAATCTGTAATTGACGCAATCGCGCAGTAAATGGTTATTTGTAAATTGTCAAATTGTAAATCGGCTTTATCTTCCCATAATCTCCCTGATGCCATCCATGTCAAACGATAGGGTGAAGCGTAGGGTTTGGTCGAGCGGGTTGCTTTGTGACATAGAGATAAGGTAGGCTGCATCGAGTGAGAATACACTCATCTTGAAACCTGTACCAAGGGTGAAGTACTTGCGATTTCCTTTGTACTCATTCTCATAGTGGTAACCTCCACGGAGGAAGAACTGGTTGTTGTAGGCATACTCCACACCGGCTCCCCAATAAATCTCTTGCAACTCTTCGTGCAGGCCGCCTGGCGCATCGGCAAATGACTGGAAGATACCCGAGATGGGAGAAATGTCATTATAGCCTCCAGCATCGAGCCATGACTGATATTCCGAGGCAAAGGAGTAGCTGTCATCTTCAAAGTCTTCACCGAATTCTTCGTTCAGGAACTGACGGTACGAAGGCTTGGTAGGTACCATGAGCTTATTGATATCGGCACTGAATGAGATGGTGTTGTATTCGTCGATGGGTACCATCAGTGAGGCTCCAAGGCGTAGGTTGGTGGGAATGAATTGGTTGGTGTTGCCACCATCAAACGATATTTTACTACCTATGTTCGAGGCATTGAGGCCGAGGTTGAAGAGGCATTCGCGGCGTCCCAGCATCAAGTAATTGGTGTAGAAGAATGCGATATCGGCAGCGAAAGCTTGTCCTGAGGTGATATCTTCTTCGTAGTTGTATTGTAGGTCTGAATGTATGAAACGAAGGCCTACAGCTGCCGAGAAGGTCTCTGAAAGCATACGCGAGTAGGCAAAGTCGAGAGCCATCTCATAGGGGTGGATAACGTAGTTGTCGGCATATACATCACCTAGCGAGAAGTAGGTGAGCGAGCCACTGATGGCCTGATAGTCGCCAATGCGGTAATAGCCTACAAGGTTGGCAAGGTCGATATCGCTTACCAATTGGCGTAGCCAAGGAGTGTAGGCAAGGGAGAAGCCTGCCGGACTGATGGCAAAGGGGTATTTTGCGGGATTCCAATATTGGGAATTTACGTCAGGGTCGGTAGCGACACCCACGTCGCCCATAGCACCGGCACGTGAGTCGGGAGCAATGGAGAGCGAGGTAACACCCGTGAGCACGGGGTTGAACATCTCTTTTTGGGCTATAGCTGATGTCGCACTCAATAGTATGGTAGATAGCAGCAAGAGTGTTTTCTTCATATTTTTGTTTTTGTATGTCTTTTATTTGTTTTTATGTATTATTACTAAACTTCAAAGTCGTTATATTATTGTCTTCATCACCGTAAAATCATCAGTTTGTGGGCATGGCTGGTCGACTTGCCACTTGCCGAGGTCACGGTGACGCGGTATAGGTAAATGCCTGAGGCGAGTGGTTGGCCTGCCGAGGTGCAGAGGTTCCAATCGGCTGTGTAGTAATTGTCGGGGGTATTGGCCTGTTCGGTGAGCGCCCACAAGGTGCGGCCCGAGAAGTCGAACACCTCTATCTTTACCGTGACCTCAGTCTCTGGGCGGTCGTGGGTGAGCACGAAGGTTGTCTGCTCGCGGGCAGGGCTGTGCGTGGTAGTCACATCGAGTATGCGAGGGCGCAGTCCCTTCACCACTTCAAAATCTATGGTTGTTGTGGTGGCATTGTTCATCATATCCCAGGCACGGAACATTAGTGTGTGCATGCCTTCGCTCAGTTCGGGGAAGGTGTATGTAATGGTTCCGCGTGTGTAGTCGCCTAGCTGCGAGGTGTAGTAATCGTTGAGATTGTAGGTCAGTGTTGCCTCACCGTCAATGATAGCCATGAGGTCATGTCCAATGCCGTTGCCTACGGTGTTGATGCCGTCAGGGTCCTCGAGCATTACCATCAGGCGTGGAGTCTCGTTCACTTGGTTGCCAGTGATGAAGTCGGGTGAGTTGAGATACAGTTCTATTTTGGGACCAAGACTATCGTTTTCCAGCTTGTCGGCTGTACCCCCTAACAGAAATCCGTCGAAGGCGCCTTGGGCCTCGCGGTCACGTGCATCGTTTACGGCATACAGATTGATGAGGCCGCTCATCTGCGAATAGTTGATGTCCATCGGTACGCGGAAGGTGAATGTGTACTCGCCATTTCGTACGGAGTCGCCACCCATGAAGAGGGTCTTGGTGCGTTCGCGATAGATCCATGGCGTATCGGCTGTACCATTGTTGTTACGGCAGGTGATGGTCTCAAGGTTATCAAAGACGGTAGCATACACCGCTCCTGTAAAGTCGGAAGCCAATGTGCCGCTTGGTGAGTTGATATGCCCTTTTACGGTTACTTTAGAACCCGCCTTTAATGTCGCCTTCTCTTTGGTGATGGCTGTTCCGTTGATTTCATCGACGACAACATGGTAATCGGTGTTGCCGATGATGAGTGCTGGGTCTCCTATCAATACATAGTTCAACTTGTTCTCGCTCGGGTCTTTCAGGTAGCTGTCTTCGGTGGTGATGAGGCTGCATTTGGCCAAACGCATGGCATCGCCCAAATGATAGCGGCGGTTGCTTTCATCGCGTGCAAACAGGTATTTGGAGAAGAAGTAGTTGATGCGTCGGTTCTGGTCCGAGTAGGTTGTACGTGTAGAGGTCATCAGAGCGATGGCTCCTCCTCTCGGATTGAGGAAGGCATGTTCTCCGAACGAGGTTGTGGTGTTGTCGAACGGGGTGATGTCGCACGATACGGTCACCCATACAGGCAGACGGGGAGAGCGCAGCTGTTCCATGTCGGATTTGTTGATGACCAATTCGTGGGATATCACATCCGGTGCTCCGTGTCCGCTGTAGTTGACCATTAGTGCTCCTTCGTTGAACAATTCGAGTAGGCGCTTCCTCACTGCCGGATAGCTGTTCCCCGTCGAGGTCACTTCCATGGGGTAAGCATCCCAGTAGATACGTTTTACCATATAGTCAGGGTAGTTGCCTTCGAGCATTTGAGCTACCTGCTCTGCATCGCTCATGTGTTGGTTGTTGTCGCCGTCGTCGCCTAGCATGAGGATGGTGTTCTTCCACGCTCCTGCATCTGCATTCTCCATGTAGGCAATGACTTTGTCTACAGCATCGCGGGCCTGCGATGTCGTGGTCACGGGGAAACGTCCCACGCCGATGTCTACCTTGTCGTAGAGCAGACGGCTGCCTTCGCCATCGTCGAGCAAGCCGAAGTAGTCTTCCATCACGTAGGATGAGGTGGCGCTGAATGAGTTCTCGGCTTCGAAGCATAGCAGGTAGTCGTCGGGTGACTTGCCTTTCCATGCTGTTGACAGCATGCGGTTGTCCCAAGCAGCATCGCCGAAGAGCAGCAGGTATTTGGGGGCATCCTCCATCGTCTCGGCGCGGTCGTACAGCATCTTGAGGTAACGGCGGTAGGCCGTGGCGTCGGGTGTTCCCGAGGAGAACTCATTGTACACTTCATCGGCACGCACAACCTTTACGCGCAGCTTGTTGTGTGTACGGTGTGCCTCGGCCAGGCGCTCGGCCTGTGCAGTGAACTTGCCGCTCGATGGCACGATGATGACATAGTCCATCGGCTCTGTGGCATGCAAATCCTGATTAGCCACCTCACCCAGTTCCTCGGGCATAGGATAGTTTGTCTTTAGGTCTACGGCAATATATACATCACCACGCTCACTTTTCACAGTAAATGAATGCTTTTCCTTATCGAAAGGTATCTGCTCTATTTGTGCTGCATCATTGATGCGCCACACTACCGTATTCTCATAACCCCAAACATTCTGGGGCAATTCATAAGTATGAATCCCCGAACTAGTAGCATAGATAGGATGCCCGTTCCCAATGAGGCGAGTATAATTGAGGCGCAAATAGTCGAGACGTCCCGATATACCCGACGTGCGATTATGAGTAAGTGTTATTATTTGTGAGCCATTACTATCCTTCGTCGCTAAGGGCATAGCATAGCTACGTGTGGATGACGATGCTTCGCTATGCCGCCCTACAGGGTTCAATGTCATAGAGCCCAACGAAGCACTGTCACTAGCTATCGTAACCGAGCTGCTGGTTCCGCCATTATGAGTGAAGCACACGTCAATAGTCGCATTTTTCAGCGGATAAAAGTTTGTAGCATACAGCGTGTAACGTTTTACGTTACCTCCTGCATAGTCATAGCTCTCCACCAACTGGCGCCCACCATGAAACCATGCGTAATCATCAACCTCGTGCAGGGCATAAGCAGGTGTAGTCACAACTACTGAGGTCACAGCGTCAAGCACCTCGCGAACAGGGAAAGTAGCCGGTTCTCCCTCCGCTTCTTCAGTCAAGAAGTAGTAGCCATATTCTGAATAGGGATTACGAGTATGGATGAAGGTGTTGTCGTTTTGCAACATCCACTGCACGGGACCATTAGCATAGAAAAGAAGTCTGTCATCAACACGCCACAGAGGTACTTCACACAGGTCATCAATCCATGTATCGACATCACTCTCTGAAAGCGGGTGACCTCCATAACCATAAAGGCGCACCTTTTTCGGATCATCGAATCCCATACCCCGGAGTCGTGCATGCGTAAGCATATGGACACCATTCTCCGCCACACGCAGCTTTACCCAGCGGCCTTTGCTTAATCGGGAATGGGCGACCTCTTTTTGTTCTTGTGAGGCGGCTCTCGTGTTGGCTTTTGCCGCAGGGAGGGTGCTCTCCACCTTCAGGGTAAAGTTTACAATCTTCTGATACTGTTCGTCGCGCCAGATGATGGGGATGAACGAGATGTCTAGCTGTCCTTGCTTGGCGCTGATGCCTTTGTATACGCCCATCTTGGGCCATTCGGGCAGTCCGGCTTCGGCAGGCAGACGAAAGCGTGCAGCCTCCTCTGTGGTGAGTGGTGTCAGCTCAGGGTATTCGATGGCAACTGTGTATTCGCGTCCGGCATGGTCGTAGCCGAGGTCGATGTTGTGGGTGAATACAGGCATCACCGTGTCCTTCGCATAGAGTGACCAGTCCACCTCCAACTCGCTTTGTGCCTTGGCCGACACCCATGCGAGGAGCCATATCCCTATAGTCGTGATGATGTAGCGTCTTCGTGTCATAATATTACCAATATAATAACGCGTGTGGCATCGCTTTATTGTGCAGAGCGGCTGAGTAAGTGCCGTGCTGTAAGATGCACATTCTATCTTTGTCTTGCCCGAATCTCCTGAGTGCGCAGACTATCCTTGTAGTGATTGTGTGCGGCCATGCGTTCGGGGCTTAGGGCTGCATCGCTGTTGCCCTCCCATCGACGACACAGATAAATGGGCTCGTAGATGCGTCCCAGCCGAAATTGGCGGCTGATGGCGATGCCTACGGCATAGTCCTCGCCATAGCTCACGTTGGGAAAACCAATCTCGCGGATGACGGGGGTGTAGAAGGCACGTGGCGCACCCAAACCATTGATGCGTAGGGCATTGTTCATGCCGTTCTCTTCGGTCCATTCCCGATGGTCGATGATGCCGGGTGGAAGGGTCTCCAATGCGAAATTGCACAGACGGTAGCTGCCTACTACCATGGCACAACGTTCGCGACGGAAGGTGTCTACGATGGCTTGCAGTGTGTGTGTGTCGCTGTAGATGTCGTCACTGTCGAGCTGTACGGCGTAGCGACCGCACTGCTCGTTGCGTATGGCAAGATCCCAACAGCCTCCGATGCCGAGGTCGGTGCGGCTAGGGACGACTGTGGTCAATTGTGGGTTGTCGATGGCCAACTGGGTGATAATCTCTCCTGTTCCATCCGTGGAGTGGTTGTCTACCACGATAAGGTTGAAGGCAAAGTCGGTTTCCTGTGAAAGCACCGATTGTATGGCGTCGCCTATGGTGCGGGCGCGGTTCTTTACGGGGATGATGACCGTAGCTTCGTAGGGGAAGCTGCCGGCGGTAGTGTCTATCGTCCGCAGTGTGCGGTAGTCAATGTGGGCACCTATGGCCTTGAGGTGTGCCGTGCAGGCCTGTTCCATCTCTATCTGGATCTGCCGGTTGCGCGGATCGACGTAATCAAATTGTTTCTCGCCCGAGGTGCGTGTGTCTAGCTCCTGCTCGGTGTATAGGTATTCGTTGATGTGTACCAAACACCCTGTGCGACTGATGTGGAGGCGTAGCTGATAGAGTGCTGCATGCTGCATCTCTTCGGGCTCGGTAGCCAGAAAATGGCGCACGGCCTCGGTGCGTATCAGGAGTAGGGGACCGAAATCGAAGTCGTCGCGCACGCTTCCCTCCAGGTATTCGTTGGTGGGGACGGCGAGGAGCTCGCCTTGCTTCACCATATAGCGGTTGCTGTATACCCAGTCGGTCTTGCTCTCCGTGGCAGTGCGCAGCATGCGCTCTATGGCGCGATACCCTATCGTGAAGGGTGTGGCATGGGTGTATATGAGCATGTACTCTGCTGCGCAACGGTCGGCCATAGCTCTCAGAGTGGAGGTCGATGTGCTGCGTTCGAGAGGAATGAAGGCAGCCTTTTCGCTTGAGCCATTGCTGCCGACTGTGTGGATGTGGGCTATTAGTGGGGAATCGCTGAGTGCGGTGCACCAAGCCGAAGTTTGTTCTTCGCTGATGTGGGGGACGAAGCCGTGGATAGAGTGTGTCATCGTGTCGTGTCGTTTTGTAAGCAAAAGTATATAAAAAAAGCCGAAAGTAAAAGTGTTGCGGCATAAAAACGGTATTCTGCCCGGTGGTGAGGAGCGCATCTCTCCTTAGATAAATAAAAAACGCGCGAGAGGGTCTCGCGCGTCCATCGAATGGTTGAACTTATATATAGTCAGCCGACTGCCATGGCAGCTGGCTGGGAGGCTATTCGATGGCGATGGCTTGCTGCACTTGCGGCTTCTCCTCCTCTCTTTTGCGGGGCAGCTTGATGTGTAGCACACCATGTTTAACTTTTGCCTTGATGGCAGCTTTGTCTACGTCGTCGGGCAATACGAGGGTCTGCTCAAACTTGGCATAGGAGAACTCGCGGCGCAGGTACTTGCACTCCTTCTCGTCGCAGCATTCGGCCTTTTCGTCCTTGCATTCCTTCTCCTTCTCGTCGCAGTCGCAGCATTTCTCCATGGTGATGACCAGGTCTCCGGCATCGTCGAGATGAATGCGGAAGTCGTCTTTGGTCATGCCTGGCGCTGCCACCTGCACTTTATACTCATCTTTCTTCTCGATGACGTTGATAGCTGGGGCTGTCGCTTTGGTGCGGCCCATCCAATTGGTGTCGAAGAAATCGTTGAAGATACTGGGTACCCACTCTTGGCGGTACATTCTTTTCATTGGGGTCATAGTTGAATTGTTTTATAGGTTAAACAAACTTGTTCAGCTATAATGCCCGAAAGCCACCGATTGTTTGCTGGCAACCGATGGCTTTTATCCTATTTAACAGAAAGTTTTCGTAGGCTCGACAAAATGTTGTCGCACCGATGAAAAAGTTTTGTCGCAGGTGTGATAATTATTTATCGCACCTACGATAATTCCTTACGGAGCCGCTACCCGGAAGACGATGCGGAAGTTGCCCTCGTTGTAGCTGGTGCTGCTGATGCGGAACTGCCCAATCTCGCTCGTACGCTTCACATGTGCTCCGAGGCAGGGGCATACGTCGTAGTCGCCCACGTAGACCAATCGTAGCGTTTCGCTGGCATCTGACGGCAGCTTGCTCAGGTCGATGCCTGTAGGTATCTCTTCGCGAGTGACATAGCGCTCAGTGACTTCTAGGTTGGCAGCGATGATATTGTTTACTGCTGCCTCTACGGCGCGTATCTGCTCCTCGGTGGGGCAGGTGGGGAGGTCGTAGTTGCACTTGCTCTTCTTGCGCTCTATGTGATTGATGCGCGAGCGCTTGCAGCCGAAGGTTCGCATCATCGTCTGATTCAAAATATGTTCTGCCGTATGTGCAGGAGGATACTCCTGCTTGTTGTGCTCGTTGAGGATGGGTGGAATGTCCATGATGTTGAGAGTTTGCGTTTGTCTTTCTGTGGCAAAGGTAAGGATAATCTTTTATAAATGCTGCTTGCTTGCAGGCTTTTCTGTCTTTGCGATAGGCTTGAAGTATCTTGAAGTATCTGCGCTCGTTACAAAAAACTCAAGTAAACTTAATCATATTGAGTTTCTGCCTCACTCGGCAAAAAATGCAAGCAATTCTTTGCTCTCATTCGTTGAAACTTGGTTTTTCACTCGCTTATTCGTATCTTTGCAAAATGGAAAAGAATACGCGGTGCAAAAGGCCTGTCTGTGGCTCGGGAATGTTCGTGCCTTGGACAAGGGGGTGGCGCTTTATGGTGTCCCTTCTCCTGCTGCTCGTGTTCATGTCTTCCTGTACCGTGTCGCGCCATTTGCCGGAAGGTGCTCTACTGCTCGACAAGGTCGATGTGTTGTCCGAGGAGGAGCCGGAGTTGGCCTCCTCGCTCAAATCTCGTGTGAGGCAACATCCGAATACCCGAACGTTCGGCCTCGTCCGTCTGCCGATGCGGATATATCTGCTGGCAGGAACGAAGGACAATGCCGTGAACCGCATGATCAAGAATCTGGGCGAGGCTCCTCATGTGTATGACGCTGCTGCTGCGGAGGCGAGCAGCATGGCTTTGGAGAAGACGCTCGTGAACCGAGGTTACTTGAAGGCCAAGGTGGAGGTGGACACCACGGTGCGTCGCCGTAAGGTGGAGGTGGACTATCATGTCACACCCGGAAGGATGTATACCGTAGCCTCAGTGCGCCGCCAGTCGATGGATACGGCCCTGCTCCGTGTCGTTCGGAACGATACGGTCAGCTCGCTGTTGCGCGTAGGCATGCCTCTTGATGCCTCCCTGCTAGCCGATGAGCGTACGCGGCTTACCGAATACCTGCGCAATATCGGGTACTATGACTTCAAGAAGGAGAATATTACCTTCGTGGTCGATACTTCACGCAACTCATATGATGTGGACCTTACGATGCGAATACGCGTTGCTGCGCCAGGGCAGCCATTCCGTCGTTTTACGATAGGGAAGGTCGACTATCAGGTGTATCCCTCTTCGCGTAGTTGGCAGAGTGGATTCGCACTACCCGATACCATCAGCTGGGGTGCCACATCTTTTATGTATGATGGGGACATGCCGTTGCGCCCCCGAGTGGTTGCCGGTGCTTCGTTGATTAAGCCGGGCATGCCCTACAGTACTTCTGCAGTGACCGATTCGTATGTGTCGTACGGACGTTTCGCTGCACTAAAATATGCTCATATCAATTTCACCGAATCCAATGATAGCACGCTAAATTGTCATATAGCACTACATCCGGCTCGTAAGGTGTCGACGGGTTTGGAAACGGATTTCACCCACACGGCCGGTGACTTGGGAGTCTCTGCTTCGCTCTCGTTTACCAACCGCAACTTGTTCCGTGGCTCTGAAGTGTTTACACTCAAGCTGCGTGGCGCTTATGAAAACATTACCCACCTCGCCGACTACGATTCAGGGAACTATTGGGAGTATGGTGTGGATATGAGTCTGGGATTCCCGCGTTTTATCGTGCCGTTTGTTAGCGATAGGGTGCAGCGTCAGAGCAGAGCTACTACGCAGCTCGACCTTCAGTATAATACGCAGCGTCGCCCTGAGTTTGACCGCGATGTGTTCTCTGCATCGTGGAGCTATCATTGGGACTACGCAAAGCGTACCAAGCATCGTCTCGACCTGCTGGGTATCAACTTCGTCTCTGTGCCAAGAATCAACAGCAGTTTTGTCGAAGAATATCTGAACAAATATAATGGCCGCAACTCCATCCTGAGGTTTAACTATGAGGACCTGTTCATCTTCCGTACGGGATATGATTTCCAGTATGCCTCCTCGCCTGTGGTTGTCGTGAAGGACCGATTCAGCATAAGCCACTCGGTGCGTGCAGGTGTGGAGACTGCGGGCAATTTCCTCAATTTGGCATCGCGTGCTCTGAAGTTGGAAAAAGATTCGCTGGGGCAGTACCGCGTGTTGGGACTTGCCTATGCGCAATATCTCAAGGGGGATTTTGCGTGGACGATGAATATGAACTTCAACCGTCGGCATTCGCTCCTCCTCCATATGGAGGCAGGTGTGGCCTATCCCTATGGCAATGCCCGTATGCTTCCCTTCGAGAAACGCTATTATGCCGGTGGTGCCAATGGCGTGCGCGGATGGTCGGTGCGTGAACTTGGCCCAGGTAGTTATGTCAGCCCGGGAGGTACCATCGACTATATCAATCATTCGGGTGATATCAAGCTCGACTGCAGTATAGAGTACCGTTCGCAGCTCTTTTGGAAGCTGGGAGGTGCGCTGTTTGTCGATGCCGGCAATATCTGGACCATCCATGAGTATGACGACCAACCCGGTGGTATGTTCTATTGGGATACCTTCTATAAACAGATTGCCGTGGCTTATGGCGTGGGCTTGCGTGTGGACCTCAACTTCTTGGTGTTGCGTTTTGATGTGGCCATGAAGGCAATCAATCCGGCCTACACTGAGGGAACGCTCCGCTATCCAGTGTTGAAGCCCGACTTGCGGCGTGACTTTGCATGGCATTTCGCCGTAGGTTATCCATTCTAAAAGAAGAAAGAAGAAAGAAAAAGAAATAAAGATATGAAAGTGAAATTCATTTGTTTGGCGAGCGGGAGCAGCGGCAACTGTTTCTATCTGGGTACCGACACGTATGGTATCCTGATTGATGCCGGTATTCCCGTACGTACCATTAAGGCTGCGCTCAAGGAGGTGGAACTCAACTTTGAGAGCATCATGGCGGTCTTTGTTACCCACGACCATGCCGACCACATAAAGTCGCTGGGCACGTTGGGCGAGAAGTATAACATTCCTATTTATGCCACCCGCACTACGCATACAGGCATCAACCGCAACTACTGCATGACGCAGAAACTTGTGTCGTGCATGCGCTACGTGGAGAAGGAGGAAACCCTGCGCTTGCGCGACCTCCATATCACACCCTTCGAGGTACCTCATGATGGGACGGACAATGTGGGCTACTCCATTCGGATTGACGACAAGCAATTTTGTTTCATCACCGACATAGGCCACATCACACCCACTGTGGCAGCTCATATCGCAGAGGCCAACTACTTGATTATTGAGGCCAACTACGATGAGGAAATGCTTGCCCATGGCCCCTATCCGCAATATCTGAAGGAGAGAATCTCGGGACCCAATGGTCACCTGAGCAATAAGGCTACTGCAACATTCCTTGCCGAGAATATCACCGAGCACCTCAAGTATGTTTGGCTGTGTCATCTCAGCCGCGAGAACAACCATCCCGAATTGGCCTACAAGACTGTAGAGTGGGCACTGCGCGGTGTGGGCCTGATTCCAGGCAAAGACCTGTATCTGGCAGCCCTTAAGCGCACCACACCGTCCGAGTTGTTCATCTTCGAGTGACAACAAGCATTCTCCTCGGCGCGGAAATCGGTGCTGAAAGGACAGATTGGCGGTACAAACTTGCATTCTTTTTTGCAAGGAACCGAATTATTGTGTACCTTTGTAGCGATTTTCTATTGAGAGTATGGAAGCAAGGCTTATATTGGATGCCCTTGAACGATATGCTCCTCTGCCTTTGCAGGACAGCTACGACAATGCAGGCTTGCAAATCGGATTGACAGCGGAGCAGGAAGTTACAGGGGCATTGCTGTGTTTGGACGTTACTGAGGCCGTTATCGATGAGGCTGCGCGCGAGGAGTGCAACCTGATTGTTGCGCACCATCCCCTCCTGTTTCATGGGTTGAAGTCCATCACAGGGAAGAATTATGTGGAACGTTGCGTCATCAAGGCTTTGCAGATGGGTATTGCCATCTATGCTGCTCATACGAATCTTGACAATGCACAGGGCGGAGTCAACTATCGCATAGCCGAGAAGATAGGACTTGCGGGACTTACCTTTTTGGCAGCTAAGGATGCTGCCATTCCGGCAGGCTCTGGCGTGGTGGGTGAGTTGCCTGTGGCGGAGGACGAGCGCGAATTTCTCTCCCGTCTGAAGTCATTGTTCGGCATACGCTGCATTCGTCACAATGCCCTTAGTGGTCGCACGATACGTCGTGTGGCTCTCTGTGGCGGTAGCGGAGGATTTCTGCTTCCCCAAGCTATTGCTGCGGGTGCCGATGCTTTTCTCACGGGCGAGATGCGCTATCACGACTATTTTGGTCATGAGGATGAGCTGCTCATTGCCGAGATGGGGCACTATGAGAGTGAACAGTACACGATGGACATCTTTGCGGAGATACTCCACGACCATTTCCCTCAGCTAAAAGTAGTAAAGACAACACTGAATACCAATCCAATAAATTATTTTTAATATGGCAAAAGAAACTAAGAAAGACCCACAGGAGTTCTCTGTAGAAGAGAAGCTGAGTTCGCTCTATCAGTTGCAGCTCATCTTTTCTGAAATTGACCGCATCAAGACTTTGCGTGGCGAACTTCCCCTTGAAGTTGAGGACCTCGAAGACGAGGTGGCTGGTTTGCGTACTCGCATCGGCAATATCACAGCCGACATTGAGGCAATAAAGGCCGAGGAAACCAAGCGTCGTGCTAAGATTGAAGAAGCCAAAGCATTGATCGAGAAGTACACTGCCGACCAGGACAATGTTCGCAACAACCGCGAATACGACTTGCTGGCCAAGGAAATCGAGTTCCAATCACTCGAGGTGGAGTTCTGCGAGAAGAAACTGCGTCAATATGCAACTGAGCGCAAGAATAAGGAGGCTGATATCGATGCTACCGAAGCACTTTTGGCTGACCGTATCAAAGATCTCGACGAGAAGCGTTCAGAGCTTGATGAAATCATCACTGAAACGAAGGAAGAGGAGGAGAAACTCCGCGAGCGTGCAAAGTCTTTGGAGACTACCATTGAGCCCCGTTTGTTGCAGTCCTTCAAGCGTATTCGCAAGAATACCCGCAATGGTCTTGGCGTAGTTTACGTGCAGCGTGATGCTTGTGGTGGCTGCTTTAACAAGATTCCACCCCAGCGTCAGCTCGACATCAAGATGCGCAAGAAGATTATCGTATGCGAGTACTGCGGACGCATTATGATTGACCCCGAACTGGCCGGTGTAAAGGAAACTCCCGCACAGGCTCCCGAGAAGAAGACACGCAAGCGTGCCATCCGCCGTACCGAGAAGAAGGACGATGCCGAGTAATCGCTCGTCTATAGTGTGTGCCTACTAAGGTCTATCACTTTGCAAAAGACAGAGGCTCTGCCCATAAGGGTGGAGCCTCTGCCGTTGTCTTGCTAGGTGTTTTGTTGAGAAACTTTTGTGTACATTTTCTATTCTCCCATTATTCACAAACATAATAAGCGATAGCGTATTAAAGAAAGGCGACTGGAGAGAATCCTGTCGCCTTTTGTTGTCTGTTCTCAGTTCATTGTGCTAAAGGCAATGACACTGCGAAGCCCAAATTGTCAAATTACTAAATGGTAAATAAATTGTAAATAGTAAATTAACCAATGTTGAAGTTGCTACGCTCGGCAAAGCTTACAAGCAGTCTTTGCTCTCGCTTAATCGCAACTTTGTCAAATTGTAAATCAAATCATCTCCACACTACGCTTGATAAACCTGCTGAGTGCCTCACCCTTGAGCATACCGTTTTGCAGCAGTGCAAGGTCGATGAGTTGGTGTAGCACGTTGTTGTCCTTGGCAAAGTCGGCAAAGATGGCTTCGCGCTTGTGGCTCTGCTCGTGTATCTTGGTGTGGAGGTCGCTCAGTTCATCCTTCTCGGCAGAGGGTATCTCCTCGTCCTTCATGCCCTTGTGCGATGCTTCCAGTGCCTCCTCGCGTGCCTTGAGGGTAGCTGTCTCCTCATTGATGGGTCTGAGGCTGTCGGCTGTCTGCTCCTTCTCGGCTGTG
>JAZPZS010000140.1:0-7134 GCA_045544835.1 Bacteroidaceae bacterium | reverse complement strand
AGGCTGATGAAGAGGTCGCCACTGATGATGTCGCCCTCGGTGTAATCGAAGGTGATGATGTCGGTGTAGTAGTCGTGTTGCAAGAACTCGCGGTTGACCTCGAGGATTCGCTTGTCGTTGCAGAAGATGTAGCTCACGTCGCCCACCTTCTTGCCATAGGTGGCGGCTACAGCGCGTACCCATGCAGTGGTCTCGCGCTTCTTGATGGATGGCATCACGGTGCCTTCGGTGTGGTAGGTAATCATGTCTGAGTTGTGAGTTTTAAGTTATGAATTGTGAGTTCTCTGCGTACGCCGAGTACGCCGAGAAAACTATCCAAAGAACAGGTAACAAATGAATATTGCCGAGAGTATACCAGCCAGGTCGGCCAGAAGGCCACAGGTGACGGCATGGCGTGTCTTGCGTATGCCCACACTGCCGAAGTATACTGCCAAGATATAGAACGTGGTGTCGGTAGCTCCCTGGAAGAGACAGGCGAGACGACCTACGAAAGAGTCGGCGCCGTAGGTGGTCATGGCATCGACCATGAGTCCGCGTGCACCGCTGCCGCTCAGCGGCTTCATCAGTGCGGTGGGCAGAGCGCCCACAAACTCGGTGTCGCCACCCAGAGCTGCCACACACCAGGCTATGCCGTCGATGAGGAAGTCCATGGCACCCGAAGCGCGGAACACGCCGATAGCCACCAGTATGGCCACCAGATAGGGGATGATGCGCACGGCGGTCTCGAAGCCTTCCTTGGCGCCTTCGATGAAGGTGTCGTATACGTTGATTTTCTTACGCATACCTGCTATGATGAAGCAGGTGATAATGCTGAAGAGGAAGACATTGGCAAAGGTCGATGACACCATGTCCATCTGCTCGCGGGGCATGGCACTGAAACCCCAGATGATGAGGGCTACCAGGGTGCACAGGGCACCGAGGAAGAGCATGAGTGTACGGTTGAACAGGTTGATGCGCTGGTACAGACAGGTGACGATGAGACCCACAATGGTGGAGAAGAAGGTGGCCAAAAGGATGGGTACGAACACATCGGTAGGCTGTGCGGCTCCCATCTGGGCACGGTATACCATCACGCTGATGGGCACGAGGGTCAGTCCCGAGGTGTTGAGCACGAGAAACATGATCATCGGGTTGGTTGCCGTGTCTTTCTTGGTGTTCAGCTCCTGCAGTTGCTCCATCGCCTTCAGACCCATGGGCGTGGCTGCATTGTCGAGCCCCAACATGTTGGCGGCAAAGTTCATGAAGATGGTACCTGTGACAGGGTGTCCCTTGGGGATGTCGGGGAAGATCTTCGAGAACACCGGTGCCAACCAGCGGGCCACCACGTTGACCACTCCGCCCTTCTCGCCTATGCGCATGATGCCGAGCCAGAGAGAGAGTACGCCCGTGAGTCCGAGCGAAATCTCAAAAGCCGTCTTGGCCGATGAGAAGGTAGAGTTCATGATGGCGGGAAACACCTCCACGTCGCCCATGAAGATGAGGCGCACGAGCGCCACCACAAAGGCCACGAGGAAGAAGGCTATCCAGATATAGTTGAGTACCATAGTTATCCTTGTATTTTTGCAAAAGTACAAAAATAGATTTATATCTATGGCACTAACCCGCGAAAAGTTTACAGGTGGCAAGAAAGTTCAAGCGGCCACGCACTTTAAGCACATCGCTCACTCGACAAACGCGGACTCTTAGGTCGCACGATGGATTGGTATCGGGTGAAGTAATCTTCATGTCGATTCAGGTTGCGAGGGTGTGCATTTGCTGCCAAGGGCCCTTGGCAGCAAATGGCAGTATTGCAGTGCCTGGTATGGGGGTATGATTTATTTTCAGCAGATAAACAGCGTATTGTATTTCGCCCCTGTGGAGCTATTCCCGTTCTTGTCACTAAAGATGCGGTGTATAGAATTTTTATTTTTGGCCTGGCATTGGCAGAGCTCTATGGATTTTCGTACACCGGCATGGCATGAGGTCTGTACGATTTTACACGCCGGGCAACTTCAATGCACTCTGCCAGGCTAAAAATGAAAATTCCTATATATAGGGTTTTCGGGCTTCTGACGTTTCGGATTTCGCCCCTGAGAATACTGTGATGTGTTGAATATCAGAGAATAACGGTTGCATTTCCCAATTTTCAATTCTCAATTTTCAATATTCTTGCCAAGGGATTGCCAAGGGGTGTTGGCAGAAAACTCGCAGATAGTACTAAGCGCTATTTTGCTCGTACTAAGCACAAAATATTTTATACTTAGTAGAAAATCCATTTACATTCATGCACCGCTCGCGGTACATGTATGTACCGAACTTGGTACAACTGCACAAATTTTGTAACGCACCTGCAAAAAAAGTGCTATGCACCTACAGAAAATATTTGTTAGGCTTACGAGACAAACGCATAGCCCTTTTTCAGAGAAGGTAAGTGCGTTTCTTTACATTAGTACGCTTGCTTCAAATCAGAGCTGTCCGTTAGTTTTATTGGATGGCTCCGATTTTTTTAACGGACGGCTCTGCCGGATTTATTGCAAGGCTCTGATTTTCTGAACATATGAACACTCTTTGCATTCTAAAACCTAGGATTGATTGACAGAAGAGCGCCTTGTTCCTATCTTGAGTTGACGGTTTATTCACTTCTTGTTCATAAGATGCTTCTTGCTTTTATAGTAGGCATCTTAAGGCGCCCTCTGTATTTCTTCTGCAGTGAGCGGTATGTTGTAGTCGATGCGCCGACATTCGATGTGAGTTAGGAAGCCGTCATTGTCGGTGACGTAGCCATTGAATGATTTTATCAATCCATCAGTTTTGGAGAAAGCCACTTCGTAGTAGTATTGGTATTTATATGCGTGGTGCATAAGGCGTAGAGTCACCTCGTCGCCTTCTTCTTTGAGACTGAGCCTGTCTTTGTCATTCTCAATTCTTTCCATCAACATGTCCAAGGTCAATGATTGATGTTGGTTGGGTTTGGTTGCAGGAAGGGCATATTCCAGTTTGCCGTCGCTCCATATTTTCGTGCTGTCGGGCGTGTAGAGAAATACGGCTGCGTGGTCGTATTTAGACTCGTATGTCTCCGTGCGGGTGATGTCGCCACGGTCGGTGCGTAGTATGTAATAGGTGACCTCGCCATGCACATCTGTTGTCTTGTCGCTCGACTCTGGAGTGAAGGAAAGTTCCATACGGCAGCTACGCACGTCGCGCAATTTCTCTCGGGCTTTGTCGATGACTAGTTGAGGGGTCATAGCGGCGTATGCTTTGCCGGGTGTCAGCACCTTGATGCCGACAAAGATGCCTATCATCAGCACGGCAGCCATTCCGGCTGTGCGGATATAGCGCCAGGCTTTGATGCGGTGCGGTGTTTGGGGGGCGCGGAACGAGGCTTTGCACTCGGGGGTATGCCGCGGTGTGAGGAGGTCAACGACTCTCTCTTCGCTCATGCTGGTCTTTTTCTCTTCTTTCATAGCTGTATATATAATAGGTGGTTAGTCAAGGTGGTGTTTGTGCAGTCCGTCGCGTAGCTTGTCGATGCCGTAGCGGTAGCGTGCCTTTACGGTGGGTAGGGGAGCGTCGAGGATGGCAGCAATGTCGGCAAAGGTGCGCCCTCCGTGGATATGGAGGCGTATCACTTCGCTCTGCTCCGTGGGTATTTCTGATAACAGGCGATTGATGAGGCGAAACTCCTGCTCGAAACTTTCTGGGATGAACTCCTCCAGCTGTAGCAGCTCCAGATTCTCTACGCTAACCTCTGGTCTCTTTTGTCTTTCGCGGAGTAGCATACCGCATTGGTTGGCCAGTGTGCGGTAGAGGTAATTGCGCATATTGTCCACTTGGGCCAAGAGGTGAGATTTGCTGCAGAGCCTCAAGAACATCTCTTGCAGTATATCATCGGCTTCGTCGGCATCGCCAATCTTGTAGCAGGCATAGCGGTGGAGGTGATGCTTCTCTTCCTCCATCAGGCAGGCCAGCTGCTCCATGTATCTTCTTTTCTGATTCATTCTTCAAGGTGTCGTTCTACCTTAATGATGCAAAGTTGGAGAAAAAGATGTATTGTTACAAACTTTTTTTGATTAGTATGTGTGCGTCACCCCTCAAACACAGCCCCTACAACGAAAACATGGGCAAAAGTTTGTGTAATAGCGGATTTTTAGCGAATTTTGCCGTTTGAAAATCGCATCAACGGCGATGCTCCGCGTAAACAAACTACTAAATATATAGATTAATGAAAAGACAATTGACAATGTTAGCTATGGCAACAGCACTATGCGTATCTTGCAACAATGGCAAGCAGGCCGAAGCTGAGGCGAAATTTGACTACACCAACGAATCATTTGCCGATATCCAGATGCTTCGTTACGAGGTGAAGGGATTCGACGAACTGACCCTCGACCAGAAGAAACTCGTGTATTACCTCCAAGAGGCTGCCCTGCAGGGACGCGACATCCTGTTCGACCAGAACGGACGCCACAACCTCGTCATCCGCAAGATGCTGGAGACAGTATATACCGACTATCAGGGCGACAAGACGACTGAGGATTGGAAGAACTTCGTGACCTACGTGAAGCGTGTATGGTTCTCAAACGGCATACATCACCACTACAGTGCCGACAAGTTTGTGCCCGGCTTCTCACCCGAATTCTTCAAGCAGGCCCTGCTCGCGGTGGATGCCGCCAAGCTGCCCTTGGCCGAGGGACAGACCGTGGTGGCCCTCTGCGATGAGGTGTTCCCCGCCATCTTTGACCCTGCAGTGATGGCCAAGCGTGTAAACCAGGCCGACGGTGAGGACCTCGTGCTGACCTCGGCAAGCTACTACTACGATGGCGTGACTCAAGCCGAGGCCGAGGCCTTCTACAACAACCTGAAGGACCCCAAGGACGAGACGCCCGTGATGTATGGTATGAACAGCCGCCTCGTGAAGGAGAACGGCAAGGTGGTGGAGAAGGTATGGCACACCGAAGGCCTCTATGGCGAGGCTCTCTCAAAGGTGGTATACTGGCTGGAGAAGGCGCTCACCGTGGCTGAGAACGACGAGCAGAAGGCTGTCATCGAGAAGCTCATCAAGTATTACCGCTCGGGCAGCCTCGAGGACTTTGACGACTACTGCATCGCTTGGGTGGGCGACCTCGACTCACGCATCGACTTTGTCAACGGTTTCACCGAGAGCTATGGCGACCCGCTCGGTATGAAGGCTTCGTGGGAGTCTATCGTCAACTTCAAGGATCTGGAGGCTACCAAGCGCACCGAGACCATCAGCGGCAATGCACAGTGGTTTGAGGACAACTCACCCGTAGACAGCCGCTTCAAGAAGGAGAAGGTGAAGGGCGTGACCGCCAAGGTTATCACCGCAGCCATCCTTGCCGGCGACCTCTATCCCTCGACAGCTATCGGCATCAACCTGCCCAACTCAAACTGGATACGCAGCGCACACGGCTCCAAGTCGGTGACCATCGGTAACCTCACCGAGGCGTACAACATGGCTGCACTGGGCAACGGTTTCAATGAAGAATTTGTATACAGCGACGTGGAGCGCAAGCTGCTCGAAGAGTACGATGCCCTCACCGGCGACCTCCATACCGACCTGCACGAGTGCTTGGGCCACGGCTCGGGCAAGTTGCTCCCCGGTGTAGACCCCGATGCGCTGAAGGCTCACGGCTCGACCATCGAGGAGACCCGTGCCGACCTCTTCGGACTCTACTATCTGGGCGACCCCAAGATGGTGGAACTGGGACTGCTCCCCAATGCCGAGGCCTACAAGGCTGAGTACTACGGACAGATGATGAATGGATTGATGACGCAGCTCGTGCGCATCGAGCCGGGTGCTACCGTAGAGGAGGCCCACATGCGTAACCGCCAGCTCATTGCCCGCTGGACCTATGAGCACGGCAAGGCCGACAACGTGATTGAACTGGTGAAGCGCGATGGCAAGACCTTCGTAAAAATCAACGACTACGAGAAGCTGCGTGGCCTCTTTGGCGAGCTGCTTGCCGAGATTCAGCGCATCAAGTCGGAGGGCGACTACGAAGCTGGCCGTCAGCTCGTGGAGCAGTATGCCGTACAGGTAGACCAAGAGCTGCACAAGGAGATCCTTGCCCGCTACGAGGCACTGAACCTCGCTCCCTACAAGGGCTTCATCAATCCCGTATACACAGCCGTGACCGACGCTGAGGGCAACATCACCGACGTCATCATCTCGTATGACGAGAGCTACGACGACCAGATGCTGCGCTACAGCCGCGACTATGCTACGTTGCCGTACCGTAATTAATAGTGAAAAGTGAAGAGGGAAAAGTGAAGAGTTGCCATTCGGACATCTAACTTTTCCCTCTTCCCTTTCCCCTCTTCCCTTTTCCCTCTTCCCTTTTCCCTCATTATGCAATCCACCATCCGCGAAATAAAGTCCAAGTTCCGTCTCTTCATGAACGGTGTCATCTCGCAGAGCTTGCGAGAGAAGGGTTTGCAGTACCGTCTCATCTTCGGCATCGAGTTGCCGCGTATTAAGGAGATAGCAGCCCAGTATGAACCCAACCACGAGCTGGCGCAAGCCCTGTGGAAGGAGGATATCCGTGAGTGCAAGATACTCGCTGCCTACCTGCAGCCTGTAGAGAGCTTCTATCCCGAGATTGCCGACATCTGGATGGAGCAGATTCACAATACCGAGTTGGCCGACTACGTCTGCATGGCCCTCTTCCGCCGCTTGCCCTATGCCTCCCAGAAGGCCTTCCAGTGGATGGCCTCGGAGAACCGCATGGAGGTGTACATGGGTTTTCGGCTGATGACGCATCTGTTTGCCCTGCTGGGCGCTACGATGAACGAGCGTAGCCGTGATGAGTTTATCGATCAAGCAACAGCAGCCATGCGCTCCGATGACTTGATTGTCAAGCAAGCTGCTCTTTCGGCCTTGGAGCGTTATGCGTCTTGCGGTGAGGGACAAAGCGCTGAGGTGCAGCACTTGTTGGGCGCAGGTGCTTGATACATACTAAATCTCAATAAAATGCAATAAATTATTGTCGTATATTGCATTTTCCCAATAAATTTATTTATCTTTGCTTGCTACTTTACGTGTGGTATGGACAATAGCATCAAAGAAACTGTTCGTGGAACCTTTGAACAGTATTTGCAGAACAAAGGTTTGCGCAAGACGCAGGAGCGTTTTGC
>JAZPZS010000139.1:0-5606 GCA_045544835.1 Bacteroidaceae bacterium | reverse complement strand
GAAGGTACTCTTGTAGATACCTTGCGGACCGATATAGGTGAGTATCTCATGGTTGGTCACCCCATCGACTATCCATGCCGCCACCATGGCCACCATCCATTTCTTGAAGAAGCGGTTGTGCAGCTCCTGCGTGCAGCCCGTGACGTGTACACGCGATGCCAGCTGGTCGATATGGTCGGTCACGCCGTCCCATGTGGGCAGACTCTCCAAGAAATCACGCATCGGATGATACTCGGGGTAGAAGTCGCTCTCGATGATGATGTAGAGATCCGAGATGCGCAATCGCTTGCCCGTGTCAATCGAAAAAGCACGATAAAGGGAGTTGACGTGGCGGTCGGTGAGCTCTTTCCAGTTCAACGTTAACGTTGACGCTGACGTTGACTGCTCCCTGCCGGATGGTTGGTTATCGTTAACGTTATCGTCAACGTTCATGACCTCCCTCTTCCCTGTTATCACATTATGCCTGATTTGCACACCTCTCTCGGTAAGCCAGTCCTGAATCTCCGCTACGGTTGCATAATTGCTACGTTCCTCATTCGACCTGTTCTTCGGCAGCCGCTCCGTCCCATGCTCCTCGGTCTGCAGGTAGCAGGAGCGCACGATGGAGGACACATCGTTACCCTCGGCCTGATAGTCGCTGAACCTGTCCAGTGCCCACTCCAGGCACTCGCTCTCGGGCACACCGTAGCGGTTCATCATATAGCACGCATCGCTGATGTACTTGTTGTGGTTGCCTGCCTCGTACACCACCCCACGCCGCTCCAGCTCACGCAGCACGGCAGCCTCACATCTCTTCACTCTTACCTCTTCACTCTTCCCTCGCCTCGGACGGCCTACGGGCTTCTTCGTCATATCCACGACGATGGGTACCGCATCGGGATTGTAGTATACCTCAGGGTCGTGGGCCATACCCGAAATGCGTGTGGCATTCTTGCACTTCTCGTCGTAGTCGCAGCCTGTGAGGCGCTTGTAATATTCGTTTATGGCTACAAATGAAATTTTATATTGTTCCGCACATTGCTTTACCCCCTCCGCTCCATTACGTTTCACTTCATTACGCTCGTCCCCCTTAAAGGGCGACAGTTCCTTTTGATTAGTTCTGTACTCCGTGGACTCTGCACTGTCCCTCTTTAAGGGGGACGAGCACGTAGTGCGGAGGGGGTAACAGTTATCGTTGAACGCGTAACGCGCTAAAACACGTACTCCCTCCCCACTTATCGTAGTATAAGCCAGCAGTGTATGCTCGTCGCCTCGTACCTTTTCCAAAACCTCAGCCATGCGCTCGCTCGGCACATGATCAAGGTCTACGATCGACATCCCCGTATAACCCACGATATGCTTCTGCTGCTTGCCACCGCTGAAGAGCACCGCCACGGAGTAGCATGGCATGTGCTGCTTCTCGGCCTCGGCACGGGCGGTGTCGCCCAGGGCGCGGTAGCGGCGATGGTTCTCGGTTAACACTTGCAGACGCTGGTCTGCGCGAATAATCTCTACCACCTCACCGATGGTAATCGGCTTCGGATTCTTGTCGGCGAAGCCGTTGAATAGACTTACTTGCATAATAAAAACTGTGTTTTTAACGTTGACGATAACGATGACGTTGACTAAGCTCCGCGATGTATACCCATCCGGCAGGTGGTTATCGTTAACGTTTTCGTTATCGTTATCAACTTGTTGATTTTGCTGCAAAATAAGCCATAGCAGAAATAGCGATGTCCCTATACGTATAGGGACACACGAAAATACTTACTCCTAAATTAACATTTTTTATGGGAAAACGAACAGAAAACCTGTCACCACTGGGCAAGTTGGTGGCTGCCGAGGTCAGTCGGTGCGGCCTCACGGTAAAAGACCTGTGTGCCATCGCACACATCAGCGGTGTTACCTACTACAAGCTCCTTTTCGGAAAGACCTCATGACGAGTGTCCACATGCGCCTGTTGGGCTGTCTGGAACAGTACCAGACAGCGGAAGAAACACGTATTTTCATCTTACGTTATATCAATGCGCTACGCGAGAATGTGAATAGCGATGCTTTATTTCATATTTCTCGCTAACTGCCAGAAACTAAAGTCATAAGTATATGGACGGTTTATAATGTCGTCATGTATGATTGTTGTATCGGATGGGGCAAACACGGCTACGACATGACGCTTGTCGAGATGTTCGATACTCACGACAGACAAAGTATGCGAGCTATCTGAGGCATCGGAAAGAATAGTGCCTCTCTGGATAAACAATCGGTCGGTATCCAATGTATCAATGATGTAACCGTTGGAAGTAATACAGGAACTCCTTATATGAATCATTGTAGTAGGGCGCAATGCATCAAGGCAGAAATACAGTGCAGTGAACATCAAGGCGCAAACGATATAAACACCGTAGCGCAGAGTGAAACGATATATAAAATTGGTCTTGTCCATAGGTTATTCGGCCAGCTCCAGTTGGTTCTTTATGAGTTCGTAATAATACCCTCGTTGAGCAACAAGTTCATCGTGCTTGCCACTTTCTACGACCTTGCCATGACGCAACACAATGATATTGTCGGCATTGCGAACGGTGGACAGTCGATGGGCAATGACCAAAATGGTCTTTCGGTGGAATGCTGCATGTATGTTGTCGGTGATATGCTTCTCATTCTCTGCATCGAGCGAACTTGTTGCCTCATCGAGCATCAGGTAGTGAGGTCGTTTGTAAATGGCACGGGCAATCATCACCCGTTGACGCTCACCGCCACTGATACCGATACCATTAGCTCCAATTTTGGTGTGCACACCTAAAGGGAGCTTGCTGATATAATCTGTGAGGCAGGCGTCATCTATCGCTTTGCGTAGACGCTCCTCATCAAGTGGATTATCAAGTATGATGTTCTGCTGTATAGTGTCAGAGAAGACGAAGTTGTCTTGCATAACCAAGCCTGTCTGTTTTCGTACCGAATGTGCACTATACTCGGTCAGCATGTAGTCACCCCATGCAATAAAGCCCTTCGTTGGTCTATAGAACTTCATCAGGAGTTTCAGCAGAGTTGTCTTTCCACTGCCACTCTCACCAACTATTGCTGTCATCTTGCCAGCGGGAATATCAATGTCTATGTCATCGAGGGCTGGAATCTCCTTACCAGGATAGTAGTAGGTTACACCTCGTAGGACAATCTCCTGTGGTGCGTGTGAAGGTAATTCTCTCAAAGTCTCACTATCTTCATCATCACTTAGATTAACTTCATCGGAGCGTTCCATGCTTATTCGGGCATCCTGCACTTGCTGGATAAATGAGGTGAGTTGCGACAATGGACCTCCTACTTGCCCGATGATGCTTGATATACTCATCATCATACCCAAAGTGAGGGCACCATCAACGACCTCTGAGGCAATCCAATAGGTGATGAGGATATCGCGCATCTGGTTCATCAAGGCAAACCCCGTATTTTGTATCTGACCAAGGCGAAGACTCTTCTGCCCCATACGATAGAGTTCCTCTTGCATAGATTTCCATTCATTGATTTTGTAGTTCTCATAGGTATTGAGCTTGATATCTACAATGCCGCTCATCAGTTCATACATCTTGTTTTGATTCTTCGCTCCGAGTTGGAAATATTCAAAATCAATGCTCTTGCGTAGCTTGAAGAAATGGCGTATCCACATGATGGATGCAAAAGTCAGCAGGAGGTATACCAATAGTATCTTCAGACTGTATACACCGATAATCACCAAAAGGATGCTTGCGGAACAGAGGGAAAACAATGTCTGTATGCTTGACTGAGTAGTAAATTGCATCAAGCGTCCATGGTCTCCTATGCGTTGCTGATAATCACCCACGCTCTTCGTCTCAAAGAAACTCATGGGCAGCCGAAGCAGCTTACTGAGATAATCTTCCAGCACATTGATGTTTAGCCGTGTCCCCATGTGGAGTGAAATCCACTCGCTGATCTTGCCCATTGTAAATGAACCGACAAACATGATAATCTGGGCCAATAACAATGCTTGTATGATATGGATATCACGCATCCCAATACCATAATCGACCAATGTTTGTGTAATCAATGGCCCCAGCAGCGAAAAGGCTATGCCCGAGAACAGACCGAAAGCCAATTGCCCCAGTTCATGACGGAAGGGCAACACATATTTACGGGCAAAGGCCATCACACTATGCTCTTCAATGATGGATTCACGGGCATAAAAAGCATCAGTAGGCTCGGAAATGATGACAATGCCTTTATTGCCGCTGAGCCAGAAGCGGGCAAAATCCTTTTCCGTAAATACCTGCATGCCACAAGCTGGATTGGCAATATGGTATACCCAAGTACGACGCAGATAATTGTACTTTACCTTGTGCAAAACAACAAAATGATTCTGCTCCCAATGAAGTATTGCAGCTTCGGGGTTGATACTACGCAATTCCTCAATGGAGAGTTCAAATGTGGCTGAACGCATCCCGATTTCTGTCAATGCCTTGCGTATGCCCGCAACACTTACACCTTCACGATTGATTTGGCACTGGGCACGAAAATAGGATAGCGGATATTCTCTGCCAAAATGATCGGCAACCATACGGGCGCAAGCTGGCCCGCAGTCTATACTGTCAAACTGATGTGTGAATTTCATCCTACAAAGGTATGTCTATCCTTCCACACCTGAGGGTGCACAAATGCGACAATTATAGGACAACCACAAGACAAAAATGAGACAAGAGCAGGACAAGAACAAGACATTTAGCCTGGTCATGCTTCTAAAATCGCTGATTTCATCGGTATTTTTCCGTTATAAAGCAAAAGGCAGACTCTCTTGGGTCTGCCTTTTGGTTATTGTTGTCAACAACAGCGGTTTAGTCCTTCATCTTAGCTTTGAGGAACTCGCGGTTGAGGCGAGCGATGTTGCTGATGCTTACGCACTTGGGGCACTCGGCCTCGCAGGCACGGGTGTTGGTGCAGTTACCGAAGCCGAGCTCATCCATGCGGGCAAGCATAGCCTTGGCACGGCGGGCTGCCTCTACCTTACCCTGGGGAAGGAGGGCGAGCTGGCTCACCTTGGCTGATACGAAGAGCATGGCCGAACCGTTCTTACAAGCAGCTACGCAGGCACCGCAACCGATACATGCAGCAGCGTCCATAGCCTCGTCGGCGATGGGCTTGGCGATGGGTATAGCGTTGGCATCGGGGATACCACCGGTGTTTACCGACACGTAACCGCCAGCCTGCATGATCTTATCGTAAGCAGAGCGGTCAACCATCAGGTCACGGATCACGGGGAAGCCAGCCGAGCGCCAGGGCTCTACGGTGATGGTGTCGCCATCCTTGAAGCGGCGCATGTAGATCTGACAGGTGGTAGCACCTGTAGCGGGGCCGTGGGGGTGACCATTGATGTAGAGTGAGCACATACCGCAGATACCTTCACGACAGTCGTGGTCGAAGGCAATGGGTTCCTTGTTCTCGTTTACCAACTGCTCGTTGAGGATGTCGAGCATCTCGAGGAAAGAGGTATCGCCGGGGATATCTTTCATCTGGTAGGTTTCAAATGCGCCCTTCTCCTTAGGACCTCTCTGGCGCCAAACCTTAAGTGTGAAACTTATATTCTTGTCCATATTGATTTGAGTTTTTTAGTTTTTTAGTTT
>JAZPZS010000138.1:0-3434 GCA_045544835.1 Bacteroidaceae bacterium | reverse complement strand
CATGGATGCAACTCCCCTCAATAGAGTCTACTATGCCGTCATGCTTTATCACGTCTGCCATATCCACATTGCATTTATCATGCAAAATTACGATTTATTATTATAAAGTGGAAACTTTACGTTACATTTTTTGTCCCATTCGCAAAGAAATCGTATAGCATCGGTATGCGCCATGTCAGATTATCAGATCCTCAAGTTTGACTTTAGGAACGTAGTGTATATTGTTGTTTCTATAATAGGTGTGGCTCTCTTGGGCGGCAATTTCGGTAAGTTGGATTTGTTCAATGCCTTTGCCTATTGCCAGGATAAGAAGTGGAGGATAAGGCAGGGCTAGGGTAGTTGTTATCATTTGTGCATTGAAGGCACCTATGCATAGGGCATTAAGCCCCATTTCCGTTGCTTTTAGCGACATGCTCTGTGCAGATATCCCAAGGTCGATGTCTACCCAACGATCTTCAGGAATAGTGGAGCAGATTACGATAAATGCTTGCGGCTCTGTGCCTTCTAGCGGAAGGTGAAGTTCTGGCAATGCGCCTCCCAACCGTATGTGTGGAAGTATCTTGTGTGACTCTGGTGCGGTGACTAAACGGAAGCGCAAGCATTGCTGATTGCGAGCGGAAGAGATACGTGTGTTGACATTTACTATGCGACGCAACTCTTCGTTGGTGACAGTGCGGTGCATGTCATATCCCCGATGGCTGCGATTGCGCATGAACAGTTGATTGAGTGTGGGAATCTTGTTCCGTACTACGGCTTGACTACGCGAGCGATAATCCTCCATCTTTTTTTCCAGATAATTGTCGGCCATATAATTCTTGTTTTATCAAGTTGTAAAATAAAAAAGCGACCGAGAAGATTTATCTCTGTCGCTTTTGTCGGGATGACACGACTCGAACGTGCGACCCCTTGGTCCCAAACCAAGTATACTACCAACTGTACTACATCCCGAATGCATTCATTTCAAAATGCGGTGCAAAGATAAGCCTTTTTTTTGAATTATGAAATATATCTTTTCAATTATTCTGTATTTGTGAGAACACAAATGATTTTTTATGGAAGAGGATGAAAAATCAAGGAAATTTATATGCCTTATTTAGCAAATAAATCTCCTTGATATGCAAGAAATGTTGTGCTATTTCTTGCGACTCTGTTGTTGTTGCAGTTTCTGCTGCTCCTCCAGCTCCTTCTGCATAGCCTCAAGGCGAGCCATCATGCTGCTCTTCTTGACGGGCTTCTGCTGGTTCTTGGCATAGTTGGCCTCAATCCGCACGGGCACTTCCTTAAAGGAGTGTCCGCTCCATCTTGTCTATCATTCATTTAGGCTCATTCAAGGTGCAAAGAAGAAGTCTTTGTCAAGAATTTTCATAGGCTTGACAAAAAATTATCACTATAGTGACAAAGAATTGTCACAAGTGTGATAAATAATTATCACAGGCTCGACAATGTTTTGTCAAGCCTATAAAAAACTTCTCTGACGGTTTCAAGGCATTCGGATAGCTGTAGAAAAGCTGTGTGTCACTTGTTGGGATTGATGATTTTAGTTATTTTTGCACACAAAAGCATATACAACCCACAAAATAGTACACCAACCCGATGAGACTCCTGAGCAATATCAAAGCTGCATGGCGCAAGCTGATGCGCAACGAGCAATTAAAAAAGAAACTCTATACCATCATCTTCGAGAGCGATACCCCGATGGGCAAACTTTTCGATGTGGTGCTGATGGTGTGTATCCTACTTAGTATCTTCATTGTCATAGCCGAGAGCATCCAAGAGTGGCAACCCTATGTTGGTCCTTATCTGCGTGTGTTGGAGTATGTGTTCACTATCATCTTCACTGCCGAATACCTGCTGCGTCTCTACTGTGCACCGCGGGCAAGGGACTATGCCTTCAGCTTCTTCGGTATCATAGACTTGTTGGCTACGTTGCCCCTCTACATCACCTGGATATTCGGTTCGGCACGCTACCTGCTTGTCCTGCGCACCTTCCGCCTCATCCGCGTGTTCCGTGTGTTCAAGCTGTTCAACTTCCTCACCGAAGGGCACCTGCTGCTGCGGTCGCTCTATATGAGCAGCCGCAAGATAGGCGTATTCTTCCTCTTCATAGTCATCCTTGTCATTGCCATCGGTACACTGATGTATATGATTGAAGGGCAACGCCCTGGCACTCAGTTTAACAACATCCCCAACAGCATCTACTGGGCCGTAGTGACGATGACTACCGTAGGCTACGGCGACATTACTCCCGAGACACCCCTGGGACGTTTCCTTTCCGTGGTGGTCATGCTCATCGGATACACCGTCATTGCCGTACCTACAGGTATCGTCTCCGCTTCGATGATGCAGAGCAGCCGCGATGTACGCAAGGAAGATGACGACGATGATGACGCGTTAAAAGACTCATCGGACAATGGAGCCGACCGCAAATGGGAGACCATAGACAGCCGCTACATCATAGAACGGCCCTGGCTGACTGCCCGATGCGACCATGTGAAACTGCCCACCGGTGCCGAGATTCCTGAATACTATGTGTTGGAATATCCCGATTGGGTGAACGTGATAGCCCTGACCAAGGAGGGCAAGTTCGTCATGGTGCGCCAATACCGTCACGGATTGCAGGAGACACGCTACGAGCTTTGTGCCGGAGTGTGTGAGGAGGGTGAAGACCCGATGGAGGCCGCCAAGCGCGAACTGTATGAGGAGACGGGCTATACAGGCGGACAATGGAAACTGTGGATGACCGTTAGCGCCAACGCCAGTACCATGACCAACCTTACCCATTGCTATCTGGCCACAGGCGTGGAGCGCATCACCGGGCAACACCTCGAGGACACCGAGGACCTGAGCGTGCACCTGCTCACCAAGAAAGAGGTGAAGCGACTGCTACAAACAGATGAGGTGCGCCAATCATTGATGGCGGCACCGCTATGGAAATATTTTGCCAAACATGGCTGAGCAGGCTATAGAAAAACATGCTCATTATAGGTTAATCAGCAAAAACGGGCGCATCCATTCGGATGCGTCCGTTTCGTTTATTGCATACGCTGCTGAATTATTTCTTGTGGCGTTGCTGCTGTTGCTGTTGCAGCTTCTGCTGCTCCTCCAACTCCTTCTGCATAGCCTCAAGGCGAGCCATCATGCTGCTCTTCTTGACGGGCTTCTGCTGGTTCTTGGCGTAGTTGGCCTCAAGCTGCACGAGGAGCTTCTTCTCGTCGATGGTTTGGCGGAGCACAAACGTGATGATGATAGACGAGAGGGTAGAGATGAAGTAGTAGTAGTTAAGACCTGCCGAGTAGTTGTTCAGCGCGAAGATGAAGATGACAGGCATCAGGAGCATCATCCACTTCATCATCTTCTGCTGCTGGGGATCACCACCTGCGGGCTGCTGCTTCATCGTGTAGAGGGTGTTGAGGATGTTCACCACACTGAAGAGG
>JAZPZS010000137.1:0-19802 GCA_045544835.1 Bacteroidaceae bacterium | reverse complement strand
CAAATCACGTGCTCTGGCCAACTGAGCTAAAGAGGCGGGTGGGTAAGCAATCTATATCGCGCCGCTACGACCTAATACCTTTGCTGCGGTCAAGCCCTGGAGGGTTCAAAGGGAGCTGGCCGTATAGGACTTACCCATTTTTACGCCGCGAAATTACTACATTTTTTCTTACCTGCCAAATTTTTCTATCACAAAAGCACTTCTGCCGGCGAAATCACTTCGGCGGCAGAAGAAAAGAAATGGCATTTATCAGAAAAACAGAACAAGAAAAAATTCGTATCAGAAACTGAATTGGGTCATCACGCTCACACGACGTGCCCAGCGACTCTGCCCATCGGCATTCTCGCGCTTGCCAAGGTTGAGCTCGCCACCCACCTGTATGCGTGGCGTGATATTCCAGAAGAGGTTCAGCGCACTATACAGGCCATACTTGTACTCCGAGGAAGACTCTCCGTATTCGGGAAGGTAGCGGAGCTGGCCGAAGGTGATCCCCGTAAAGAGGTTGGGCGTAAAGTGGTATTGTGCCGCACCATACCAGCCAAAGAGGCGTGGAGCATACATCTCGCCTGGCGTCTCGGGATTGTTCACCAAGTCGTAGTTGCCCATGATGAGGTCGCCCGTGAGGCTGCCTATGCCGCGGCCATAGTTACCCATAAAGTAGAGCGTAAGCGGCTTCCACGGACGCATCACCGAGCTGAGCTGTACGCCCCACCCCATCCGATTGCGGTTCTCGCCCGCCACGAGGTCGCGATAAGGGAGCGTGCGCAGGATACCCGCAAGGCGCACATGCTGATTGGGAGCCCACTCATACTGGCTGAAGGCGGCAAAGTTGGGCATCCAGTCATTTAACCTCTGCGTAGTGGTACCATTGGCATCGACAAACGACTGGGGCATCTCGACCGAGGCGGCCACAATCCAATCCTTGCGCAGGCTATGCATCCAGCGTACCAGCACGGCGGTGGTGCTCACGTAGGCATTGGGGCCTTGTCCGTCGACCAGGAGCGGCTCGGCCAACGGGTCACTGAAGGTGGAGTGAGCATAACCGATGGTCCAGTCATTGATGGTGGCATACGATTTCTTGAGGAGGAAGCCGCGCTGGTTATACCCATCAAAATTGGCTTCTATATAGAGTTGGTAATCACCCACCGTGGCGTTATGCCCCAGCACGCGGAAATAGAGTGCCGTACCGGCAGGCGTATAGCCCAGCCAACGGCTACGCGCAGGGTTCTTCGGAATAGCGATATTATAAGGTATAAAACCATTGTTAGGCATAGAACCCGCCCAGTCGTACCACCCACGCATACGTACCACGCCACCGAGGCCCATCACGAAGTTAGCATCGCGGCTCATAAAGAGGAAATATGGTGCACGGGGGTCCTGAGCATTGCGAAACTGGTCGTAGTAGAAGATGTCGAGCAGCGCGCGCTCGTCACTCACCGATGGTTTTTCACCCTCACCCAGATACTCTATGCGATGAGTGTTCTTCAGAGAGTCTATATACTGTTCCATGCGGCTCTGCGGGCGGTCTTGCGCCTGGGCCGAGGCCACGGCCACTACCGCGAAGGCAACAAACAAGGTAATCTTTGTTTTCATACGAATTGCAGGGTTTGATAATCACACATAGAAACACATCTGTCGGAAAAAGGTTTTATGCTTCGCTGAATTTAGGCTGAGCCACTGGAAAATTGCCATGAATTACATTTATTCTGCTCATCTGCACGATTTCTCCTAATTATTTACTATTTTTGTCCCCATCTCTGTGACGAGACCTTAATCTTTAGTTTGGATTAAGGTGGCAGGGCGGGGATGACATAGCGAAAAGGCGTTTACTTGGCGCTTTGGTTTTGACAATTGAGAATCTCGCAAATTCAGACAGTTAATCAAAAACAAAGCAACAGTAGATGTCACGGGATATGTTTTTTATATTCCTTTATTATACCTTACCGCAACCGTGGTGGGTATTTGGGGTTATATATACATATCGGCGTGGGGTCTGCGTTGCTCGTTTCGATTAACTGGGCAATGCGAGAGCCTTCAATTGTGAGACGAGTAACAGGTACAGGTTCTCACGCTTTTTTGTTTTAAATAACACATATCGCCGAATCAGGAGAGCTTATAGGCAAAACAAAACATTTCAAACACAATGAAAAAGTCTTACTTAGGTGCTTTCTGTTGCTTGCTGGCAATGGGAGCAAGTGCGCAAACGTTAAACACTATGAGCAGTGTAGATGGTTATTTGTTATGCTCTATTGGTAAAGAGTATACAAGCTCAGGGAAAAGTATACCTTATACATCCGAGAAAAATGACAGCATTGTGAAGATCAATCTTTACAATAATAAATTTGAAATTTTCAAATCATTGACATTGAATACAGGAACAATATTCGAAGCGACACGCGTACTCAATTTGGACGATTCTGAATTCAGTGAAGATATTAATCAATATGTCATAATAACACAGTCATTATTCAATGATGATGAAAAAATCGAATTTGTAAGGAGCGTATATGATACAAGTGAGGGAAGAACAAAGGCACTCGAGATTGTCAATGAAGATAATGAAGTCTTGACAACTATTGAATGCCCCGAAAACAGTGACTATAAATCATATCCATATATATTGAAATGGGATGGGAGTTTTTATTTTGCAATAATGTCACGTGATTACGAAAACACCTATTCTTGGAATATTTACCTCATCGAGAAGGCTACCAACAGCATCCGTAAGGTAAATACCGCTCCGCTAATGAGCGTAATGCCTGTACTCGCAAAGCGTAACAGCACCGTAAACGTAACTCTTGATGCCGAGACCGTTAAGAATGGTGGCGAACTCATCATCACCGATAGCAATGGGCGCACTGTAGGCCGTAGCTACGTTGATGCAGGACAGACCTCAGTGCCCGTGACCACCGACCGTATGGGCTCGGGTGTTTACAACATCACGCTTACCGAAAAGGGGAAAAAGGTTGAGAACGCACGTATTATTGTGAAGTAAACGAAGCCAACACAACTATATAGTTATTCATTGAGGGGGTGTCAAAAAAGTGACACCCCCTCATTTTCTCTACGCTCCGATAGTCTCACCGCCCCAACCCTCCTTCGTGGGATGGTAGTACCTCGGCTCATGGGACGAGCTCCACCACTCCAGCTTTATCGAGCGCTTCATCCATCCACCGTTAACGAATGCGAGGGCCTGTGCCAAGGGGCTACTGCACCCTATGGCAGAAATGCTATTCTTGCGCCATTTTATCCCTAACTATCAACACATTCCGATAGGTAATGATTTACATTTACCCCCTGGCAATGGCGCTGCGAAGCGAGAGTAGAGTCAAATTTATTTGAACTCTGTCGCTGACGCTCATTCACGTCGGCGGCGAAGCCGACAAGCTGCGAGCTTTGCCTTTACCCCTTGCCTTTCCCTTGACTTCAGTCCATCCGGGCGTCGGCCTAAAGGTTGTGTGATCTATATGAAACTCAATCATTTGTGCAAGGAAATTATAACCCATTTTTCCTGTTATCAGCTTCATTTTATACGTTTGTTGGCGTCCATTCGCGCATATGTTCGCCGCAATCCGCGCGAATGTTCGCGACAATCTACGTATATGCTCGCCAACAGACAGCTTGAAATATTGATGAAAAACTACGAATTTCAAAAGTAAAAGACACGCAGCTCCCCCTATCACATCCATCATCCATAAACCATCATCCCTCATGCCAAGGGTCAGATGAGAAATTACTATAGTGGGAATTTAGATAGGCGCGGGCATGTTCCTAACCATACGTAGCGCACACGTTATCAAGATGAATACCCTTGGCATGATTTTCACGGATGAGGATTTCTGCCAAGGGGGATAGAGGCTTCTGCCAAGGGGCACGAGAGAAAGTCCCGGCATCCGTAATGTAAAAAAAAGCGGCATCGAACCCATAATAAGCAACCTACACTATCTTTAGTTTGCGCTTCGCACAAACTGAAATTAGACCTCGCCTCGGAAAACTACAAATAAATTTAACTTTGTTGAATTTCTGCCTCTCTCAGCATAGAAAATGCAAGCCTTTTCTATACATTCGCTCGTTGAAATTTGTGTTTTCGCTCGGCTTGCATTAATTTTGTAAATTATTATGAGAAGTATGAACAGCCAACAGCAACAGGACAGCCCCTCGATGATGCAATGTGCCATGAACATGGGTGCAGTGGTGGGAGTATACTATATAGGCAAGTTCTGCCTGTTTCCCCTGAGCCTGCACTCCACGATGGCCGCCCTACTCTTCCTGGGCCTGACCTTGATGGTACCCCTGCTCGTCTACCGGCTCACGAGGCTGTATCGCGACCGCTATCGCGGCGGCGTCATCGACTTTGCCCAAGCACTGGCCTTCGCGCTGCTCATCATGGCTTTCGGCTCGCTGCTCGCTGCCGCCGCACACTACATCTACTTCGCCTACATCGACGGCGGAGCCATGGTGGCGGCCTTGGAGCAGAGTATCGGGCAGCTGTCGTCCGTCGACCTGACAGCACTGGAAGGAGCCGAGGGAGCGGAGAACGCCGTAGCCCAGCTTAACGAATACATCGAGCTGATGCGCACCACGATGGCCCAGCTAAATGCCATGACACCCATAGAGATGACCATGGGCATGCTGAGCAACAATGCCTCATGGGCTATCGCCGTGACACTGCCGGTGGCGCTGTTTGCGAGGAAAATTAAAAGTTAAAAAATAAAAATTAAAACAGATAAAAAAAAACAGATAAAGCACTGCTTCAAACTTAAAAACTAAAAACTCAAGAACTCAAAACATATGGACATATCCGTTATCGTACCCCTGTACAACGAAGCCGAAAGCCTTCCCGAACTGCACGCATGGATCAAGCGCGTGATGGACGAGCACCACTTCAGCTACGAAGTGTTGTTTGTCAACGACGGCAGCACCGACGACTCGTGGCGTGTCATCGAAGAGCTGCATGCTACGAACCCCGAAGTCAAGGGCATCAAGTTCCGCCGCAACTACGGCAAGTCGCCCGCCCTGTACTGCGGCTTCGACCGCGCCGAGGGTGACGTTGTCATCACCATGGATGCCGACCTGCAGGACTCTCCCGACGAGATTCCTGAGCTGTACCGTATGATTACCGAGGAGAAGTACGACCTGGTGTCGGGCTACAAGCAGAAGCGCTACGACCCCCTGTCGAAGACCATACCCACGAAGCTGTTCAACGCAACGGCCCGCAAGGTATCGGGCATCAAGAACCTGCACGACTTCAACTGCGGGCTCAAGGCCTACCGCAAGGAGGTAGTGAAGAATATCGAGGTGTATGGCGAGATGCACCGCTACATCCCCTACCTAGCCAAAAACGCCGGATTCACCAAGATTGGCGAGAAGGTGGTGCAGCACCAGGCACGCAAGTACGGCGTCACCAAATTTGGTCTCGACCGCTTCGTCAACGGCTACCTCGACCTGATGACCCTATGGTTCCTCAGCAAGTTCGGTGTCAAGCCCATGCACTTCTTCGGGCTGTGGGGATCAGTGATGTTCATCATCTGCTTCCTGTGCGTCGTCTTCATCGGCGGCAGCAAGCTCTATAGCTTGGCCAACGGCATACCGGCACGACTCGTGACCGACAGCCCCTACTTCTACCTCGCGCTGGTAGGTATGATACTGGGTGTGCAGATGTTCCTCACCGGATTTCTCGGCGAGATCGTCAGCCGCAACTCGCAGGAGCGCAATAACTATAAGATAGAGAAAGAGTTCTGATGCGATATCCTCGTCACATAGCCTACACGCTGGGCCTGTTCCTGTGCCTTGCTGCCTGCTCGGGCGAAGACTGCCCCATCAACAACACGGTAGCAGGAAAGATGGTATTCTATAACCGCCTGGGCGACCCTGTCGCCATCAACGGTGTGCTGAGCGTGAGCGTGGTACGCCCACAGGGCGACTCCATCGTGCTCAACCGCAAGAGCAATGCCGCCGAGGTTACCTTTCCGCTTAGCTACACGCACGAGACCGACACCCTTATCTTCGACTACAATGGCGGTATGGCCTACGACACGCTCTACGTCAGCCACACCAACATCCCTACCCTCGTATCAGTAGCTTGCGGCACGGCTATGTTCCATACCTTGACCAAGATACGCAGCACCCACCACGCGATAGATACCCTAATCATTAAATCTCCCGAAGTGAACTACGATGAGCGCGAAAACATCCAGATCATTTGTCTTTCTGCTGATTAGTGCGGCGGCCTCCCTCATAGCCCCCCTTGGGGCTAGGGTCATGGCGATGGCGCCTGCAAGCCCCATCACGGCCACAGAGGCGGACAAGCCGTCCTCTCCTGCGGGAAGCGCCGAAGGGTTCTTCCGCGGCATATACCTCTCGGCCGATGTCTTCGGATACATCTACCCTATCTTCGTGAAGGACAAGTACTACAGCGCCGAGGTGTCGGCAGCGGTGAACCTGAAGAACCGCTTCTTCCCCGTCGTGGAGGTCGGATTCGGGCATACCGACATGGTGAGCCAGCTCTACGATATAGGCTACCGCACGCAAGCCCCCTACTACCGCATCGGCATGGACTATAACATGCAGTATGAGAACGGTAAGCCCAACTACATCTATCTGGGAGGCCGCATCGGCTACACCTCATTCGACTACAGCGTGGATGCTCCCGCACTGAAAGACCCTATATGGGGCGGCGAAGCACCCATGCAACTGCCCGACATGCCCTGCCGCGCCGTATGGGCCGAGGCCGTTGGCGGAGTGCGTGCCGAGATAGCCAAGAACTTCTACATGGGATGGTCGCTGCGCTACAGATACCCCATCTACAAAGGCCCCATCGCCAATGGAGGGCCGTGGTATATCCCTGGATTTGGAGCCAGCAGCAAGGCGGCATTCGGTGCCACGTATAGCATCACCTACTATCTCAACTTCAGCAAGAAACGCCCATGACCACGCTCGAAATATGGCTCACCGCCCTCGCCCTCGCCATGGACAGCTTTACCATCGCCATAGCCAGCGGGCTGATACTCAAGCGCATCACCCTGCGCCACTTCTTGACTATAGCCTTTTGCTTTGGACTCTTTCAAGCTATCATGCCACTGATAGGCTGGGCCAGCTCGGTGTACTTCTACCGCTTCATCGAGCAGTACGACCACAGGATAGCTTTCGCCCTGCTGACCTTTCTCGGAGTAAAGATGATACGCGATGGCATCAGTGGCGACGAGGAGCACCACTTCGACCCCACCCGACTGGGCACCGTACTCACGCTCTCCCTGGCCGTGAGCATCGATGCGCTGGCCGTAGGCATTTCGTTCACTTGCATAGGCATGAGCACCATCGGGCAGTTGGCATTTCCTCTATTTGCCATCGGACTCGTCTCTTTCGTGCTCGCCCTCGCTGGCTGTTTCATAGGGAGCCTTGTGGGAAGCAAGCTCCGGTTTCCCGTGGAGCCCATCGGCGGACTCGTGCTCATCATCCTCGGCATCAAGATACTCTGCGAGCACCTGACGGTCGCCTGAATGTCCTCCCTACCCAAGATACGAGTCGCCCTGCACAATAAAACGGGAGTGTTGCCGTTTATTTCTCTATATGAAACCATCGCTACGACATAGGCTGATGCTGACAATGGCGCTACACGCACTGCTGCTCACGGGCTGCGGTGTGGAGAGCATATTGCGCCAAGCCGACCAAAGCTATGAGCTGGGCGAATACAATGAGGCTGCAGCGCTGTACAAGAAGGCCTACTCGAAAACGGAGGCAAAGCAAAGGGACAAACGGGCCGAACGGGCCTTCAAGACAGCCGAGTGCTACCGCCGCATCAACATGAACAGCAAGGCGATGGCTGCCTACCGCAATGCCATACGGTACAACTACCCCGACAGCATGATGTACAAGCACATGGCAGACCTCCAGCTGGAGAAGGGTGACTACAAGGGAGCCATAGCCAACTACGACATCTACCTGGAGTATAACCCCACGGACACCACAGCCATCAACGGACGCAAGGCATGCACCACCGCACCCCAATGGAAGAAGAGCCCTACCCGATATACCGTAAAGAAGGAGACCCTCTTCAACTCGCGGCGCAGCGAATACTCGCCCGTCTATGGCAACGAGGATTATTCGCAGCTCTTCTTCACCTCGACACGCGACAAGACACTGGGCGAGGACAAAAGCCTCATCACAGGCCTGAAGGCCCCCGACATCTTCTTCGCCACAAAGAACGAGAAAGGCAACTGGTTGAAACCCGAGCCACTCGAAGGAGAGGTGAACAGTGAGTACGAGGACGGGGCATGCGCCTTCTCGCCCGACTTCAAAACGATGTACTTCACGCGCTGCCTCATCGACGGCGAGGCTCCCCGAGCTGCACAGATATACAAATCGACCCGCTCGGATGCCTCGTGGAGCGCTCCTACACTATGCGAACTGGTGAAGGACACCATCTCCTCCTTTGCCCACCCCGCCGTGTCGCCCGACGGGGCATGGCTATACTTCGTGTCGGACATGAGCGGAGGCATGGGCGGACTCGACATCTGGCGCACCGCCATCACGAGCGACGGATTCGGCGGAGCCGAGAACCTGGGAGCTGCCATCAACACGCAGGGCGACGAGATGTTCCCCACCTTCCGCCCCAACGGCGACCTCTACTTCTCCTCGGACGGACATCACGGCATGGGCGGGCTCGACATCTACTGTGCCACCCAGGACGAGCAGAGCCAATGGAGCATCACCAACCTGATGACCCCCGTAAACTCACCGAACGATGACTTCGGCATGACCTTTGAAGGCGAGCTCATGCGCGGCTACTTCAGCAGCAACCGTGGCGATGCCCGCGGATGGGACCACATCTACTCGTTCTACCTGCCCGAGACGGTACACAACCTCACGGGATGGGTGTACGAAAAGGATGGCTACGAGCTCACTGAAAGCATGGTATACCTCATCGGTAACGACGGCACCAACGAGAAGCTGAGCGTGAAGACCGACGGCTCGTTCAACAAACGCCTCACACCCGGCGTGAGCTACGTAATGCTGGGCGTATGCGAGGGATACCTCAACTACAAGCAGGAGCTTGTGGCCGACAGCACCGTAGAGGACCGCGAATACACGCTGCAGTTCCCCCTGTCGTCCATCACCAAACCCGTACTCATCGACAACATCTTCTATAAGTTCGACTCGGCCGAACTGACCGACTCCTCCACCGTGGCGCTGGACGAGCTGGCAAAACTCCTGGCCGACAACCCCGGCACCGTCATCGAGTTGGGAGCCCACTGCGACTACAAGGGACGCGACGAATATAACCAACGCCTGTCGCAGCGTCGCGCCGAGAGCGTGGTCAATTACCTCATAGCGCAAGGCATCGAGGCCGACCGCCTCGTACCGAAAGGCTACGGCGAGAGCACACCCAAGGTCATCACCCGACGGATGGCAGAGAAGCACCCCTTCATGAAGGAGGGCGATGCGCTCACCGAGGAGTACATCCTAGCCCTGACAGAGGAGCAGCAAGAGATATGCAACGCACAGAACCGCCGCACCGAGTTCCGCGTATTGCGTACAACGTATAAGCTCTATGAATAGAAATAGTCTGCAGGCCTGACCCAGCATACAGCACCCGCGTACGGGTTACCCCTTCTTTGCCAACAAGTCCAACAGTGCCTCCACATCCTTCTGTATCATGCGGTAAGTGGGCGAGTCCTCATACTCGGTATTCTTGCGCAACACCGCCTCGATAGATTGCAGGCTGCGGTGGTAGGCCGTAAGCTCATTATGGTATTGCTGCTCGTGACATGCCAGGTACTTGATCTCCATCTCTCGCTCGCGGCGCAGCTTCACGCATACAGGGGCGAGCAACTTCAGCACCACATTCTCCTTCAAGTGATGCCCCTGGATGAACAGGTAGGTATTCTCCTCGGTGACCCCCAAGCGCTCGAGTTCGGGCACCATGGCCTTCAGGTCAGCCTCGGCCTGCGGATAGCGGCGGGCAAGCCACGCACATTTTTTTTCCACGCGGATTCTCAACTGCTCGAGCGTGTCCTCAGGATGATTCACACTCACTAGGTCGAGCCGCACGACACGGCAGAAATCCTGCATGGAAAACACCGAGAGCTCGCGCTTGCGGTAAAACCACACATTCCACAGAAACAGAGGATAGATAATCTTGGAGTAAAGGCGAAAGAAAACGACAAAATCCACGATCGGGGTGTCGTTGAGCGTACTCTGTACGCACACGCCATGCAGGCTCTCGGCATAGCACTGGTAATTCTCGATGGCATAGGCATAGGTATGCAACACGTAGGGGCTGTTGATGAGCCTTCGCGACGTGCCTGTCTTGCCCTGTAGCAGGTAGTCATAATCACTGTCGACACACGCAATCATATGTCCGCCGAGCCCTTGTCCGAGGTCGTTCATCATAGCCACCTTCTTCCCTTTCGCCAATGACGTGTTTGAGGGCAGCATCACCTGAAAACAATAATGCTCGCCATTGTACTCGCTGAGCAGATGGCTCCAGAACGATACATCGTCATAACTCTCCACATAGGCCACAATACGCTTGCGCGCCGCCTTGGGGCGCAAGCTATTTGCAGCTTCCACGTAGAGTGACGTGACATTTTCGGTGAGTCGCCTTGCCATAGGAAAAAACCTCCCTCCTTACTTATACCGTAATATCCGTCACCTCAGTCACGGCATCCATCCAACCGCCCATAATCACTGCCGGAGAGTGCGTAGTGAGGATAATCTGCGCATGAGGGTTCATCTCACGGATGATGCTGATGATGCGCTGCTGCCACTCGATATGGAGAGACACCTCAGGCTCGTCCATAAGGAGCACGCAGGGTCGTTTGTCCTGCACCAGGACAGTAAGCAGGATAACCAACATCTGCTTCTCTCCGCTCGAGAGCGCATAGGGAAGCAGCTCATCACCATCCTGTTCAAACATGATTTCGTTCTTCCCGCGGATAATCTTCTTACCCGTATCGGCAAACAGCTCGTCGGCCAAGTCCTGGAAACGACGCTTGGGATACGACACCTCGGCGGCCTTGAGTTGTCCGTCGGGGTCGCCGCTCGAGAGGAGCTCGATGATACGGTTACCGATATTCACCTGATAGTCCAGATAACGCCGCTGCAGTTGATAGAGTTGCCAGTCGAGTTCGGTCTTCACATTCTTGTCGGCCATCTTCTCGGCCAAGTTACTATGGAAAAGAGGGCGGTCGAAGCTACGGATCACATCGAAATGTATGGTCGTGGCCTCCTCGGGGTAGAAAATCATCTTTACGCCTTCCAGTTCCTTGGCATTCACATCGATACCGGTGAGGTAGTCGAGCTGCATAGCCGCCCTGTTGAGGATGGTCGACTTGCCGATACCGTTGACACCACTGAGGATATTGACATCCCTTCGCAGATTCCATACGATATGCTTGCGCCCCCACAAGGCCTCTATCTCGATGCGCTGGATATATTCAGCATGCACGTTGTTGCTATTACCACTAGTCGCTTCCATGAACTTTACACTTTAAGAAATCGGATTATTCGCCTACTGAGCAATGCAAATATAGGAATAATTACGGATATTACTCCTTTGCACCGAAGTTTTTTTAGGTTTTTAAGGATTTGTGATGGATTTTCGAACAAAAATCGTTAGATTTGCAAAAAATCGGGAGCCAACAAAGTATAACTTATCATATAAAAATCACAGACATGGCAAAGTTCAACAGAATCCTGCTGAAACTCAGTGGCGAAAGCCTCATGGGTGAGCAGCGTTACGGTATCGACGAGAAGCGCTTGAGCGAGTATGCAACCCAAATCAAGGAAATTCACGACATGGGCGTGCAGATAGGTATCGTCATCGGTGGTGGCAACATCTTCCGTGGCCTTACAGGAGCCGGTAAGGGCTTCGACCGTGTGAAGGGTGACCAGATGGGTATGCTCGCAACCGTCATCAACAGTCTGGCGCTGAGCTCTGCGCTCACAGCCATCGGCGTGAAGGCACGAGTGCTCACAGCTATTCGCATGGAGCCCATCGGCGAGTTCTACACCAAATGGAAAGCTATCGACAGTATGGAAGCAGGCGAAGTGGTCATCCTCAGCGGCGGCACCGGTAACCCCTACTTCACCACCGACACCGGCTCAGCGCTACGCGGCATCGAGATAGAGGCCGACGTAATGCTCAAGGGCACACGCGTCGACGGCATCTACACCGCCGACCCCGAGAAGGACCCCACAGCCACCAAGTTTAGCGAAATCACCTATGACGAGATCTACAACCTGGGCCTCAAGGTGATGGACCTCACGGCGACCACCATGTGCAAGCAGAACAACCTCCCCATCTACGTATTCAATATGGATATCGTAGGAAACCTCAAGAAGGTCATCGACGGAGAGAATATCGGTACCTACGTACACAACTGACACTGCATCAAAAAAACAATCACACACCACAAGAGACACGTGCCATGACCTAGGCACGTGTCTTTCAAATCGACCGACATGATACTAAAAAGAGACTACCCGCTCCTCGCCCACAACACATTCGGGATGGATGTACGCTCTGCTCTATTCGCAGAGTATTCCACAACGGATGAGTTGCGCACTTTTCTCATTTCCGATGATTTCGCCCCATACAGTGAGCGGTACCTCCATATAGGAGCAGGAAGCAACCTCCTCTTTATGAGCGACTACAGCGGGTTGGTGATGCACTCGGCCATACGCGACATCTCCATAGTGGACGACACGTCCGAACACATGCTCCTACGTGTTGGCTCAGGATACGTATGGGACGACCTGGTAGCCTACTGCGTGCGCAATGGGCTTGGCGGCATAGAGAACCTCAGCGGCATCCCCGGTGAGGTAGGCGCCAGTGCCGTACAGAACATCGGAGCCTATGGCGTAGAGGTGTGCAATGTGACAGAACGCGTAGAGGCCCTTGACCTCAACGGAGCAGAACGCACATTCACCAACGAGGAGTGCCACTACGGATACCGCGACTCCATATTCAAGCGGGAGTTGCGTGGAAGATACATCATCACTCATGTCGTGTACAGATTGTCCAAGTCACCCACATTCAAGCTCGACTACGGTGACCTGCGCACCCGTGTCGAAGCTGAAGGAACACCCACGCTCAGCGCCGTGCGTCGCGCCGTGATAGCCATACGCGACAGCAAGTTGCCCGACCCGAAAGTATTGGGCAATGCAGGTAGTTTCTTCACCAATCCCGTGATTCCGCGAAGGCAATACGAAGCACTCCACGAGACATTCCCCGACATGCCCTCATACCCCATCAGCGACGCCTACGTGAAGGTACCTGCCGGATGGCTCATCGAACAAACCGGTTGGAAGGGACGCGCGCTAGGGCGTGCCGCCGTACATGACCGGCAGGCACTCGTACTCGTCAATCTCGGGAATGCCACGGGCAACGAAGTGGCCACATTGGCACAGCGCATCTGCAACGACATCTATGACAAATTCGGCATACACATCGTACCCGAAGTAAACTACATATAAGATGAAATTAACCTTTCTCGGCACGGGAACCTCGACGGGTGTACCCGAAATAGGATGCTGCTGCCCCGTATGCACGTCGACCGACCCACGCGACAGGCGCCTGCGAGTGTCGGCACTCGTGGAGACCGACGATACACGCATCCTGATTGATTGTGGACCCGACTTCCGCGAGCAGATGATGCACGTTCCATTCGACCGATTGGATGCCGTGTTGCTCACCCACGAACACTACGACCACACTGGAGGCATCGACGACTTGCGGCCCTTCTGCCGATTCAACGACATCGACCTCTATGCCGACGACCTCACCTGCCGCCACCTGCGCGAACGGCTGCCCTACTTCTTCCGAGAAGTATTGTACCCCGGAGTGCCACGCCTACACTTTCACACTATAGAGGCGGGACATCCCTTCATGGTCAAGAGCCAAGAGATAAAACCACTGCAAGTGATACACGGCAAGCTCCCGATCCTTGGCTTCCGTATAGGAAAGCTAGGATTCATCACCGACATGCTCACAGCACCAGCAAGCACATTGCAGGAGTTGGAAGGCGTCGACACACTCGTAATCAACGGATTGCGCCATCATGCCCATGCATCGCACCAAACCATTAGCGAAGCCATCAACATCGCCCATAGCATAGGAGTCCGCACCACCTACCTTATCCACATGAGCCATGAAGCCGGGCTACATGCACAAACAGCAGCCGAGCTGCCCTCACAGGTACATCTGGCTTACGACGGACTTATCATCAACATACCTTAAAACCGTCAAAAGCATAAAAGGAGACGACATGCTACCGACCTACCCCGAGGCAATACAATGTATACATATGCGCGTGTGTGTGACACGCTGCGACGAGCAATACATTTATGGCATGGCAAGCGATGCACCGGACGAACTCACCATAGCACATGCCCACCTCTACGACAACGCCAACGAACAATACCTACCCCACCTACTGACCGAAGGGAGCCGACTCAACCTCATCGAAGCACAACAGAAGGAAGGAATATGGTATCCGCGCCTCATCGTCTTCGAGCCCGACTATTTGATTGATGTTTCGGCCATAGCAGCATGCTGTGAGTCCTATTCGCACTCCCATCTGACCTATCTGCTCAATAAGCTAAAGCCATCGGCCAGCACCGAAGCCATCCTTCTTGGCCACTTTGCAGGACAACTGCTCGACGAGGAGGTACACGGCATGTATGACCGCGATTACCGCGACAGCGTTTTGGACTTCTTCCGAGGACACAGCATCAGCCTACTCACCGCTGACCTCGCCAGCGATTTCCACAACAATGCGCGCAAACAGAAACAGCATATACACCAAGCCATCAGCACCGTGCTCCCTCAAGAGGTATCCTCGTTCAACAGCAGTGACATCATCCTGGAGCCCTCATTCTTCTCTGAAATATTGGGCATACAGGGGCGTATGGACTTCCTCCAAACAGACTGCTCCGTGCTCATCGAACAGAAAGCCGGACGCTGCGGATGGCCTCAACGACATCCCGATACCCCCACGGAGCAAGCCAAGCATTACATGCAAATGGTGCTCTACGAAGCCGTAATACGATACAACTATAGGGAACAATACCTGCGCAACGGTAGACACACACGCACCTTCCTACTCTATTCCAAGTATCCTCAGTCGCTTCTCGAACTCGACACTTCCGAATCATTGCTGCGCGAGGCCATGAAGATACGCAACCATATCGTCTGGGCCGAGTACACCTATGCCCATGGAGGAATCGGTATATTGGAACACCTCGATGCCGAAGAACTGAACGAGCAAAACATCGCCTCGACTCTATGGAGCAGGTATCAGAAGCCACAGATTGAGCAGTTGCTACAGCCACTAAAGAGTGCCGACCCACAAGAGCGTGCCTATTGGCACCGCTTCATGACCTTCATCGCCAACGAGCACCTCCATGCCAAGATTGGTTCCGCCACCCATGGCGACTACGGGTTTGCCGAGAAGTGGCACGACACACTACAGGAAAAGTATCAGAAGGGAAACATCTGTGACCACCTTCAGCTACTCTCTCCACAGACAGGACACATCGGTAAAGTATCTTCCGTGACATTGGCCTTCAGCGAGGACCACGACATGCACATGTGTAACTTTCGCACAGGCGATATCGTAATACTCTACCCCTACCCTAAGGACAACGTGCCCGATGTACGGCAAGGTATCGTTTTCAGGTGCACCATTACAGAACTTACCGCGAGCACCCTCACCCTCATTCTGCGTGCCCCGCAATCCGACGCTCACGTATTTTTGCGCGACACAGACAAGGATTGGGCCATCGAGCACGACCTCATGGACTCCTCGTTTGCCTCTCAGTACCGTGCCGTACAAGCCTTCCTCTCCATGCCCAAAGATCGCAGAGACCTGCTGCTGCTACGCCGGGAGCCGAAAGTAGACACCGGCATACGCCTCATCGGCGACTATGGTGAGTTCAACGAGCTGGCACTGCGCGCCCGCCAATCACGCGAGCTGTTCCTTATCATTGGGCCTCCAGGCACGGGGAAGACCTCCTTTGGGCTGATGTCGGTACTGCGCGAAGAATTCCTTGCCGATCCCTCCTCATCGATACTCCTACTCTCCTACACCAACAGAGCAGTCGACGAGATATGCAGCAAGCTGGCAGATGCCGGCCTCGACTTCATTCGTTTGGGCAATCCGCACAACTGTCCAGCGGAATACCATCCCTACCTGCTCGACACCAAGGTCAGCAACAGCCTATCGCTCGGTGAGGTACGCAAGCACATCGAAAAGTCCCGCATCATAGTATGCACCACTACCGCCATCAACTCCCACATCAATATCTTTGCCCTCAAGCAGTTCACACTGGCCATCATCGACGAAGCCTCACAGCTACTCGAACCTCATCTCATCGGCATCATGGCTGCCATGCATGGCGATACTCCAGCCGTAAGCCGCTTCGTCCTCATAGGTGACCACAAGCAATTGCCAGCAGTGGTCAAACAGCCATCCGAGGAATCACGCATCGATGAGCCACTGCTCCACGATGCCATGCTCACCGACTGCCGCCAATCGCTCTTCGAGCGTATGCTCAAACGCTATAGAACGCATACAGCCATCACTTACATGCTATGTCGACAAGGACGCATGCACCGTGATATAGCCCAGTTCCCTAACATTGAATTCTATGGAGGTATGCTCACTGAAGTTACTTCAGCTCAAACCGAAGCTATCGATGGTCCTATGACATCGCCCCATCTCTTTGCCCACCGCGTGACGTTTGTCGCACAAGTGCCACCTGAAGCAGACGCGCAAAACGCTCCCGAAAGAGGCAAGACCAATCTCCCGGAGGCCGCAACCATAGCTGCTATCACCCATCAAGTGTTCAAAAGGTATGAAACGCACTTCTCACCCAACCATACAATAGGCATCATTGTGCCCTACCGCAACCAGATAGCTGCCGTAAGGCGGGCTATTGAACAGTATGGCGAGGAGATGTTGCGCGACATCACGATAGATACCGTAGAGCGCTTTCAAGGGAGCCAGCGCGATGTCATCATCTATGGGTTTACCGTAGATGACCAAGCCGGTCTTGACTTCCTTACCGAGAATGTATTTATAGATAATGGCCTGACGATTGACCGCAAACTCAATGTCGTGATGACACGCGCCCGCCAACACCTCTTCATGGTGGGTAACCCGCAGTTGCTCGCCACCATTCCTCTATTCAGACGACTGATACAGTTTACTCGCGAAAAAGGCGGGTATATTGTCTCTCCTATCAGCTCTTAATCAGTTCCTTGAATGCGGCGAGGAACACGTCGGCCTGTGCCTTGCTGATGCCCAGTGCGGGAAGCAGGCGTACGGTTGACACGCCAGCGCCACCGGTGAAGATGTGCTTCTCGAAGAGCAGTCGCTTGCGGAAGTCCGATGCTGAGCCCTCGATCTCGATACCTATCATCAAGCCGCGTCCGCGTACCTCCTTGATTTGGGGTATCTTCTTCAGCTCGTCGATGAGGTATGCACCCACCTCGGCTGCATTCTTCACGAGGTTCTCCTCGGCAAACACGTCGAGCACAGCGATGGCTGCTGCACATGCCAGATGGTTACCACCGAAGGTGGTGCCCAGCATGCCGGGCCAGGAGGTGTAGTGCGGTGCTATGAGCACGCCGCCGATGGGGAAGCCGTTGCCCATGCCCTTGGCCATGGTGATGAGGTCGGGGCGTATGTCGGCAATCTGGTGGGCAAAGAACTGGCCCGTGCGTCCGTAGCCCGACTGTATCTCGTCGAGGATGAGCGACACGCCATACTGTGTGGTGAGCTCGCGCAGCTGGCGCAAGAACTCCGGTGAGGGGCAGTGGATACCTGCCACGCCCTGTATGCCCTCGATGATGACGGCACAGAACTCGCCCGTCTTGAGCTTCTGCTCTACGGCCTCGGCATCGCCCAGCGGCACGAACTCCACGTTGGTCGTGCGGTTGAAGGGGGCATTGATCTTGGGATTGTCTGTAGCGGCCACAGCACCCGAGGTGCGTCCGTGGAATGCCTTGCCGAAGGCCAGCACCTTGGCTTTGCCGTTGTGGAACGATGCCAGCTTGATGGCGTTCTCATTGGCCTCGGCACCCGAGTTGCAGAGGAAGAGGCTGTAGTCGTCGTAGCCCGAGAGGCGACCCAGACGGTCGGCCAACTGTTGCTGCAGACTGTTCTCCACAGAGTTGGAGTAGAAGCCCAGTCGGGCCACCTGCTCACTGATCATCTGCACGTAGTGCGGATGGGCATGGCCTATGGAGATGACGGCATGGCCACCATAGAGGTCCAGATACTCGGTGCCTTGGGCATCGTAAACGTAGCTGCCCTTGCCGCGCACGGGCTCTACGGGATAGAGGGAATATACGTTGAAGAGATTCATCTTTAATTAATTGAAAATTGAAAATTGAGAATTGAAAATTATTTGCCTCCGGAGTCTTTCCTCCATGTTGATATTTCCAATCTCAAAATTCGATTAATTATTATTCTTTGTAGTCTTTATTATTGATGTCAGTAAGGCAATTAATTCTTTGTTGTCGTTGTAAAGAGAATTGAATATAGTTTGGTCTATTGTGTCGCTCTCAAACAGCAGCTCTATCCAGTATGCTGTCTCGTCGGCTTCTTTGAGGGCGATGGATAACTTATTGACGAAGTCGGCAGCACTTTGTGCATTCTTGCTTTCACGTACATTGGCTCCTATGCTTGTTCCGCTACGCAATATCTGATTGGAGAGTACATACTCTTTCTTTTCAGTTTGCAAGTAGCGCACAAAGCGTATGATACGTATAGCAAAAGCCTTGCTTTTGTCATGAACGATATTGTCGTTTGTTGTGCGTGGCATGTGGTTTGCTCCTATTTAATTCGGAGGCCAACTTTCAATTTTGACTTCGTTGAACTTCGGCTGTGCTCGCTGAGAAAACGCAAGTACACTCGCTTTTCGCTCGCTTGCACGAACTTTCAATTTTCAATTCTCAATTTTCAATTTAGAACGCAGAGGACTTCAGTCCAAGTCCGCAGCATTCGTCAACGCCGAACATCAGGTTCATGTTCTGTACGGCCTGGCCTACGGCACCTTTGAGGAGGTTGTCGATGATGCAGGTGATGACGGCTTTGTTGCCAAACTTGTCGATGTGTACGAGTGCCTTGTTGGTGTTGACCACCTGCTTCAGGTCGAGTGCCTTGTCCACGTAGTGTGTGAAGGCGGCATCGGCATAGAAGGTGCGGTACATCTCGGCCAACTGCTCGGCTGTAGGGTTGGTGGGTGTGCCCTCAGCACCGTCGAACTTCACCACCTCGGTGCAGAAGATGCCGCGGGCAAAGTCGCCACGGTAGGGGATGAAGTCGATGGAGGCATCCAGTGAGCCCTGCAGCTCGGTGAGCGACTGGCGTATCTCGTGCAGATGCTGGTGGGTGAACACCTTATATATACTCATATTGTCGGTGCGCCAGCTGAAGTGCGTGGTGCCCACAGGCTTCTGCCCTGCACCCGTAGAGCCGGTGATGGCATTCACTGCCACGTCGTGGGTGAGCAGTCCCGCCTTGGCCAAGGGCAGCAGACCCAGCTGTATGCAGGTGGCAAAGCACCCCGGGTTGGCCAGATGCTGGCACTGCTGTATCTGCGCCTTGTGTATCTCGGGCAGTCCGTACACGTAGTCGTGGGTAGGTGCAGCGATGCGGAAGTCCTGCGCCAGGTCGATAATCTTCACGTGAGCAGGGATGGTGTGCTCCTGCAAGAACTGCTCGCTCTTGCCGTGACCGAAGCAGAAGAACACCACGTCCACCTCGTCGAAGGGCATGGCATCGGTAAAC
>JAZPZS010000136.1:0-3953 GCA_045544835.1 Bacteroidaceae bacterium | reverse complement strand
TCTATCGAGTGGTAGGGCACGGAGTGATAGTCGCGTTTGCTTCCCGTGACGCCTTGCACGTCGAGCATAATCAGCCGTTTGTTGGTGAAGACCCACTTGTCGCGAAAGATACGAAAGGCAGCAACAATATCTTCTTCGGGGATGAGTATGTCGCCAAACTCGTTCTTCAGCTCGTTGATGTTGACTTCTGAGGCGTTGCCGAATAGGTGGTTGAGTAATGACATAGTGTGTTATAGTTATAAATAATACATGTTCAGGAGGCTCTTCCTCGCCATTTGCAAAGTTTTTTATATGAAGTGTGAAATACCCGTCTTAAGGGAATGCTATTCCTTGACTGTCAAGGCCACGACTCCGATGCTCGCTTCGTATAATATGTATATAGGAATAGAGACAAGCAATAGGGTGAAGACATCCGAAGTGGGGGTGATGATGGTGCCGATGATGAGGATGATGATGAAGGCGTGGCGGCGGTACTTGCGCAAAAAGGTGGAACTGATGAAGCCTAACTTGGCAAACAGCCAGCAGAGGATGGGAAGCTCGAACATGAGCCCCATCAGTAGACTCATAGTGACAAGTGTAGAGATATAGGAGTCAAGGGTGATGAGGTTGGGCACATCGCTGCTCACCTGATAGGTGCCAAGAAAGCGGATGGCGAGAGGGAAGATGATGAAGTAGCATAGCAGGACTCCCAATAGATATAATAGATATCCCCATGTGACAACAGGGACGGCGTAGCGTCGCTCGTTCTCATATAAGGCTGGTGTGACGAAACGTAGCAGTTGGTAGAGAATGTAGGGCGAGGATAGCAGGACTCCGCAGTTGAAGGCCATTTTCATATGGGTGATGAACTGTGAGGCCAACTGGGTGCTTATCAACTCGATGTTGAAGTCGTCGAGATGGAATGAGGTGATGCCTACACCGTCGGCAATCCGTTGCAACAGCTGATACAGCACGAAATCGGAATTCTTGGGGGCTAGCACAATGCTGAACACCTCCTCCTTGAACAGGAAAGAGATGACCATGAGCGCTACGATAGCGATGAGTATCTTGATGATGACTCCGCGTAGCTCGTCAAGATGGTCCCAAAAGGTCATTTTTCTTTAGAGTCAACGGTCAACAGTCTACAGTCGAAGGTCAATATTCCTTTACTCTTTCTTCTCGTCAGCGTTGACGTTATCGTCAACGTCTTCTCCCTTCATGCCATCCTTAAAACTCTTCACGCCTTTGCCGAGGCCTTTCATGAGTTCGGGTATCTTCTTTCCGCCGAAGAATAGCAGTACGATAAGGGCTACAAGCAGGATTTCCTGAAATCCGATACTTCCGATGAATAGTAAATTTGTCATTGTTATATGATTTAATGTTTATGATTTCGTATATAATATCTGTTATTGAATCTTGCCTTTCAGTATCTCCTCCAATCGGAACATCTCGTCGCGGTACTGGGCTGCCTCGGCAAAGTTGAGCTGCTTGGCTGCCTCCTGCATAAGCTTGCGTGTACGGGCAATGCTCTTCTCCAACTGACTACGCGACATGTATTCCACGATGGGGTCGGCGGCTTTTCCCAATTGAGAATTGACAGTTGACAATTGATAATTATGGCTACTTTCGTTGCTGGGCATGGTAGCGTCCATTGTCAATTGTCCATTGTCCATTGTCAATTGATTCCTGATTTCTTTCTGTATCTGCTTCGGCGTGATGCCGTGGGCCTCGTTGTAGGCGAGCTGCTTCTCGCGGCGGCGGTTGGTCTCGTTGATGGTCTTCTCCATGCTCTCCGTAATCTTGTCGGCATACATGATGACACGGCCATTGACGTTACGGGCAGCACGACCTGCCGTCTGTGTCAGTGAGCGATGGTTGCGCAGGAATCCCTCCTTGTCGGCATCAAGGATGGCCACGAGAGACACTTCGGGGAGGTCGAGGCCTTCGCGCAAGAGGTTCACACCGACAAGCACGTCGTACTCACCACGGCGCAGGGCATTCATTATCTCCACACGCTCCATGGTGTCTACATCGCTATGGATATAGTTGCAGCGCACCTGGTGATTGAGCAGGTATTCCGTAAGCTCCTCGGCCATGCGTTTGGTGAGGGTGACTACCAGTGTACGTTCGTCGCGCTCGGCACGCACCAGTATCTCCTCCATGAGGTCGTCAATCTGGTTGAGGCTGGGGCGAACGTCGATGACAGGGTCGAGCAATCCCGTAGGACGAATCACCTGCTCCACGACAACTCCCTCGCTCTGCACCAGCTCGTAGTCGGCAGGTGTGGCACTGACGTAGATGATTTGGTTTGTCATCTCCTGAAACTCCTCGAACTTGAGGGGACGGTTGTCCATGGCCGCCGGCAGACGGAAACCATACTCCACGAGGTTAATCTTGCGGGCACGGTCGCCACCATACATGGCATGTATCTGTGGCACACTCACGTGGCTCTCGTCGATGACCATCAGGTAATCCTTCGGGAAAAAGTCGAGCAGGCAGTAGGGACGAGTACCGGCTTCGCGTCCGTCAAAGTAGCGCGAATAGTTCTCGATACCCGAGCAGTGGCCCAGCTCGCGCAGCATCTCCATATCATAGGTGACGCGCTCGTGCAGGCGCTTGGCCTCAAGGGGCTTGCCTATCTCACGGAAGTACTCGACCTGACGGGCGAGGTCATCCTCAATCTGATAGATGGCCTGCAGCGTGCTCTCCTTGCTGGTCATGAAGAGGTTAGCGGGGTATATCTTGTAGGCGTCGTATGAGTGCATGCGTATGCCACTCACGGGGTCAATCTCCTCGATGGCATCGATCTCATCGTCCCAAAACTGTATGCGCAGTGCATCATCGGCGTAGGCCAGGTATATATCCACCGTGTCGCCCTTGACACGGAAGTTGCCACGCCCAGGGTCAAGGTCGTTGCGCACGTAGAGGCTGTCGACCAAGCGGCGCAGCAGCACGTTGCGGTCGAGCTTCATGCCCACGTGTACCTCTATCATGCTGTTGTAGAACTCGGCAGGATTGCCCATACCATAGATACAGGAGACCGACGACACCACAATCACATCCTTGCGCCCCGAGAGCAGGGCCGAGGTAGCCCGCAGGCGCAGCTTGTCGATCTCGTCGTTGATGGCAAGGTCCTTCTCTATATACGTATCGGTAGAGGGTATGTATGCCTCGGGCTGGTAGTAGTCGTAGTACGACACGTAGTACTCTACGGCATTGTTGGGGAAGAAACTCTTCATCTCGCTGTAGAGCTGGGCGGCCAGCGTCTTGTTGTGGCTCAATATCAGCGTAGGCCTGTTGACATTCTTGATGATATTGGCAATGGTGAATGTCTTGCCTGAACCCGTCACGCCAAGCAATGTCTGTGCAGACACACCGCTCAGCACTCCTTCGGTGAGCTGTGCGATGGCTTCGGGCTGGTCGCCCATGGGCTGATAGTCAGATACGAGTTCAAAATCCATATAATGTACAAAGATACAACAAGCATGGAGAATAAAAAAATAATTCAAACTATTTTGTTCTCCGCTCGCCTAGCTTTGCTCAACACCTTTTCGCAAGGTAAAGCCCATGCGAGCATGGTTTTACGTTCGCTCATGTGCCTATTGTTGTTCTTTTTTGCCTTCTGCGTGGACTGGAAGATAAGCTTCGCCTCGGAAAATTGCAACTGGCACAGGTACGAGTGCGGAGGTAAGTTTGCTTAAATCTCAGCCGGGTGACTAGGAAGAAAATATGATTAAATAAATTTGCATATCCGTTCGGTTTGCACTAATTTTGTCCCCTTAATTAAAATAGGTATATAATATACGCACGATATGGACAAGAAATTTACCGAATATGGCCAGCTGAACCTCTCGGATGTAAACAAAGAGGTGCTGAAGGCCTGGGATGAGAAGGATGTGTTTACCAAGAGTATGACCGAACGTGAGGGATGCCCCTCGTTTGTGTTCTATGAGGGTCCTCCCTCGGCAAACGGT